>JBJMXC010000202.1:0-14616 GCA_045809825.1 Chthoniobacterales bacterium | reverse complement strand
TGACTTGAAAGTGATCTCGCGCACATCGACGCAGCGTTACAAAAGCTCGCCCGAAAACCTGCTGGAGATCGCAAAACAACTCGGCGTCGGGTTCGTCCTCGAAGGAAGTGTCCAGAAGGTCGGCGACCAGGTCCGAGTCAACGTGCAGCTGATCAACGCGCTGACCGACGGACACGTCTGGGCCGAGGTTTACGATCGGAAACTCGCGGACATCTTTGCCGTGCAAAGCGACATCGCGGGAACGGTGGCGAAAGCCCTGCGGGTGAAGCTTTCCAGCCGCGAACAACAAGCCGTCGCCCAACGGCCGACGGACAACCCCGAAGCGTACGACGCCTACCTCCGCGGCCTCGCCCTTTGGAACGACCCCAGCCTCTCGCCGGACAATCTGCACAAGATGACGCAGGCGTACTCGCGTGCCGTAGAGCTGGATCCGAGCTTCGCGCTTGCCTGGGCGAGCCTGTCCGCTGTCGAGACACTGAATTACGCGACCTATGATCCGACCGCCGAGCGGCTGGCCGGGGCGAAGCACGCCCTCGACGTCGCTATGAAATTGCAGCCAGACCTGGGCGACTCCTGGTTCGCCCTCGGACTCTACCGCTATCGCGCCTTGAACGATTTCGAAGGTGCCCTCCAGGCTTTCGAAGAGGCGATTGAGCGAGGGGTTAATCGCGTGATGTCGCTGGAATTCTCCGGCTTCGTGAAACGCCGCCAAGGCAGGTGGGACGAAGCGCTCGCGATCCACACGCAGTTGACCCAGCTCGACCCGCGCAACCCGCTCACCTTCTCGGAACAGGCGGAAACCTATCGCTGCCTGCGCAGATTCACCGACGCCCACGCCGCAATCGATCGCGCTCTCGCGATTCTGCCCGACAACCAAAACCTCCTTGCAGAGAAAGCGATGCTTTACCAGGCCGCCGGCGATTTCGCCGCAGCGGGACGACTAATCGAACGACTGACCGTAAATGCGGGCGAGCCCGAGGTCATCCAGCCGCGCTACACCCAGTTTATGTGTACCGGGAAGTTCGCGGACGCCGTCACCCTCCTGAATGGCCTGCTCGCGACGGGTGATTCGGTGCCCGGTAGTTTGCGGGCCGCCTATCGCACTCATCTCGGCCTGGCCAAGCGGCTGGCCGGCGACATCGACGGCGGGACGCGCGACCTGACCCAAGGGCGAGACGAAATGGTGGCGTTGCGGCAGCAAAGCGTCGGCGAAGGCTACATCGAAGACCTGATGATGGTCGAAGGCACCCTCGGCAACCGCGCTGCCGTCGATCAGTACGCGGCGATGCTGCAGGATAAAATCGCGAAGGACGCCTATGCCGGCCCGACCCTCGAACTGGCGATCGCGATCGCCCGCGCGCAACTCGGCCAGGCCGACGACGCCATCTTGCTCCTGGGCAATCTCCTCCAAAAACCCGGAAACGATTGCATCACCACCGCCCTCCTCCGGGCCGATCCAATCTGGAACCCGATTCGGAGTGACCCGCGTTTCCAGAAACTGTGCGAATCGAAGTAATCGAGGCGCCTCGAATTCGCTGAGAAGATCGACGGTCATAGACCGCCGCTACAACCAAATGCCGCAAGGGCCGACGCTACGGCTGGAGCAAGACGGTCCGTGGTGGCAGCACGCCCATTCGACGCGCAAAGGTATCGGCGATACTGAGTGCGCGCCCTTTCGCTTCCTCCGCTTTCGGTCCGGAGAAGTTCTCGTCCACGGTAGCGAGGAACAATTCGAGCCAGCGATCGAAGTGCGCCTTTTCAACCGGCAGGACGGAATGTTTCGGGAACGGCGCGCCCTGGTAGGTCCCGCTACCCAGGAGGATTGTCTCCCAAAAAGCATAGAGGGTCGCCAGATGCGACGGCCAATCGACTCCGGCGACTTCATTAAAAATCGGCGCCAGCAATGCGTCGCGGTTTACCTTGCCGTAAAACCGGTCGACGAGCATTCTGATGTCGGCCGAGGTCGCTATGTCCATAGGGTATTGTGCGATATTCGAGTGCTCCCGCAGCTTCTTCTAACGACAATAACTGCTCGAGTTCTTCGGTCGAGAGGCCGTTCATCAGCCGCTCTTCGCTGTCGAGTGCGGCGTCGATGGCGGCGCGTTTTTTCTCCTGAAGTTTTAGGATTTTTTCTTCGACGGTGTCCCTTGGGATGAGTTCGTAAGCGTGATGACGCGGGTCTGGCCGATGCGGTGGGCTCGATCGGTGGCCTCGGCGGAGTATGGCACCCAACCGTCGACACTGTCGCTAGGCCAATAGTTCTTCGAGTTCTTCGCTCGAGAGGCCGTTCATTAACGGTTCTTCGCTGTCGATGGCGGCATCGATGGCGGCGCGTTTTTTCTCCTGAAGTTTTAGGATTTTTTCTTCGACGGTGTCGCGGGTGATGAGTTTGTAAGCGGTCACGACTCGGGTCTGGCCGATGCGGTGGGCGCGGTCGGTCGCCTGGGCTTCAACGGCGGGGTTCCACCAGGGATCGAAGTGGATCACGGTGTCGGCGGCGGAGAGATTGAGGCCGACGCCGCCGGCTTTCAGGCTGATCAGGAAAACCGGAATGGTGGCATCATCCTGAAAGCGGTTCACCTCTTCCTGCCTTTGCCTCGTCGAACCGTCGAGGTAGCAATAGGAAAGTTTGCGTTCCTCGAGCCGGTCGCGGACGAGATGCAGCATCGAGACGAACTGGCTGAAGACGAGGACGCGGTGCTCGCCATCAATTGCTTCGCCGAGGAGCTCGTCGAGCAGGTCGAGCTTGGCCGAAGGGTCTTCTTTCTCGAGGCCGACGAGACGGAGATCGCAACAGACCTGACGCAGGCGGAGCAGACCTGTCAGCATTTTCATCCGCTGGACGCCGGCGTTTGGCTTTGCGCCTTTCGTTGCGCTGCGGAGGCCGCCCTGGATTTCCCGCAGGAGCGCGTCGTAGGCGCTGCGCTGACTATTCGTTAGGCTGCACGGGACGACCTGTTCGATTTTCTCGGGAAGATCTTTCGCGACGTCGCGTTTCTTGCGTCGCAGCAGGAATGGCTGCAACCGGCGCGACAATCGGCGTTGGACGTCCGGCGCGGCGCCGCGTGCGAGCGGGAGCTCGTAGCGCTCGCGGAAGTCTTTGTGTGGTCCGAGATAGCCGGGGAGCGCGAAATTCATGATCGACCAAAGATCGCGCACAGAATTTTCCATCGGTGTGCCGGTGAGGACGAAACGGTGCTTCGCTCGGAGCGCGAAGGCGGACTGCGCATTCTGGGTCTCGGGATTTTTGATGTGCTGCGCTTCGTCGAGCACAACGGTGGCAAACTCGATTTCTCGGAGCGCATCGATATCGCGACGCAGCAGGGCATAGCTGGTGATGACGATGTCCGAAGAATCTATCGAGCTGAAGAGCGCGGCGCGGTTCGCTCCTTCGAGCACGAGTGTTTTCAATTCGGGCGTGAACTTCTCCGCTTCATTCTGCCAATTGGTAACCAGCGATGTTGGGCAAACGATCAGCGCGGGCCGGGCAGGCTCGACGGCATCTCGCCCTACCGAAGAACTCTTTTGCGCGCGAAGAAACGCGAGGGTCTGCACGGTTTTACCCAGGCCCATTTCGTCCGCGAGGATGCCGCCAAGATTGTTCGCGGCGAGCCGGGTCAGCCATTCAAAGCCCGTGACCTGGTATTCCCGTAAGATTGCCGCGAGCGATCCGAGTTTGTCCTTTGCGTTAGCCACCGGCGCGGTCGCGCTCGTAATGAATTTCTTCAATGCTTCGCGCCGATCGGCGATGGCCGATCCGAGCTCGCGCGCGGTTTCTTCAACGTAGGGCGCGTGGGCGCGATTGATCCGGTAAAGGCCGGGCTGCGTCTGCGCCGGATCACAATCGCGAATGACCTGCTCGAAATCTTCGAGCCCGGCGGAATCGATGACTGCGAGCCGGCCATTTTTGAGCCGCGTCTGGTTTCGGCCGGAGCGGAGCAATTGCTGGATTTCTGCGTTCGAGAATTCCTGACCGCCGGGCGCAATGAGCGAGTAACGGACCTCGAACCAGTCCACCCCGGATCCGACAATCTCCAGCTTTGGCGTGACGCGCTCGATTTCGCTGGTCCATTTCTGGACCTGCGCGGTCAGGGTGACTTTCCAATCGCGCTGGAATTTCGGGTAATCGGCGGCGAAAAAACGCACGACTTCAGGTTGGCCATAGAGCACGAACCCGGCGGCGTCGGTCCGGGCGAACCCAACGCGCTCGAGTCGCGCGACGGCGGCGCGCTCCGCTGGAATATTTCGCAGCAGAATGCGGTCGGCGTTTTCCGGATCGCGAAAAACAAATTGGTCCTGTTCGTTGGTCGCGGCTTTGAACGCGGGGCGATTGCCGTAGGTGCAAAGGAGCTCACCGGTGAGGCTGTTGAGCGTGCCCGCCAGCCGCAAATCGATTGCGGGCGTGGCGTAGACGACTTCGGGCAGACGCAAGCCTTCGCCGACGTTGATATCGAAGGCTTCGCGCAATCGCGGCAAATCGAACGCAAGAAATTGAGTGGCGCGGTCGCCTTCGAGCTCGAGCGGCCGATCGAGCAGTTGTGCGGCGCCGGCCGGCAAGGCCTCGGCGCACCTAACGAATTCGTGTCTGCGCAAAAGCCACGCGTCTGTCGTATTCCAGAGCAGCATCGTGTTCGGCATCGACTTCGCTTTCACGGTGATACCGCCATTTTCTCGCTGCTCCAGCTCGAGCTCAGGGCGAACCACGACGGATGAGATCGTCGCGGGTACTGCTTTTCCGAAGGTGACGCCGGGATGGTTTTGTAGCGAAGGAAGGAGCCGCAAAAACGGATCGCGCGCTGACGAAGCCATGCCGCTCGAGAAGATGGCGGGGAATGCACGCAACCCGTCGATCAGGGCGAGGTCGGATGCGTCGCAAGCGAATGTCCCGCTCTTCGGCAACGCGGAGACCAGGGTGCGGTTCCCGGCGACTTCCGCTTCCACGACGAGCATGATCTGCCCTTTCGCCCAGGCCGACATGAAGATCGGCGGCAAAACCAGGTGGAGCTTCATGGGCTTCGCGCCGTCGGTTCCGATCGGGACGAACTTCGAAACGTCGGGCGCCTCTTCGATTTGTGGTTGTTCGGGAACACTCGCCGGGACTGGCCGGAGGAGCGCGAGGCCGACGGCGACCGAATGCCCGCAGATTTTGCCGCTGGAGCGCGATTCCCAACAGGTACAGAGATTTTCCACGTCCGCCGCGCTCTTGATCCGGAGGCCGGACCGGAAATTCTTGGCGCCTTCCCGAACGAAACCGGTGAGCAATGGCGATTCGTAACGCGGCTCGGTTACGCGGCCGGCTTTGACAATCTCCCGCGCCGCTTTCATGGCGGGCCAGCCGCCGGCGTTGATCAGGAGTTTTTCGGTTAGCGGAATCGAAGTGGGCACGGGAGGTCGCATTCTCACCGCGTCGTGTGCGAGTTCAATACCTCAGGTTGTAGCGACGGCGCTACAGCTTCTGACTTGCAATGTCGCCCAGCGCTAGGCTGTCTCTACTTCGAGTCGGCGACTCACCAGTAATTTAAACAGGACGAAGCAAATTCCGGCGCTGGCGGCGAAGGCTGCGTGGAGGAGCCAGAAATTAGTTGTCGGCCATTTCTCAAGGAAACCGCCGACCCAGCCGACCATGCTGTTGGCGGCAAAAAAGGCCAGGTAATAGAGACCGATGACGGTCGCGTTGATTGATTTCGGCGCGTACTTCGCGAACAACGCCAGACCGATTGGCAACATATGGGCGAACGCGATGCTGTTCAGGAAATGGAATGCGACCGGCCAGAAGAGCCCGATTTTTTGCCCGGGCGCCTGCGTAGCCGCGGCGACAAAGAGACAGAGCGCGCCGCAGATCGAGAACGCGGAGCCGATGATGAGTTTGCTGACCTCATCGGGCTCGCGGTAATGCTTTCCGTACCAGCGATAGAAGATCGCAACCAGGGCGAGAAAGCTGACGCTAACGATGGCGTCGAGGGTGACGAGCCACGTGGTCGGCAGCGTTTTGCCCATGAAGACCAGATCGAATTGCCGGTCGCCCCAGACAAGGTAGGCGTTAAAGATCTGGTTGTTCGGCACGATCGCCACCGCCATCACCGGGATGAGGAGGATGAGTGCGATCACCGAAGTCCAATCGCGTCTGGTCAGCTTTGTCCGGGCCGGTCTGCCGGTTGGCGAGACAGCCGCCGCGGCTGCCATGACTCGCGGATCGTTGTCGCTGGAGCGCAAATATTTTTGGCCCCACAAATAAATTCCAATCGCGAGCAACATTCCGACGCCAGCCGCAGCAAAGCCGTAGTGCCAGCCGACTTTTTCGCCTAACGACCCGACGATGAGCGGTGAAATGATGACGCCGGCGTTGATACCTAGGTAAAAAATCTGGAAGGCGTCGGCGCGGCGAAGGTCGTCGGGTTTGTAAAGCGAGCCGACCTGACTGGCGATGTTGCCCTTGAACATGCCACATCCGAGCACCAGGCAAAGAAGCGCAAATAAAAACGCGGTTTCGAATGCCATCAGGAAATGGCCCGCCGCCATGGTCAGCGCGCCGAGGAGAACCGTGCGGCGCCGACCAAGGACGCGATCGGCGAGAAAGCCGCCGAAAATCGGGGTGAGATAAACTGCGGCGGTGTAAGTGCCGAAGATCGCGGAAGCGAGCGGCTGTCCGTCGAGCCCGCTGTAGAGTGGGAGGCGGCGGAAAGCGTCGAAGATTGCGACGCGTTCGATGCGGCCGGGGAGGAGAAGATACTTCACCATGTAAAGAACGAGCAGCGACTGCATGCCGTAGTAGGAGAAGCGTTCCCACGCTTCCGTGAAGGCGAGGAACCAAAGGCCGCGCGGATGCCCGAGAAAGCCGGGTGTGTGTTCCTCGCCGGTCAACGGCGCAGCGTCATCGGGTTCGGCGGTAGCGGTCATGAGGCGAGCAGACTAGCGAACCGGAATGAATCAGGAAAGTAGGAAGGGAACACAGAATCTGGAAGCGAGGAAACCATGAGAGGATCAGGCTCAGCTCGCTTTTTCCGAACATCCTGCCTTCCAGATTAGCCTCCTGCGTTTCTGCTCATCATCTCCGCCAATGGCGAAGGACGCGATGCCTTGGCAGCGCGGTTGCGTGTTCGGATTTTGTTTCGACGAGTTCGCGGCGACGCAATAACTCGAGAGCGGTTTGCACGGCGCTCTTCGACAGACCGGTGTCCTCGGCAAGCATGCGAAGGCTTGCCTCAACCGGACGCCATCGGTTTCGCGCACTGCGTCCATAGAGAGCCAGGTAAACGAGGTAGGCCGCGGGCTGGCGATCATGCCCGACAATGTCGCGCATCAGGACATCGAGGACGTAATCGTCGACCGCGATCGATTCACGAAACCGGGGCATCAGAAAAGTAAAAAGCAGAAAGGTTAAGGTAGAAAGTGAAAACGTTCGCGACTATACCGATAAACGGACGGCGAAACGTTGGAGCCGCGACAAGGCGGCGAAAGGAATGTCTGCGGCTCAGAGGCGCCTCGAGGCGACCCGCTTCTTTTTAGGATCAGCGTCGCCGCGCAGCTGCTTTACGGCCCGATCAATACTATGGAACGCGAGCAGGAAAGGATTGGTTTCTTTTGGTGGCTTGATTTGCCGTGTGCGATGCGATGGGTGGCGTTTCGGCGGGGCCTCAGCCGGGGCCACGGTCTCGATAGCGCTGCCGGGGAGGGCAGCTACGGCATGGTTCTCCTCCATGGTGGCGCGTTCAATCTGGATAGCGCGCTCGTCGGCCAACCACGCCCACGAAGGTGAGACCGGAAGCCGCTCGCCGTTCGCGCCGCGCACACTCTCGCTGCTCTCAAAGACGATCGGTGTGCTGGCGATCCGCGGCTCCGGCTGGACCACACCGAGCGAGGCGCGAGTTTGAAAGTCAATGATGCCGGTCCGCGGAAAACCTTTTATTCCCTGGTAGCGGGCGACGGCAGCCGTCAGGGAGGGAGTAATTTCGCCGGTGGGATTGCCATAAAAGAGGTGACGTTTCCGGAGTTCTTCCTGGACCTTGCGAACATCGTCACTAGCAAAAATTGGGGCGATCAGAAATAGTTGAAAAACTATACTGAGTAGGGAAGCGAGGAACTTGCCCATACAATTGTAGTTCGCGCGTGCGGTCGTTTTCGGTCTTTAGCAGCCCCCCTAACGAATCGTTTTCCTTTGGGCGAATTAACCTGTTAGGCCTTCGGCCCCATTGGCTTACAAAAAATCGCAACTATCTCGGAAATTTCGCGAGATTCTGTACGAAACCGCTGCCCAAAGCCGGGTTAAGTGCTGTTGCCGCGGCCTCGCTATGTTCGAATGAACACCGAAATAGTGCCCGGTTGGGTTGAAAATCCGTCAGCGGTCGAGCTATACCGTTAAACGGACACTGGTTTGTGCGCGGTTGCGTTGAGTCTCTCTGGACGTTCAGGAATCGGCGCGCTTAACGTCGTTTCGCCATGATCAAACAAATCAAATTCGTCAGTATCCCAGTCGCCGATCAGAACCGGGCCCTGGATTTTTACACAGATAAACTCGGGTTCACCATCATCACGGACCAGCCGTTCGATGAGAAACAGCGCTGGATTGAATTGCGAGTGCCGAAGGCGGAAACGCGCGTGGTGCTTTTCACGATGGAGGGCGATGGGAAACGGATCGGCTCGATGATGCCCGCGACGTTCTCGTGCGAGGACATCGACAAGACCTACGAAGAATTAAAAGACCGCGGGGTGGAGTTCGAAGGTCCGGCGCAGAAACAGCCGTGGGGGAAATTCGCCATATTCAAGGACAGCGAGGGAAACCGCTTCGTGGTTTCCGCGGACTGAAGGAACCTCACACAGGGGACGGAAAGGACCTGATTCGATCCGGTCTAACCTTTTCGTGAACCGTTGCGGACGTCGTGAGACCATCTAATTCCGCGTGTTATCGTCGATGCCGGAATCTCGCGGCTGTTGCGGGTTGGCGAAGAAAGGGAAGCCGTCCTGGAATGAAACGTCGTTTGAATTGACGTTGTCACTGAGCGTGACCCGGTTGTTAATCAGGGTCAAAACGGTATCGATCGTATCGTCTTTCGGACGACGTCCGTTCGGGAAAGCTGCCGCTGAATTCGTGCCCCCGCCGGTGCCCGTATTCGCAGTGTTCAAGTTCAATCGCAGTATATCGCCTTTGGTTACGGCAATATTCGCCAGGATATTGATGGACGTATTGTCTGTCCCGAGCTTCTGAAGCGTCGTGACAATATCGCTGGCGAAGCGGCCTGCCGCGTCATCGGCTGGATTCGAGGCGTTATATTCATCTCGGCGGGAGAATGGGACGAGCGCCACGTTCACGGCAGGCACACCCATGCGATCGACCTGCGGCGTGTTTTCCAAATCGAAAACCTCGACCGTTGCGATGCCTTTTGCGCCGCCTGCGCCATCCACGATCGCGGTGTAAGCAGCCGCCGGCAGCGCGGCGAGAATGACCGACTCTTTCGGATCCTTGGGAGCGAATCCCAGGCTGGAGATTTCCGAAGCCTGAGGGCTGTCCTGCCAATTGTCGTTGCTCGCCAGGACCTGCCCCTGGTTGTCAACGAGTTTAAGCGTCGGATCTGAGAGCACTGCTCCAGGCAATCCGAAAGCTGCGAGGCTCGGCCCGAGGGCGCGGATGATAAGCCGCTTTGTGTTGTGGCCCGAAATGATTTTCCCCGCGATCAGGACCTTGTCGCCGCCCTCGACGACGGCGCGCGCCGCGAGGTTCGCCAGGACCGTCGGCTGATAGAAGGTGGCCGCGGACAATCCCACGATGTTGTTCGCGTTCGGGAGAAGCGTTTTCGGAATGCTGAGGCAAATCGCCATCGTGTTATAACCGGCAAACGAATCGCGGCCGCGGGCAAAAACAGCGTTGTTCTTCGAGCCGCCCTGGATGGAAGCAACCCATCGCGAAAAGGCCGGGACATCGAAAAAGAATGGATCATCCACTTCTCCGGCGAAGAACTTTACTCCAGACGCCTGATCGGTAGTAATCACCTGGGAGGGCGGCGTCGCATTCAGTGACGGATTGGTTGCCGGCGCGACGAAGTCGAAAATCTTGGTCGCTCCCTTGAACATTTGGACGGTTGCATTCTGCGCCACGTCCACGCTCGTCCGGGCCGAAAAGGTGACATTAATGAAGGCATCAAAAATGGCGTCGCCGGTCCCTTCGATCTGGAACTGGTAGCGGCCGTCGGGATGAAAGACCGCCTGGTTTACGGCTTCGCTGGGGATGATGCCGCCGTTGAGCGTCATGCTTACAATTGCGCGATTGTTGTCGTTAGGGTCGAGGAAGAAATAGACGTCGTTGATGTCAACGGCCGGTAAGCTGGAGATGATCGTCCCGTCCCGATGGTCGGCTGCCCGGAGGCCGAGCGGGCCGCAGGAAATTGCACAGAGGAATAGAATTACCTGAGCTGCTGGAGATGGACGCGTGTTCATGTCATATCGGTTTGGTGGTTGATTGTTGCCACGCAACCGCCCCGTCCATGACCCGGAAGGAAGAGCGCCCTGCGCCCGCGAGACACGCCCGATGATGAGCCACTAGGCCGCGGGCAGTCAATCAGTATTGACGGCGTGCCTGTTGCGGTCACCGGTGAACATGAAATGAATTGTGGCGTGGATTAATTCGGGCCGCTTCAGCCAGCATTTCCCTGCCGCGCGCGGAATCGCCGGACGCGACAAAAATGATTCCGGCCTGGTAGAGGATGTGGGCGTCTTTCGTTCCGGAACTTAGCGCGCTCTTCATCGTTTCTGCCGCCGGCGCGAAGTCACCACGCCGGTAGAGCGCCCAGGCCAGCGTCGCGCGAGCCGCGGCCGTGTGCCGGAATTCCAAATCGCGGCGAGCCCACTTCACGGCTTCGGCTGGATTTACTTCGGTGTCGGAGAAAAACCCGGCGAGATGATGAAAATAGTGCGCGTTCCCTTCATTCGCGTTTCTTAAATAGGCGTCGCGCGCACGCGCATGCCATGCGCCTGCTTCCGCGAGTTTGCCCATGGCCGCATAAACATCGCCGAGCGCTTGGCAGAACTCCGGACGCGGCGTCCGGGCGATTACCTTTTCATAGAGAAGAATCGCTTCCTCATACTTTTCCTGGGCGGCGGTCAACTCGGCCAGATGTTCGAGCGCGGCCATATTGTCCGGCACGGCCGTCATGGCCGACTGGAAATTTTTCTCCGCTGCGTCCCAGTCGCCGGTATTGAAGGCCAGCTGCCCGGATTCCACCCGGCACCACGAAACAATCTCCGGGGACGGAGGCGACAGCTGCGACGCAGCTTCTAATGCTTTCTGAAGATGCGTCCGCGCCGAATCAAGATTGCCGCGCATCTGCTCGAGCCGCGCGAACCGTGACTCGCTTTCGATCGGCTCCGCGCGGCGCTTTCCCATTTCCGTATAAGCCTCCGCCGCTTGATCGAGATCGCCGAATTCCAACAGCGCGTCGCCGAGCAACGCAAAGCCGAGGCTTTTTCCGGGCTCGATCTTCACGAAGTCCGCGGCAACGTCCCGGGCGGTGGCGAAATGATGCGATTCGTACTCGACCCGCGCCCGCATGTACAATCCCGTCGCGTTTTGCGCGGCTGCGACGGACGCGAGAGATCGCCGGGCCGCTTCGCCGGCACGTTGCAACCATTCGTAATCGCCGGTCGCGCGCAGATGCTGCAAATAAATTTCGGCCAGTCGGTTCTGCGCGATGATGTCATCAGGATCGCCTCGAACGCGATCCTCGAGGAAGCGTTGGACGTTTTCCTCACTCGAGCGAGGACGCGTGGTAGGACTCGGGCTCGGCTCCGCCAGGGCTGAACTGGCGGTCAGCACCGCGATCGCGACGATTCCAATAGCAATGATTCGCCTGGCGGCTGCGAATCGAAGCGCTTCCACTCCCGATCAGTTGCGGGTGTTGTCGTCGATTCCGCTATCGCGTGGCTGTTGAGCGTAACCGAAGAATGGAAACGTGTTCTGAAGCGGGACGTCGTTGGCGTAGACGTTATCCGGCAGCGGCTTCTGATTCAGAATGAAGAAGAGCAATGTGTCCACGACATCATCGGCGAGCCGGCGCCCGTTGGGGAAACCGGCGCCCGAATTATTCCCGCCACCCGGCCCGGTATTCGCGGTGTTCAGGTTCAATCGCAAATAATCGCCATGAACCACGGCGATCTGCGCGAGGATCCCGATGTTCGTGTCGTCGGTCCCGAGCGCTTTCAATGTCGCAACGATGTCGCCCGCGAACCGGCCATTGGCGTCTTCCTCCGGCGTGCCGGTATTGTATTCATCCTTCCGCGCGAACGGAACGAGCGCGACATTGACGGCGGGCACTGCGGTCCGATCGAGCTGTCGCAATGCCGTTGGGGCCGCGACATCCAGGTCGTATGTCTCGACCACGCCGATTCCAGTCGCGCCGGCGGCATCATCTAACACAACGGTGTACGCTCCGGGTTGAAGCGTGATCAGGATCGCTGATTCTTTCGGATTTTGCGGCGCCAACGACGTCCCGGAAATCGCCGAGGCCTGGCTATCCTGCCAATTATCGTTACTCGCAACGAGCTGTGCCTGGCTGTTGAAAATCTTCAGGGTCGGGTCCGGCAACGGCCCGGGCACATTGCTCGCCGTGAGGCTTGGGCCGATCCCGCGAACAAGCAACCGCTTCGCCCCGCTCCCGGAAACGATCACACCGCCGATCAGAACTTTATTGCCGCCTTCGACCTGGCCGCGAGTGGCGAGGTTTCCGAGGGCGCTGAGGAACTGCGGCTCGGCCCGGAGGGTCGCCCCGTAAACGCCGATTACACCATTCGCATTCGGCAGAAGGGCCCGTGGCACGCTGAGGGCGATGGACATTGTGTTGTAGCCGGCGAAGGAATCGCGGCCGCGAATGAAGGCGGCGGCGGGATTGGGTGATCCGGCACGAACGGCTGCGACGAACCGGGAGAAGGCCGGGATATCAAAGAAGAACGGATCGTCCACTTCGCCTGCAAAAAAGCTGACGCCGGAAGCGGAGTCGGTGGTCACAGCCTGAGCAGGCGGCGCTGGGTTGAGAGTTGGATTGGTAGCGGGCGCGTTGAATTCGAACACCTTCGTGTTGCCCTGGTCCATCCGAACGGTCGCTATCTGCCCGGCGTTCGTCGTGGTCCGCGGGGCAAAGGTAATATCGATCCGCGCGTCCGGAATTACGTCACCGGTGCCCTCGAGTAAAAATCGATAAACGAGCTGCGGATCAAAAATCCCCATGTTGACCGCCTCGCTCGGGACGATGAATCCGCGCACCGTCATTTCGATGATGACGCGGCTGTTGTCGTTCGGATCGAGGAAGAAGAAAACGTCGTTCAGATCGGCCGATGCATTATTCGACGCGGTCGGGCTATCCCCGTGATCGGCCGCGCGCGCGGTCTGGGAGTTGAGGAGGAGAACGCCGCCGAGCGTCGCGATAACGCCGGCCAAGATTTTGTGCTTCATAGGGAACGCGGGTTCGCCGATTTTTTTAGATTGGCGGCCGAAAGTCAATCCTTCAGGAAGCCCAACTCGCGAGCGACCACGGCGTATTGATGGCGCCGTTCAACCGCGCTGTTCAGGCAGGTGGCGAAATCAGCTACCACCAAGTTTTCCGCCGCTGGCGTCGGCGATCGGCGAAGAAAAGCGCGGCGAACCCTTCCGCGGCGAGACCGATGACAGCCCCGGCAGCGACGTCGAGCGGCCAGTGCGCGCCCTTCGCGATTCGGCTCATGCCGATACCGATCGCTGCGGCAGCGGCGACAGCACCGGCCTCGGGATGATTTCGGGCAAGAGCCCGCGCGACGGCGGTGGTTCCTGCCATGTGGCCGGAGGGAAACGATTGCTCATGTTTGTCGTCGGAACCGCCGGCATCGGCTTGGTAGCGGCCCTCATCGAGAACGACGTGCGGACGAGTTCGGTGAACCAGGCGCTTGACCACGCGTTTCGCTACGTCAGCAGTGGCAATCGCCGCCAGCATCGAAAGCCCGGTGTCAGTAAGACGGCGGTCGCGCGATGAGATACCGACGGCAAGCAATCCGGCGGACAGCGCATAAAGCGGCCCCTGGTCGCCGATCTTGCCCGCCTTCGCCGCGGCTTTCGCAACCGGATGGTCACGATGCTTCGCTAACTTCGTGCCTAACTCGATGTCTGCCTTTTCGACATCGCCAGCTTCCGGAGGTGTTGCCTCTGACGGATTACGATCGTCTAACATGGAATAACTCCTGATCCGCTGACGCGATTCACCACGGAATCACCTTGCGGTCTTTGACGAACTTGCCCGTGAGATCGGACGGCGCGTCCGTCGCGAGCCAGACGATCGTGGCCGCGCCTTCTGCAACGGAGCGGGTCGCATTTTCGCCGCCCATGTCGGTGCGGACCCAGCCGGGACAGACAGAATTTACGGCGAACTTCGGAAGCGCGGCGGCAAGTTGCACTGTGACGCCGTTCAATGCGGTTTTTGAAACGCAGTAAGCCGGCGCCCAACCATCCGCGCCGTCCTCGAGTTGACCGCCGCCGCTGGAGACATTCACCACCCGCGCCTCGCGGCTCTTCTTCAACAGCGGCACAAACGCCAGGGTTACGAGCCATGGACCGAGCGTATACGTCCGGAGGGTCATGTCGAAAATTTCTGGCGTGATCGTGAG
>JBJMXC010000201.1:0-10530 GCA_045809825.1 Chthoniobacterales bacterium | reverse complement strand
CCCGGTTTGCGGACGTAACCCCAGAATTTGTAGACGGACCCTTTGAAATAGCGGCGCCCGATAAAGTAATCACCCGGTTCCTCGGACGAAATGGTCTGGGCGGCTGAGACACGCGCCTCTTGGATCCCGGACGGCATCGTCTCGCAGCCTGCGAAAACGAAAAGACCCAGGAAAACTTCCAGGGCGACAAACAATGGAAGGGCACGTTTGCTCATGGACATCTCCATTTATCGCACAGAACGGGTCCATGCAATTCTGTGATTCAATTTCAGATTTTGCATCGCGAGAAGCTTCCCCTACGATGGACGCGTGCTCGAGCTGGAAGTTTACGCCGCCGGAGTTCGCGACTTGAACAAGATCATGGAGCTCGATATCGAGCTCGGAGCTATCGCCGGGCTCCATTACAAGGCCGATCGCAACCACGACATTGTTTACATGGAATTGGAAGCCGCGGCGGTGACTTTCCGTGAGCCCCGCTCCATCTTTCGCAAGCTCGCGCCGGAGCCAAAATTCGTCGGCGCCATCCCCGCGGAATTGCGCCCCAAAACAAAGACTCAAATGCTGGAACCCTGATCGTTCGTCCCTTGCCGAATGTTCGCCGGATTTTTCATCGCCCTCGGCCGCCCGGTCGTCTCGCTCTTCATCTACGCGGGTGAGCTCGTTTTCCTGGCGAAAGAGACGATCGTTTCGGCGGTAGTGCATAAAATTCGGTGGCGCTTGTTTCTCCGGCAGATCGTCGAGATCGGGCTGCGTTCGCAGCTCGTCGTCATGATCACGGGCGCTTTTACCGGCGCTGTTTTCGCGGCCCAGACCTACTTTCAATTCAACAAACTGGGAATGGGCTCGGCCGTCGGCGCAGTCGTTTCGGTTTCTATCTTCCGCGAGCTCGGTCCGGTCCTGACTGCGTTGATGGTAACCGGGCGGGTCGGCGCTTCGATGTCGGCCGAAATCGGAACCATGAAAGTAACCGAGCAGATCGATGCGCTCCGCGCCCTCGCCGTCCATCCGATCGATTACCTCGTGGTGCCACGGACTCTCGCCATGATGGTTTCAATGCCGTTGCTGGTCGCCGAATGTGTCGGGATCGGGATCGTGGCGGGTTATTTCGTATCCGTCTTTTTGCTGGAGGTGAACGGCACTTATTATGTCGCGAACATGGTGCGATGGACGCTGCTGCGCGACATCATCATGGCCTTGAGCAAAGCGTTCTGCTTCGCACTCCTTATCGTCTTCATCAGTTGTCACAAAGGCCTCACCGCGCAGGAAGGCGCGGTTGGCGTGGGCAAGGCCACAACAGAAGCCGTCGTCAACGCGTCGCTCGCCGTCCTCATTTTCAATTTTTTCCTGACGATGGGCCTGAACATCATTTTCCCAGCCGGGTATCAGTAGGGCGGGGAGTTGAGACTTAATAGTTGAGAGTTGAGAGATGACGGTTCTCAAGGACGACACGGCTTCGGGTGATGGGTTTCTCAATCCGCCTCAGGCGAATCAACCAGAAACTGCCAACTCTTCCCCCATGATCGAAGTCCGCGGCCTCCAGAAGCGGATTGGACAACAGGAAATCCTGCTCGGCGTCGATCTGGCCGTGGGGAAAGGAGAAACTCTCGTCATCATCGGGCGAAGTGGCGGCGGCAAAAGCGTCCTCCTCAAGCATCTGATTGGATTAATGCAGCCCGACGCCGGTGAAATCCGGATTGAGGGTGAAAGCATTGTTGGATTGACCGAGAGGAAGCTCGCGGCGATCCGGCAGAAAGTTGGGATTCTGTTCCAGAGCGGGGCGCTCTTCGATTCGATGTCTGTCGAAGAAAACATCGCATTTCCCCTCGAGGAAGCGGGCGAACGCGATGCGGCTGTGATCAGCGAGAGAGTACGTGAAATACTCGAGGTCATCGAGCTGGGCGGCGAAGAAAAGAAGATGCCGGTTAATCTCAGTGGCGGGATGAAGAAACGCGTGGGCCTTGCCCGATCCATCATTCGGCGTCCTTCCTGCGTACTTTATGACGAGCCGACCGCTGGCCTGGACCCCGTCGTCTCCGACAGTATCAACCGGCTCATCCGCCGGCTCCAGCAACGTTATGGTGTTACCAGCATCGTCGTCACCCACGACATGAAGAGCGCTTTCCATATCGCCGATCACATTGCTTACCTCCACGAAGGCCGGATCTATTTCTACGGAACGCCGCAGGAATTGGAGGTTTCCGAGGACCCGTTGATCCAGGATTTTATGTTGGGGCGCTCCGAGCGTTGACGATTTCAAATATGGCTGACGCGCCGGGAACACGTGATAGGCTTGCGGGGTTAATCCTTTCGAAGAATGGCGACGCGTCAGAACGATAAAGGTCTTGAGCTGAAAGTGGGAGCGTTTGTCCTCGTTGGCCTCGGCGTGCTCGCGGCGCTTTTGGTCCAGTTTGGGCGGATCGGGGAAGGCTTTCAGAGTTACTACGGACTTTTGGTCAAGTTTCCGGATGCAAGTGGTTTGCTCAAGGGCTCGGACGTCTTGTTGGCTGGTGCAAAAATTGGGAATGTTTCCGGCGGGCCCCGCCTTGCAGAGTCAGGCCAGGGTGTGGAAGTGCCGCTCCGAGTATTCGGGTTCGTTAAGATTCCTGCTGGAAGCCGATTCACCGTCGGTTCCTCCGGACTGCTCGGCGACCGATTTGTCTCCGTCACCGTCCCGCAACGCATAACGCAGGAATTCATCCCCAAGAACAGCGTCATCGAGGGTACTCGCGAGACCGGGATCGACGATCTGACCAAGGAAGGCGGGTTACTTGTGACCGATCTCCGCACCGCGGTCCAAAACGTCAATGCCGCGATCTCGAAGCTCAATGACGAGGCCCTCTCGCAAACCAATTTGGATAACATCAAATCCGCGGTCGAAAATTTAAATACCGCGACGACCGCGATCGCGGCCTCGACTCAAAAAGTGGACGGCGTCCTCGACAAGGCGAATGAGACAATGGATTCCGCGAAAAAAGCGGCGGACGATCTCCCGGCGGCGATCGCCGATGCGCGCAAAACCATCCAGGCCGCGACCGACACGATCCAGAAAGCGTCTAATGGCAAGGGTGCGCTCGCGACCTTGCTATCCAACCAGGACGTCGCGAACGATCTCCGCGCGCTCATCAGCAACCTCCGGTCGCATGGCATCCTCTTTTACCGCGATAGCGCTGCGAAAGAAGAAGCGCGCGCCAGCACCGAACGTCCACAAAATCCACCCCGCCGCCCGACCCGACCCTGATGACCCCCTTATTCACGGTTAATCTTCTCCGAGTCCTCTTCGTCACGTTTTGCGCGGCGATTGGAGGCATCGTCACAGTCGAGACCCAGGGAAACCTGATTCCGGGCCTCCTCATCGGGATTGTCTTTGGACTTTTCATGGTGCTCGCCGACCGCCTCCTGAAAGGATTTTCGTTACGCGCCTTCTCGTCGGCCACCTTTGGGTTGATCCTCGGCCTGCTCTTTGCCCAGCTGCTGACAGCATCGGATATTCTTCGCTACCAAAGCGACACCGTTCAATGGGCGGCGCGGCTTATCGTTTACAGCGCGTTCGGTTATCTCGGGATGATGTTGGCGATGCGGAGCAACCGGGATGAGTTCTCGCTTATCATTCCTTACGTGCGGTTCGCCCGCGAAACGACACAGCACGAGCCCCTCGTCATCGATACCAATGTCATCATCGATGGCCGGATTGCCGATCTCTGTGCGACCGGATTTCTCAGCCGCGCCTTGATTGTTCCGCGTTTTGTTCTTGGCGAACTCCAGACCCTGGCCGATTCCCGCGATCCCATAAAACGCGAACGCGGCCGGCGCGGCCTCGATATTTTAAACCAGCTCCAAAAATCCAAGGAGCTCGAGCTAACCATTCACGAAACGACCGGCGATGCGGACTTGTCCATTGATGCTCGCCTGGTTCGGACCGCCAAGGTTCTCCAGGCGCGCCTGCTGACGAACGATCAGGCTCTCTGCCAGGTTGCGCGCCTGCAACAGGTTCCAGCCTTGAATCTCACCGATCTCGCGCGTGCCTTGCGGCCAAGCGCCGCTGCCGGTGATGAGCTCGAATTGAACCTGATCAAGGAAGGCCGGGAATCGCACCAAGCCGTCGGCTATTTGCCTGATGGCACGATGATCGTCGTCAATCATGCGCGGGCCTACCTCGGGAAGATAGCCACCGTCGTCGTTTCGAGCGCGCTCCAAACCGGCGCCGGCCGTTTGATCTTCGCCGAGGTGAAAGAAGGCGCGCTCGCTCATTCATCGTCGAATTTGAAGCCGCGCGAATAAGCGTTGCCTGGCGTGATCGCCCGCGTCCTCAAATCGGTAGTGCCCGACGCACTCAAGTGGAAGGCGCGGAAATGGGTCTGGATGCGTCTCAACCCGTCTTGGACCCTGCGCTCCGGTCTTGTTATTCGGGTTTTGAATTACAATGACTGGATGATCTACAACGACATCTTCGTCGACGGTGAATACGACGTGCCGATCGAGCAACTCGTAAGTGACGGCGAAACCACCGATGGTGTTCGCGTTCTTGATCTCGGAGGGAATGTCGGGTTCTTCAGTTTGCGAGTGGCCGATACATTTTTGCGTCGTGCCCGCACCGATTTTTCGATCCTGATGGTCGAAGGCGCTCCGTCGACCTTTAAGGAATTGAACGAGCGGCTTGAGGTAAACAACGGTTTGCTGAAAGACCGGATCCGGACCGTCAACGGTCTTGCCGGTGAGAAGACCGGCGAAGCACGGATCGCCGAGAATCCGTCCCACGGAGAAAACAGCATCGTCTTGCCCACCAGCGGCGGAAAAGCCGTATCGTTCGTGGACCTCGACGCGCTCACGAAATCATGGGACCGCATCGATCTGCTGAAGTGCGACATCGAAGGGGCCGAAGAGTTAATGTTGCGGAGCTATCCGGATCTGCTCCGCAAAACAACGCGCGCCGTTTTCGAGTTCCACCACGATCTCTGTGGTATTGAATACTGCCGGCGGCGGCTTGCTGAAGCTGGCTTGAGCAGTGCGCGGATCCTCCGCGAATTCGGCCGCTGTTCCGTGGAATACTTCTCGCGACCCTAAAGCCCGACCGCCGCGCGAACTCGTTTCATGACTTTGTCCGCCTCTGCATTCGCACGATCCGCGCCGCGCTTGAGGACGGTGTCGATATAGCTGGGATCCTTCAGTATTTCTTCCCGCCGTTTTCGCATCGGCTCAAAATATTCCCACAGCTTCGCAAAAAGCTGTTTCTTGAAATCGCCGTAGCCAGTCCCGCCGCTCCGGAACTTTTTCCGCATCTCATCCTGCTCCGATCGATCAGCCAGCAGTGAGTAAAGTTGGAAGATCGTTGACGTATCCGGGTCTTTCGGCGCCTCGACTGGTTGCGAATCAGTCACGATCCCCATGATCCGTTTTCGCGTGTCTTTTTCTTCCCCGAAAATGTCGATCGTGTTGCCGTAACTCTTGCTCATCTTCTGTCCGTCGACGCCTGGAACCGTCTCGGTCGCCGCCTGGATCTGGGGCTCCGGCAATTTAAAGATCTGCGCGTTCGACTCTGACCCGAACGTCTCGTTAAATTTCACCGCGATGTCGCGCGTCATCTCGAGGTGTTGTTTCTGGTCTTTCCCGACCGGGACGAGGTCGCTGTCGTAAATCAATATGTCGGCGGCCATCAGGACGGGATAGTTGAAAAGGCCGGCCGAGGCCGGGAGCCCCCGCGCCACCTTGTCCTTGTACGAGTGTCCTCGTTCGAGCAGCGCTTTAGGGGTCACCGTCGAGAGGATCCAGGTGAGCTCGGCGACTTGCGGCACATCGCTCTGGCGAAAGAGGGTGCCCCGCTCCACATCCAGGCCGCATGCGAGAAAATCCAAGGCGATCCGCCGGCTGTTTTCGAGGAGCAGCGTTGGATCAGTGATCGTAGTGAGCGCGTGGTAATCGGCGATGAAATAAAAGGTCTCGTTCGCGGGCGCGTCCTGGAGCGCGATCGCCGGCCGCATCATCCCGAAATAATTTCCGATGTGGAGAATGCCCGTGGGTTGAATGCCGGAAAGGATGCGCATGCGCTTGTAAAATGGTCGGTTGATTCGCGATTTCTCATCGCTCACCCTTTGAGTTTTGTCCATGCGGTGTGCTCGCGTGGGCTCGTGACCCAGTTCGGCGCGGAAGGAAAAAAGGAAATCGTTCGCCAATTATGGCCAGCCCGCGCACAGTCCCCGCGTGAAAAACAAAGTGGCCTTCTGCGCGATTTCATTGCTGAGCCTTGTCGCAGTCGCCATGGCCCAGGGCCCGGCGCCATCGCCATTGTTGTCCCCGGCGCCGATTCTCCAGCCCGCAGCACCATTACCTGAGCTGGCCCTGGCGCATGAGCTGAACAAACCCGACCTCGAGGCATTCATGGACGCGCTCCTACCAGCGCAGCTCCAAAATCGCGACATCGCCGGCGCCGTGATTTCCGTGGTCAAGGATGGTCAGGTTCTCCTCGCCAAAGGATACGGCTACGCTGATTTCGCCGCGAAAAAACCGGTGATCGCCGACCGGACTTTGTTTCGGCCGGGTTCCATTTCGAAAGTCTTTACCGCCACTGCGGTGATGCAGTTGGTGGAGCAGGGGAAACTCGATCTCGACCGCGACGTAAACGATTACCTCGACTTCGCGATTCCTCGAACATTCCCGGAACCGATTACGCTTCGCCGCCTTCTGACCCACACCGCGGGGTTCGAGGAAACACTGAAAAACCTGTTCGCCCCGAGCGCACGAGAGGTGAAACCGCTGCGTGATTATCTCATCGGCACGATGCCCGCGCGGATTTTTCCGCCGGGCACGGTGCCGTCGTATTCCAACTACGGCCTTACCGTGGCCGGTTACATCGTCGAGCGCGTTTCAGGCGAGCCCTTCGAAAAATACATTGCGAGCCATATTCTCGCGCCGTTGAAAATGGATCACTCGACCTTTGCGCAGCCGCCGCCGGAGACGCTGCAACCCGACATGTCGCTGGGCTACCTTGCGGCGGCCCAGGGAGGGCGAACGTTCGAGTTCGCTAACGTTGCGCCGGCGGGCTCGCTCTCGGCTACGGCCACGGATATGTCCCGGTTCATGATGGCTCTCCTGGGCGAGGGGACACTTGAGGGCTCTGCGATTCTCAAGCCCGACAGCGTGCGCGCGATGATGGCGCGGCAATTCGAGCTTCATCCCGCGCTCCATGCCATGGGATTGATCCTGATGGATTACTCGATGAACGGCCAGCGCATCGTCGGTCATGGCGGCGACTCCATTTTCTTTCATAGCGACATGATCCTGATGCCAGACTCCCACGTCGGCCTCTTCATTTCCTATAACAGCGCGGGCTCCCGGCCGGGCGGCGGCCGGACGGAAGTCATTCGCGGTTTCCTTAATCGTTATTTTCCGGAACCCGTCACCGCCGCGCCGGCGATCGATTTGAAAAAAGCCCAGGCAGACGGCCGCGCCGTGGCCGGTGTTTACTCGGGGACGCGCCGGTCTGAATCAACCTTCCTGAAGGCCGCCGCCATTCTCGGCCAGGCGTCTGTCAGCGCCGATCAGAATGGCGTGCTGACTGTCGAGGGCTTGCAAAGTCCTCGCGGCGGGTTGAACCGATGGCGCGAAGTTGGGCCGTTGCTGTATCGGGAGATCGACGGACCGGATTTGATCGCGTTTCGCCAGAACGCAAACGGCGTTGTGACGGACATGCTGCCCTCCATGCCGATCCAGGTCTCCCAGCGCGTCACCGGCCTGGGGAACAAGAAAATTCTGCTGCCACTCGTGGGTGCGAGCCTGGTCCTGTTCGTCCTCACCCTGCTTCTCTGGCCGGTCGCAGCGCTGGTTCGAAAGCGATATGGCCGCCCATTGTTTTCTGCGTCCCGCGATCGTGTCCTCTATTTCCTCACGCGACTGATCTGCCTCTTTCAGGTCCTTTTTGTCGCCCTGATCCTTCTTCCCTTGAGCATGGCCGATAAAAACATTGCACTCATCGGAGACGGAGCTAACCCCTGGCTCAGTACCGCGCACGTATTCGGGTGGTTGGCCGTTCTCGGAGTGATTGCGCTCACGCTCGGCACGATCCGTTCCTGGAAAACAACGGGACTTGGCTGGTGGGCACATGTTCATCCGACCCTTTTGTTGCTCGCTACCGTCATTTTCCTGTCGTTCGCCTGGTGGACGCATCTGCTCGGTCCGTCACTGAGATTCTGAGCGCAGCCTTGAAACTGTCCTTGTCCGATTACGTCGAGCTGCTTCGCTACGCGCCGCCCGGCCGCCGTTTCGAGCTCGCCCGCAAACTGCGTCAGCTGCCCTCCCGTGAGCAACCGGGTGAAATGGCACGCTATCTCGACATAGGCGAATTCAAAAACTGGGAACACTTCGAAACAAAATATCGCGAGCTCGCCGTGGAGCTTGGCCAACCCGGCAAAGTTCCGGCGCCCGGCGAGGTGGACTTTCTCCACGCGATGGTGGATCTCGATGACGTTCGTTATCCCGGCGGCATTGGTTCGCGCGATTATTTTTTCCTCACCTGCATGGTTAGCATTCTTGCGCCACACCGGGTAATCGAGATCGGGACCTTGACCGGCTTTTCGACGGCGATTATCGCGGCTGCAATTCATCGGCAACACGGAACGCAGTCTGGGATAACGGTCGACACCGTGGACAGTCATACCCACTGCAGCATCGACACTTCCCGGCCGATCGGTTTCGAGATTGCCGAGCTTGTTCCCAACCTGGCTTCGAACATCCGCATCCATACCGGACGGGAATCCGATCTCGTTTCCGAGCTGGCGAGCCGAGGCGAATTCGACCTCGCCTTTATCGACGCCGACCATCGCCATCCCTGGCCGTTGCTCGATGTTCTCCGTCTCGCTCCGTCCATAAAGCCGCAAGGTTGGATCGTCTTGCATGACATCCAACTTGGCAGTTACGGCGCGTCCGAGCTCGAGGCTGGCCGAGGACTGGAAGGCCGCACACCTTATGGCGCTGAATGGCTGTTCGACCGCTGGCCCTTTCGAAAGATCCGTTCCTTTCACATTGGCGCTGTAGAGTTGCCTGCCGAAAGAGAAGTTCTCGTCCCGTTCGCGTTCGAATTGATGCAGCAACCGTTCGAACTGAGGGGGAAGGCCGCGAAGAGAATTCGCAGGGAGCTTTACCAAAGTCTGATCGCGTTGGTATAACGCGAGCCCTCCCGGATTTGGTGCTGTGAAACGTGTTTTAAACTCTGCTGCACTCGGCTCGCGTCTAGCCACGGCCGGGGCCGTTTTTCAGAAAGACCGGTGGCCCGGCGCTGTTCTAGCCGGCATCGCCGGCATCGCTATTATCGTTTTCCGATTTCGGCTTTGGCAGTTCGACTTGAGCGTTCCGCTCTCCTACCGGCAAGACGCCCTCTATTTTCAGGTCATGGTCAAGGCTCTCGGCGAGGGCGCCTGGAACGATCACATCGCACGACTAGGCGCCCCGTTTGGGCTCGACATGGTGGACTTCCCCATTCGTTGTTCGCTCGACTACCTCGTGATGAAGGTCTTCATGTTGCTGCTCCACAATCCTTTCCTGGTCGTGAACGTTTACTGGCTCGTCTCGGTAGGCCTGGCTGGTGCTGCCGCTGTATTATTTTTTCGATATCTTCAGGTTGGGGCGCTGGCCAGCACCACTTTTGGGGTCCTCTTCGCCATCATCCCCTTCGTTTTCTTTCGGAGCGTAGCGCATCTGAATCTTGTCACGTACCTGGTCCCTGCCGGCGCATTCCTTGCCATGGCCGTCGTGCGGGGAGACATCTTGGAACGAGGGATGATCGCTTCTGGCAAGTTGCAAAAACTGGTTGGGCCTGCCCTACTTTGCCTCGCGATCGGGCTCACGTATGGCTATTGGGCATTCTTTAGCTGTATCCTCATCGCCCTCGGTGCGCTCGTCGGTTTGTACCGCCAGCGGAAAGTCTGGATTCTTCCAAGCGCAGCGTTGCTGATAGCACTGATAGGTCTCGGCACCCTTATCAACGTCGGGCCTAGTCTGGCATATTGGCGCCGGAACGGGCGCGACTCCGAACTGTCTTACAAAAACAAGGTGGACGCCGACACCTACGGCTTGCGTGTTCGCCAAATGCTAACGCCGGTGGCCTACAACGGATTGCCACTGCTGCAGCGCATCCGCGGAACGATCGTCGGGGCGGGATTTCCCGAGGACGCAAAGGACGCAAATGAGTCGGTCAGCGCCACACTGGGGACGTTGGGTTCGATCGGGTTTGTTTTGCTCCTCGTAATTGCGCTCGCCACGTGTGCCAAAGGCGCTGACTCTGGCTTTCCCGAAACTCCCCGGATCCTGGCCGCGCTAACGATTGGCCTCGTTCTAATCGCGCACACCGGCGGCCTCGGCGGTTTTTTCAATATTTTTGTAACGAGCGAGTTTCGTTGCTATAACCGCGTGAGCCCATTCATTAGCCTGTTTTCGCTCGCGGTTCTGGCCCAGTATTTCGACCGCATCCTGGCCAGGTCCTCCGCGCTCGTGCGCGTCGGCGTCTCAGTAGGTCTGATCACCTTCGCCGCCTTCGATCAAATT
>JBJMXC010000200.1:0-8569 GCA_045809825.1 Chthoniobacterales bacterium | reverse complement strand
CCCCTATTTCCGCGCGCCTATTCTTAACCGGCTTTTCAGCGTCCTCGAATCCATCAGCGTCGGGTTTAGCAAGGTTTTTTACGACTGCATCCACATGCAGCACCACAAGGGGAACGCCGACCGGCCTAACGAAACCGGCGACACCATCGATTGGATCTCGATTTACAAGCACGGCCACGACGGGGAACCCGAGCATCCCCTCAGCTACACGTTCCTGAGCTTCTTTCGCGAAGATCCGAAAACGGTTTTCAGAGCGCTAATGCGCAAGGACAAGGCCGAAGCATTCTGGGGTATCACCGAGCTGGTGCTCTTCGTCGGCACCTTCGTTACCCTCGGGATTCTCAACTGGCACTACATCATTTTCCTCGTGGGCTTCTGGTACTTTGGCCATTGCCTCTCCTACCTGAATGGCTACTACCGGCATTACGGCGGGAACCCGGACGAACCGATCGCGTGGGGCGTGAGCAGTTACGACAAGCTCTACAATTGGATTTGGTTCTTCAACGGTTACCACGCCGAGCACCATTTCCGTCCCAAAGTCCACTGGACCCGGATGCAGGCCTTCCGCGACCAGATCGTTGAACAACAGCGCGCCGCCGGCGTTCGCGTCATCAAGCCGCCGCACGCGCTCGGCTTTCTCGACCCGGATTTGCCGAAATTCGGCAAAACTCCGCCGGCCGCCGAACAGGCGACCTCTGTCAGTTAAGAATTTCTCTCTCGCGGCCAAGAGAACCGCTGGCGATCTGGAGGACGGAGCTCTGCGAGGCCACGGTCGTGCTCGCGCGATGCAACGGTACCCGATACTAAGGACGCCTCTGGTGAAGCTGAAATCCGAATCTCGAATTTCAATTGCCCTTTCGCTGGCGCTGCTCTTACCGACCAGTTGCTCGCAATCCCGCGACGACACCCACCCACGCGAGATGGCGCAACGGGTCAAAACCGAATTCCTTCACGCTTGGAACGGGTACGTCCAATCCGCGTGGGGCCACGACGCGGTGAAACCCCTTAGCAAAGCGCCTCATGACTGGTATGGCCAATCGCTCCTCATGACGCCTGTCGACGCGCTCGACACCCTGGTCCTGATGAAGCTGGACGCCGAAGCTGACAAAGCCCGCGACCTGATTACCCGCGAGCTTTCGTTCGATCGCGACATTTACGTCAAAAATTTCGAAATCACGATCCGCCTCCTCGGCGGTCTACTTTCCAGTTACCAGCTGACCGGCGATAAACGTCTCCTCGCTCTCGCCGAAGATCTCGGGAATCGATTGCTACCGGTTTTCAATTCCCCGACCGGCCTTCCCTATGTTTACGTTAATCTCCGAACTGGCGCGGTCCGCGATCCCATCTCGAATCCGGCCGAGACCGGGACGTTGCTCCTTGAATTCGGGACCTTGAGCAAGCTGACGAATAACCCGGTTTTCTACGACAAGGCGAAGCGGGCCCTGGTCGAGACTTACAACCGCCGGTCGGCCCTCGGGCTCGTTGGTTCCTCCATTAATGTCGAGACGGGCGCATGGACCGACGCCGATAGCCATATTAGCGGCGGGATCGATTCTTATTACGAATACCTTTGGAAAGCCTGGCTCCTGTTCGGGGACAACGATTGCCTCGAGATGTGGTACGCCAGCATTCCAGCCATCCACAAATATCTCGGGGACGAATCGAACGGCGACCTTTGGTACGGCCATGCCGACATGATGACCGGCCGGCGTACCGAAACGACTTTCGGCGCGCTCGATGCGTTTTTTCCGGGCTTGCTCGCGCTTTCCGGCGATCTGCCGCGCGCCCGGCGATTGCAATCATCCGCTTTTAAGATGTGGCAACTGCACGGCATCGAACCCGAAGTGCTCGATTACAAAACGATGCGCGCGACCGCGTTCACTTATCATTTGCGGCCGGAAATCGTCGAGTCGACCTACTATCTTCATCGCTCCACAGCGGATGTCGGCTACCAGGAAATGGGCGAGACCATGTTCAATGATTTCGTGAAACACTGCCGTGTCGATGCCGGTTACGCCGCACTCCAGAACGTCGTCACGAAAGAAAAGCGCGATGAGATGGAGAGCTTCGTCTTCGCCGAAACCTTCAAATATTTCTATCTTCTCTTCACTTCGCCGGACGCGCTCGATCTCGACAAGGTCGTTTTCAATACCGAAGCGCATCCATTACGACGGACCTGGTAAGTAAATTTGAGTCCCGACTTCCGACCTCCGATTTCTGTCGGCGCTGCGCCCCGGCAAACCTACCGCGGCCCCTTCGCCGTCATGACGCTCCTCTTTTTTCTCTGGGGCTTCATGACCGTCTTCAACGACATCCTAATTCCGCGATTCAAGGATGCATTTTCTCTCGATTATTTTCACGCCATGCTCGTCCAGTTCGCATTCTTCGGCGCCTACTTCGTCGGATCACTCCTTTACTTTGTTGTCTCGGCCACGGCCGGGGATCCAATTTCGCGACTCGGATACAAGAACGGCGTTGTCATTGGCCTGCTAATCTCGGCGATTGGCAGCGCCTTTTTCTGGCCCGCCGCGACCTTTCTTTCGTATCCGCTTTTCCTAATCGCGCTCTTCATCGTTGGCCTCGGGTTCGCCATGCTCCAGATCGCCGCGAATCCTTACGTCACCATTCTCGGCCCGGAACGGACCGCTTCGAGCCGGCTCAACCTCGCCCAAGCTTTCAATTCGCTCGGGACCACGCTCGGCCCCCTCGTTGGCGGTTATCTTATATTTCAATACTTCGCCCGCACCGGCGCCCACGGTGCCGAGTCGGTCAAAATTCCTTACTTCGCGTTGCTTCTTGTCTTCATTCTTCTCGCCGTGATTTTTTTCTTCGTCCGCCTTCCGGACGTGAATGAAGGAAAGGTTGAGCCTGGGTTTGCGGCGTTCAAATTTCGGCATGTCGACCTCGGGATCATCGCGATCTTCATGTACGTTGGCGGCGAGGTCGCGGTCGGCAGTTCGATTATTAACTTTCTCGGGCAGCCAACCGTCGCTGGGCTTACCCAGTTGGAGGCGAGTGGGTACGTCTCGCTTTTCTGGCTGGGGATGCTGATTGGCCGCTTCATGGGCGCCGTCGAGCTGAGCGAACTCGCCCGGCGGACGAAACAACTTTTGCTCGCCGGCATTCCCGTCGGCGCCGGAATTATTTTGGTCGCGATCCGTGGCTGGGATACCGCGCGTTTCTATCTGCCCTTACTCTTGCTTTGCTGGCTCTTGTTTCAGTTCGGAAAATCGCGGGCCAGCCGGACTCTTGTGATCTTCTCACTTACGGTCGTGGGGTTGCTTGCTGTCGCGATCGTCTTCGGCGGCAAGGTCGCTATGTGGTGCATTATCGGCGTGGGCCTCTTCACTTCCATCGGCTGGTCGAACACCTTCTCGCTGGCGATCGAAGGGACAGGCCGTTACAAGAGCCAGGCCTCATCGCTCCTTGTCATGGCGATCCTCGGTGGCGCAATCGTGCCGCCTCTCCAGGGTCATTTCGCCGATCGATCGAATCTACGGCTTTCCTATCTCATTCCAGTCATCGCCTACGCGTACGTCGCATTCTATGGTTGGAAAGGACATCGGATGGGCCGTCGGCCAGCGCGCGAGTAATGAGATGTCTCGCGCTCGCCTCGGATTATGACGGCACCCTTGCCCATGACGGAGTGCTGGACGAGCCTACGACCGCCGCGCTCGATCGCCTCCGCGCGTCGGGACGAAAGCTTCTCATGGTCACCGGACGCGAGTTGCCGGATTTGCAGAGCGTCTGCAAGGTTCTCGATCGCTTTGACTGGGTCGTGGCTGAGAATGGCGCGCTCCTTTACCGGCCAGCGGACCATTTCACCCAATTATTGTGCGCGCCTGCGTCCGCGGTGCTCGCCCAAAAGCTTGCGGAAGCGCACGCCCAACCGCTATCAGTCGGCCGCGCCATCATCGCGACGCGCGAGCCCTTTTACACGCTGACCTGGGAGCTGATCAAAGAACTCGGGCTTGAGCTCCAGGTCATTTTCAACAAAGGCGCCGTCATGGTGCTTCCGACCGGCGTGAACAAGGCCACCGGCCTGACCTCGGTGTTGAAAGAAATGGGGATCGATCCGCAGAACGTTGTCGGAGTGGGGGACGCCGAGAACGATCATGCTTTTCTTGCGATGTGCGGCCTCGGCGTGGCGGTTGGCAACGCCTTGCCGATGTTGAAAGAACGGGCCGACTTTGTCGTAGAGGGTAACCGCGGTTTCGGCGTCACCGAATTGATCGATCGCATTCTAGCCACCGATTTGGCCGAAATCCCGGCGCGACGTTCCCGCTCGTAATCGTGCTCGTCCTCGTGCTCATGCTCGTGCTCGAATGCGTCCGGACTCGAAGATCGATCACGAGCAGGCGCAGGAGCACGATGACGAATGGAGATCCCTTTGGCCCCTTCCTAGTTTCTCCTTGTTACTTTATACTTCAGCTCATGCCCCAGCATGACGCATGGCCTTCCCATCTTTGGATAGTGCGGCACGGCGAAAGTGCTGGAAACGTCGCCCGCCGCCATGCCGTGCAGCGCGGTCACGAGCGCATCGAGCTCTCGACCCGCGACATGGATGTGCCAACGTCGCCCCTCGGTGAACGGCAGGCCGAAGCCCTTGGTCGCTGGTTCTCGGAAAACGTTGAGCCTGTCGATGTCATCCTGAGCTCGCCTTACGTCCGCGCGTGTCGAACAGCACAGATCGCGGCCAAGGCGGCCAACTGGCACGCTCCAATCATCGCGGATGAGCGATTGCGCGAGAAGGAATTCGGGATCATCGACGCGCTCACCAGCACCGGGATTCTGTCGCAACACCCTGACCAGGCTGCGTTCCGGAAATCGCTGGGCAAATTTTATCATCGCGCGCCCGGCGGGGAAAGCTGGTGCGACGTGATCCTCCGCCTTCGCAGCGTGGCCGACACCCTGCGGCTCGAGTACAGCGACAAGCGTGTTCTGATCGTCTGCCACACCGTGGTTGTACTCTGTTTGCGTTATCTCCTCGAGGGACTGACCGAGGATGAGATCCTCGCCATCGATCGCGCCCACAACGTCGCCAATTGCTCGATCACCAGTTATCGGCGCGACGCCATCGCCAATGGCAAATGGACCCCGGACCTTTTCAACTTCGTCGCGCCGATCCTCGAATCGGGCGAGAAAGTCACCGCCGCCCCAGACCCTCCTGTAGCCGCGCGGTAGGTGCCAAACAAGGCGACTTCCTACTGCTCTTCCTCATGCCGCGTCTTATCACCGATGCCGTTCTTCGAAGATGGCCTTTGCCTGGGGTGGATAAAGGAGGCAGCAAAGAAAAGCGCGGCCGAGCCCTGATCATTGCAGGAGCGGTTGAGATGCCGGGCGCAGCCATTCTTGCCAGTACCGCCGCATTGCGCGCGGGTTGCGGCAAAGTTCGTCTCGCCATCGCCGAAGCGGCCGCCATCGCTGTCGGCTGCGCCGTTCCCGAGCTCTTTGTTCTGCCTATCGCCACTGGCAAAGGACGCAATGCCGCCCTTCGCAACATCATCGACTCAGCTCACAAAGCCGACGCTGTCCTCATGGGTCCCGGCATGCGCGATATTCCCGCCATCCGTTTCCTGCTTCCTCGGCTCCTCAGTCTCGATTCGATTCGCGCCGTCATCATCGACGCCACCGCCCTCCGTGTGCTCGCCGACCTCCGTCCTCGGACGTCTGACATCAAATGCCCCCTCATTCTCACTCCGCACCACGCCGAGGCCGCGACTCTGTGTAACAGCGCCGCCGAAAAAATTTCAGAGGCGCCTCTTCACTACGCGCGCGACATCGCTGGTCGATTTGATGCGACTATCGTCCTCAAAAGCGCTGAAACGGTGATCTGCGCCGCCAGCACGAACGCCGATTATCTGAACAGGCGCGGCAACATCGGTCTGGCGACCGCCGGCTCTGGTGACGTTCTCGCCGGCATTATCGCCGGGCTTTGCGCGCGTGGCGCGGATCCCGTTCAAGCTACTGTCTGGGCGGTCGCACTCCACGCTCAAGCTGGTGAGCATCTTGGAAAAAGAGTCGGCTTGGTCGGTTATCTCGCGCGCGAACTAGTCGACGAAATTCCCGGCTTGCTCCCGCAACCCGGCAAATAACGCCGAGGCTTCCACACGCCGAGTCTTTTCGGCTTTGCAGGTTCGAAGTTCTCCTCTTGAATCGGTAATCCCGCATGAAGCTGAAAACCATCCTCTCAGTGACGCTCCTCTTCGTGGCCGCCGCGACGCTTTCATTCGCCACTCCCGACGCCTGGATGGGAACATGGAAATTAAACGAAGCGAAGTCGAAGCGTTCAGCGGGCGCGGTAAAAAACACGAAGGTCGTCTATTCAGTCGAAAAGGACGGGATCAGGATCATGACGGAAGGCGTCGACAAGGATGGGAAACCGATGCGGAGCGTTTGGACCGGCCAGTTTGACGAACGCGATTACCTCGTTGCCCTCGACCCGACCGTCGATACGCGTTCCTACAAACAAATCGACGCGAACACGCTTGAGTTCATCGCGAAAAAGGAGAGCCAGGTTATCGCGACGGGTCGCGTTGTCCTGTCAGCCGACGGCAAGACCCGCACCGTCACGACTACTGGAACGCGGGACGGCAAACCGTTCGAGAACGTGGCGGTCTACGACAAGGAATAGCGCCGTCGTTAGGCCGCGACCTCAAACCAGACCGGATCGAGATCCGCCAGCGCCGTCTTGAGCTTCTCCAGTTCCTCGGCCGGTCCGTGCACTTCCAGGCGGACAAGGTCGGCGATCGTCATCGCCTGCGTGAGGAGCGCGCCGACGTTGTCCAAATGCGCCAAAAGTCCCGCAGCGTCGGCATACCCTTCGCGGCAGAAAACTTCGTCGCCGTTGATACTGAATTCGTAGAAGAGATTCTTCGATTCCGTTTTCGTTCTTTGAACAAAACCGGGCAAGCCCGCCTTGAATTGTTCCAGTTTGCCTGGATGCACTTTGAAGTAGGGATGCAGACTAACGAAGTTCGACAGCGCGCTCATGCAGTCGCAATCAGGGAGCGGCGAGGGCCGCCGCCACGCTCGGGAAGAGACGGAAATATTGGTCGAGTCGGGCGCTTTCCAGAATCATCCGGACCGCTTCCTGCGCGCCCGCGAGCATAAACTTGCCGCCTTCGTGTTCGAGGCCCTGCATGGCGCCGATCAAGACCGCGAGCCCGGAACTGTCGATGTAAGGCACGCGCGAAAGATCGACCACCAGGCGTTTCGGATTGGTGTCGATCAGCTCACGAAGCGAAACCCGCATCTCGGGCGACACATGAAGATCGATCGCCCCTTCCGGGGTGAACACGTGATGCGATTTGGTTTCGGGCATGCGGAATGTCGGTTTCGGGCCACGTATTGTGACCGAAACGCGCAATCTAACAAGAAGGAAGCGCGGTCGATTACGGCGTCGCAGCCGGTGGTTCGCCTAACGACATGAAACCGCCGAAGACAGCCCCGGCGCGGTCCTTGTTGGCATTAATGAAATCGGCATTGGCCTTCACGGTCTTATCCTCCGATTTCCCAAGATCTTCGCTCATCATGATGGCCATCATCGCGAAGATTCCCTTGCCGAATTCGTCCGGGGTCAGACCGGCCGATTTAAAGACTTCGGCGGTCTTCGGGCATTTCGCCGTCACGGTGCCCCCCCAATTATCCGGGCCAATCGAAGGGTCCTTGCCAACTTCGGCCATCTCAGCTTTCGCGGCGTCGTTAGTCCCGACGCTCTTGATGAACTTATCCATCTTATCGAGCAGTTCGGTCGTCAGCGGAATGGCGCCGGCCGCCTTAATCTGGTCGGGCGGCGTCTCGGCGCGAAGGGCGGGTGTGGAGACGCCGGCGAGAACGGTCAGAAGCAGGACGGCGATAGCGGACGATAATGCTTTCATTTGTGCGCGAGGCTCGAGCCGAAGTCTGAAGAGATCAAGACCTCTACGGCGTTGGCGCAGGCGCCGACGACGGGTCGGCCGGCATGACCAGTTCCATGAAGCTGCCGAAGGTCTTGTCGGCACGTTCTTTGTTGGCCGCAACGAAGTCCCAGTTGGCTTTCGCGACCTTATTGTCGGACTTCCCCAGGTCTTCACTCATCCCGCAGGCGATGAGCGTGAGCATGGCTTTCCCGAAGTCGTCGGCGGTGATGCCGGCGGTTTTGAAAAGCTCAGCGACTTTGGGCGCCTTCGCGTCTACCAGGCTGCCCCACTTCTCCTCCCCCATGCCAGGATCCGGGGGGAGAGCTTTCAGCTGGGTTTTAGCCGCGTCATCTGCCTTTAGCGGTGTGATGAACGCGTCCATTTTATCGAGAAGCTCGGTCGTCAGAGCAATGGCGGTGGCGGCTTTGATCTGGTCGGGTGGTGTTGCAGCGCGGGGGGCCGGCGCAGCGGCGACGGCGATTAAGCAGGCGAGAAGAGAGGCGATGATGGAGCGGATGTGATTCATGGTGAGAGCCAGGTTAGATGTTTAGGCTAGAGCAATTGTTAAAGTTTCATTCCCACATCGAGATGGTACTGAACTGGCCATAGATGGCTCCCGCGCGATTTTTATTGGCCAGGTAGAAGGCATCATTGGCGGCCACGGTTTT
>JBJMXC010000199.1:0-6994 GCA_045809825.1 Chthoniobacterales bacterium | reverse complement strand
GATCGCCGGAAGAAATAATTTTAGTTATGGCCAGATCATTGAAAAAAGGACCGTTCGTTCCCGGGCATCTTCTCGAAAAGATCGACAAGATGAATGCGTCGGGCGTGAAGAAACCGGTGAAGACCTGGGCTCGCCGCTCAATGGTGACTCCGGATTTCGTTGGTCACACCTTCATGGTCCACAACGGTAAAACGTTCATTTCCGTGTTCGTGACGGAAAACATGGTTGGCCACAAGCTCGGCGAATTTTCGCCGACCCGAATCTTTAAGAAACACGGTTCGCACACCGCGAAGGTGACGAAGTGATGGGGATTTCAGATTGAAGATTTCAGATTGCAGATCGGGAACGGGAAATCCGCGACCAAAATCTGCAGTCTACATTCTGCAATCTGCGATGTTGTTGGGCTGCTTAGCCTTGGCCGGAAGGCTGGCGGCAGAGGGGGATAGTTCTTTGACAGAATCCAAAATTGAAGGCGCGGACACGAAAGTGACCGCGACGGAATTGCTTTCCCAAAAGGAGGCATTGCGGCGGGAATTGTCCCTGGCGCGCGAATCGGTCCGGACGTTAACGGACAGCCTGGCGGAGTCGAATCTCCAGGCCGAAGTTTTCCGCCGGAAGTTCTCCGATCTCGAGATGCGAATGGAAGCGCTCGGGTTGGAGTCGGCCGACAAGGACCGGGCGAAACTCGAGCAGCGGTTGCTGAGCGCGGTTTCGGATCTGCAATTATTGCAGAAGGAGCGCGAACAATATCGCGACCAAAGTTTGCGATTAAGTGAAGCGATCCTGCACCTGCTCAAGACCTCGACTGGAGGCGATGCGCAGGCACGGATGGAAGTGGAAACGCAGCTGCGCAGTTTGACCGAAATGGTCACGAAAGCGGAGAACCCGCCGGCGGAAACGGCGAGCTTGATGGATGGCAGCGTGATCAGCGTAAAGGACGAATGGTCGCTGGTCGTTGGCAACATCGGGGAAAAGCAGGGAGTGAAGACGGGGATGCCGATGCGGGTAATGCGGGGGGACAAGCTGATTGCGAGCCTCCGAGTGGTGGACGTACGCCAGCGAATTTGCGGGGCGGTGATTCAAAAAATGGATTCTGAGAGAGAGAAGATAAAAGTGGGCGATCGCCTCCAGGCGGACGCTCGCAAGGATGTGAGTTTAAAATAAATGCAAGTTAGATCGACATATCGGTACGCGAAGATTTCGCCATTTAAGGTGCGCGAAGTCACCCGCGCTATTCAGGGCCTGCCGGTCTCGGCCGCGCTGGATCTGGTCGCGTTCAGCCCCAAGAAAGCGGCGGGTTTGATCGCGAAGACGCTGAAGAGCGCGGTCGCGAATGCGGAGAACAACGCAAACCTGCGAGTGGACGGGCTCGTCGTGAAAGAAGCGACGGTCGGCGAAGGCCCGACGATGAAGCGGATGATGACGCGGGCACGCGGAAGTGGCAGCCGAATCCTGAAACGGAGCAGCCACATCCGGATCATTTTGACGGACGAGATCGAGATCAAGACGCGGGACAAGAAGAAGGGCGGAAAGAAATCCGGCGCGTCGAAGAAGAAGCAAACTCAGACGAAGGCCGCAAAGGAGACAAAGGAAAGCAAGAAGGCTGAGCCGGAGTAGCCTGAGAAGTCGGAGGCGAACGAATAATTTATGGGACAGAAAGTTAATCCAATTGGTTTTCGTCTCGGAGTAAACCGCGACTGGCGTTCGAAGTGGTACGCGTCGCCGCAGGAAATGCCGGCGTTTTTGCACAGCGATCTCGAGATTCGGGATTACGTGAAGAAGAAGCTCCAGTTCGCCGCGGTGTCGAAGATCGTGATCGAGCGGGCCTGGAACAGCATTCGGGTTACAATTTTCACAGCGCGGCCCGGGATCGTGATTGGCCGGAAGGGCGCTGAGATCGAGAAGATGACCGAGGAGATCTCGAAGATGGCGCAAGGGAAACAGATCAAGATCGATATCCAGGAGATCAAGACGCCCGAGCTCGATGCCCAGTTGGTTGCGGAGAACGTGGCGCTGCAGATCGAGCGCCGAATTGCCTATCGCCGGGCGATGAAAAAGGCCGTGCAGGTCGCGATGGATTTTGGGGCGCAGGGTATTCGATTGCGCAGCTCGGGACGGTTGAATGGAGCGGAGATTTCGCGCTCAGAATGGTATCGCGAGGGGAAAGTCCCGCTGCATACCTTGCGGACGCCGATCGATTACGGGTTCGCGGAAGCGAACACGGTTTACGGCAAGATCGGCGTGAAATGCTGGATTTGTAAAAAGGAAGAAGCGCCCGCGCCGGAGGCAGCAGCGAGTTTGCCTCCGCCGCCCGAGCCCGTCGCAGCATAGGACCTATACGACTTTATTTAGGGAGAATTTGATATGCCATTGATGCCAAAACGCGTGAAGTACCGGAAGACCCAGCGGGGAAGCCGCAAGGGAACGGCCTCGCGGAATCTGCGGATCGACTTCGGAGAATTCGGGCTCCAGACGCTGGAGCGCGCCTGGATCACGAACACCCAGATCGAGGCGGCTCGTGTGGCGCTGACTCGCAGCATGAAGCGTAAAGGCAAGCTCTGGATCCGGATTTTCCCAGACAAGTCTGTCACGGCACGGCCGCCAGAAACCCGAATGGGTAAGGGCAAAGGCCAGCCGGAATACTGGGTGGCGACGGTGCGCCCGGGGAACATTTTGTTTGAGCTGGACGGCGTGCCGGAATCGGTCGCGCGTGAGTCACTGCGGCTGGCGGCGGACAAGCTGCCGGTGCGGACGAAGTTTTTGACGCGACACCACGTGGCTGTGGCCTAACGAGAAGATGAAATTCAAGGAACTGGCAGAAATGAGCAGCGAAGAGCTGCAGACGAAGAAGCGCGACATGCGCCAGGAAAGTCTGCATCTGCGTTTGCAACAGCAGAGCGGACAACTGGAGCAGCCAAGCCGGTTGCGATTGCTGCGCCGCGACGTGGCCAAGATCGAGACGGTATTGTCGCAACGGGCGGCGAAAGCGGAGAAGAAATAATTTTATGGCCGAGGAAACTAACCAACCGAGCACAGCAACGGCGACGACCGAGCGCGGGACGCGCAAGACGCGGACAGGCGAGGTGATCTCGAGCGGGATGAACAAGACGATCGTGGTCCGGACGGTGACGCGGGTGCCGCACGCGAAGTTCGGCAAGATCGTGAAGCAGATGAAGAAATTTTACGCGCACGACGAGGAGAACAAAGCGAAGCCGGGCGACACGGTGCGGATCATGGAGACGCGACCGATGAGCAAGCTCAAGCGCTGGCGGTTGGTGGACGTCGTCCAGAAATAGATCCAGCGGAAGGGAAGATTATATGGTTTACATCCGAAGCAGACTCGACGTGGCCGATAACAGCGGCGCGCGCATGGCGACGATGATCGGCGTGATCGGCAAGGGCAATGCAATGTCCGCCGGGATTGGCGATGTCATTACCGCGAACGTGAAGGAAGCGAGCGCAACGGGGACCGTGAAGAAGGGCGAAGTCATCCGCGCGGTCGTGGTGCGGACGCGGCAGCCGATCAAACGCAACGACGGCTCGGTCCTTCGCTTTGATAACAATGCGATCGTTGTGATCGACAAAGATTTGAATCCGCGCGGCACTCGAATTTTCGGGCCGGTCGCGCGCGAACTCCGGGAGCGGAACTTCATGAAGATCGTTTCGCTCGCGCCCGAAGTGTTATGAACCGGATCAAGTTCCACGTTAGAAAAGGCGACAACGTCGAGGTGATCTCGGGGAACCATCGAGGTTCGTCCGGGAAGGTCCTCGAAGTGATCGCGCGCAAGCAGCGGGTGCTGATCGAGGGCGTGCGGCTGATCAAAAAGCATTTGAAAAAGTCGCAGGACAATCCGCAGGGAAAGATCGCGGAGCGCGAGGGTCCGATCCACATTTCGAATGTGCGAGTTTTGGAGCGCGGGGAACGGGCCACCAAGGGCAAGGGTTCGAAGAAGAAAGAGAAGGGCGCCACTAAGGACAAGGCTCCGAAGAGCAAAGCCAAGGAAGCGAAGGAAGCGAAAGAGGAATAGGCCGTGAAGAACGAGTTTTACGATCATTACAAAGAGCGCGTCATGCCGGCGTTGCAGAAGCAGCACGGCTACAAGAATCCGCACCAGGTTCCAAAGGTTGAAAAAGTGGTCGTCAACACTTCCGTCGGCTCGCAGTCGGACGTGAAGCAGGCGCTTGAAGATGCGAAGGCTGAGCTGGCGCTGATTACCGGGCAAAAGCCGTCGGAAACTCGCGCAAAGAAAAGCATCGCGAACTTCAAGCTGCGCAAAGAGCAGGCCATCGGCGCGAAAGTGACACTGCGCGGCGCCCACATGTATGAATTTTTAGAGCGCCTGATCAAGACCGCTCTGCCGCGGATTCGCGACTTTCGCGGGGTTTCGCCCAAGGCGTTCGACGGCAACGGCAACTACACGCTGGGCGTTCCCGACCAGGCAATTTTCCCCGAGGTTGAGCTGGATAAAATCAAGCGCAACATCGGTTTTGATGTTACTATCGTCACCACCGCGCGGACGAACGAGGAAGCCAAATCGCTGTTGAGCGAAATGGGAATGCCGTTCAGCGACCGGGCCAAGAAGGCCGCCGCAGCCGCGCCAGCCGCCTAACCAATGAGCACAGTTACCGATCCTATTTCCGACCTTCTCGCCCGCGTGCGTAATGCCGCGGCTGTCCAGAAGCCTGAGCTCTTTGTGCCGTACTCCAAGATCAAGGCGGAAGTTGTCCGCATTTTGAAGGAAGAAGGTTACATCACTGATTACGCGCTCGACAATGAGGCCGCGCACCCCCGGATTAAGATCACGAACAAGATCGCGAATCGCTCAAGCGCCATCACTGGTCTGAAGCGGGTGAGCCGGCCAGGCCTGCGCCGTTACGTCGGCGCCCAGGAAATTCCGCGGGTTCTTGGAGGAATGGGTATTTCGATTCTTTCCACGCCCCGGGGGATTTTGTCCGGCCGCGAGGCGAAGAAACAAAACGTTGGAGGCGAATTGCTGGCCTACGTCTGGTAGGCGCGCGTTTTTTCTATGTCACGAATTGGAAATAAAGCTGTCGAGATTCCCGACAAGGTGAAGGTGAACATCGGCAACGATGGGGCCGTCGCGGTCGAGGGACCCAAGGGCAAGCTGCAATGGAAGTTGCCGCGAGAGATCAAGGCCAGTGTGAAGGACAACCGAGTCTCGCTCGTGCGTGATGCGGAGACCCGCAGCGTCAAGGCCTTGCACGGGCTTTCGCGCAGCCTGGTCAACAACATGGTCCAGGGCGTGAGCGAAGGTTTTTCGAAGAATTTGGAAATCGAAGGCGTTGGTTTCAAGGCGGCAGTCCAGGGACAGGTCCTTAACCTCAGCCTGGGCAAGTCGCACCCGATTCTGTTCCCGATCCCGAAGGACATCAAAATCACCGTGACCGAGAACACAAAGATCGCCATCGCCGGCATCGACAAGAAAGTCGTCGGGCAGGTCGCGGCGGATATTCGTCGTTATTACCCGCCTGAGCCTTACAAGGGCAAGGGCGTAAAATACGCGGGTGAGATTATCCGCCGGAAGGAGGGCAAAACCGTTCAATAGTTATGGCCCTTCTCGATAGGAAGATAACCCGGACCCGGATTCACAAGCGGATCCGGAAACGCGTCAGCGGCACGGCGGAACGGCCGCGGCTGGCTGTCCATTTCTCTGGCAAACATGTTTACGCGCAGGTGATCGACGATGATGCCGGCAAGACGCTCGTTTCAGCGGCGACGACGGAAGAGAAGCTCATCGGCAAATCGAAGGCCGGTGCAAATCGTGCGTCGGCTGAAATGATCGGGAAGGCGATTGCGGAGCGATTGCTCTCCAAGAAAGTCGAGAACGTAGTTTTCGATCGTGGCGGTCACATTTATCACGGCAAGGTGAAAGCCCTGGCCGATGCGGCGCGCGAAGGCGGACTGAAATTTTAGAACATCATGGCTCAACAACACGGCGGCGGACGGCGGCAGGAACGCCAGACAGACAAAAGTTCAGCAGCGAGGGGCGACACAACCGAGAAGGTCGTGTTCATCAACCGTTGCGCGAAGGTCGTTAAGGGCGGCCGGCGTTTTAGCTTCAGCGCCCTGATCGTCGCGGGCGATCACGATGGCCAGGTGGGCGTCGGGTTCGGCAAAGCGAATGAAGTGGCGGAAGCGATCCGGAAGGCTTCGGAGGCTGCGCGGAAGTCGATGGAAAAAATGTCGTTGCACGAAAACACGATTCCGCATGAGACGATCGGCGAGTTTGGCGGGGGGCGCGTTCTCTTGCGGCCGGCGTCGCCCGGGACCGGTGTCATAGCGGGTGGGGGAGTCCGCGCTGTCGTGGAAGCTGTCGGAATTCGCGATGTCCTCGCAAAGTCGTTAGGCTCAAGCAACCACGCCAACGTGGTCAAGGCGACGATCGCAGCGCTTCGGGCGTTGCGCCGGCGCGATGAAATTTTGAAGTCGCGCGGAATTCGCCATACCCCGGCGGAGACAAAGGAGACGGCGCAGTCATGATTCGGCTTCACAACATGCGGCCCCGACCGGGCTCAACTCACCGGGTCAAACGTCTTGGCTGCGGCGAGAGCTCAGGCCACGGCAAGACCAGCGGTAAAGGTCACAAAGGCCAGAAGGCGCGCTCCGGCGGTAGCATTCGGCTCGGGTTCGAAGGCGGCCAGATGCCATTGATCCGACGTTTGCCGAAGCGTGGATTCAACAACGCGGCGTTCCACAAAAATTACGCGATCGTGAACCTGACCGACCTAGCGTCGTTTAAGGAAGGCACGGTCGTGAACGAGCAGATGCTTCGCGAAGCGCAACTTCTGCGTGGCAACGGCGCCGGCCTCAAGATTTTGGGCGACGGCGAGCTCAAGCATGCGCTCACAATCGAAGCGGACAAGATCAGCACGTCGGCTCGGGAGAAAATCGAGAAGGTGGGCGGAAGCGTCACGCTTCGTCAAAAAGCGGTGCAGGGTCCTCGGCGCGAGGCGGTTGAAACCCCGGCGGCGG
>JBJMXC010000198.1:0-13432 GCA_045809825.1 Chthoniobacterales bacterium | reverse complement strand
GTCGAAGCCTACGACCTCGACGTCGCGGCCAATTCACGGCTGGCGAACCTCAGCACGCGCGGGTTGGTGGAATCAGGCAACGACGTCCTGATCGGCGGCATTATCACGAGCAAAGGGCTGACTAAGGTGGTCGTACGCGCGATCGGTCCGAGCCTGTCGAGTTTCGGGATCACGAATCCGTTGATGGATCCGACGCTGGAATTGTACGACGGCAGCGGGAACTCGGTGGCGACGAACGACGACTGGCAGTCGTCGCAGCAGGCTGACATCGAAGAGTCAACGCTCGCACCTAACGACCCGAGAGAATCCACGATCTTTACCGCTCTCCCGCCAGGGAATTATACGGCGGTCGTGCGCGGGAAGAACGGCGCGACGGGAATCGCGGTAGTGGAGGCGTACAACGTGGCGGCGGGGGTGGGGGAGTGAGGGGAAACGAAGATCGCGAGTCAGTGCCGAGCAGGAAATCGTTCGCAATCGCGAGGGCGCCATTGCCAGCAGGTGAGGCGCGCGCTCCCCAGAAAAACGGCACGCCTACTATTTCTGTCGTTCGGCGCGGATTTGGGCGAGCAGATTGGTCTCGGCGTCGATGTATTCGGCGTAAAAGGCGTCGAACGAATCGAGGACGGCAGTGTAACGGGAGAATCGGTTCCGGAACTGTTTGGTGGCGGGGTCGTAGAAGAAAGTGATGTCCTGGTCCAGGTTTGGAACGATCAAGGCGTCGCTCAGTTGCTGGGCGTGAGTCATGGTGCTGATTCCACCCCGCAGAACTGACTCAAGCCGGCGCAAAGCGACGAGGGTCTTCACGTCGAGCAGCTGGTAGCCGCCGGATTGGAGCAACGTCGCGACGTCGGTCGCGCTGTAGTCGCTATTAAAAGAGAATGGTTTCGGCGGCGGCATCTCGCCTGCCGCGAGGGCCCGCTTGAATTCCGCTGAGATTTTTGCCTGCCGCTGGCGTTCGGTCTGGGCCGAGGCCAGATCGGCAATAGCCTGGTCTTCGAGGGCGGCAAGGATTTGGTGTCGGCGAATTGCCTCCTGCTTGTGCTCCTGATGGTTCGTGAGCCAGAACGCGGCGTAAGCGCCGAGGAAAACGAGAAGAAGCTCGGCGGCCCAGCGGCCGAGACGGGGAAGCCAGGAGTCATGCGAAGGCATGACTCACTGTATCAATTAAGAATTAAAATTTAAGAATTAAGAACACGGGCGTGCAGGAGCGCCGCGGGTAGGCTGCAAAGCCGCGAGGGCAGCGGTGCGAAAGCCGGCGACGCTCGAGCATCAATTCAGAAACGCCGATCGAAGATTTTCGATGGTGCGGAGATGATGGTCGTCGTGCTCCGCGACGAAGTAACAGAGGTCGACGACGGTCATCGGTTGTTGGAGACGGGGATGGAGGGCGGTGCGGGAAAATTCGGCGGGAGTCATCCGGACGATTTTTTCGACGATGGCGAGACGGGCGGAGCGGAAGTCTGAGAGGATGTCGGAAATGGGGCGGTTGTTGTGGGCGGCCTGGTGGGTTTTGCGGTTTTCCAAGTCGGCGGGATGGAGAGTCGTGGCGCCGCGATCGTAATCGTCCAGGCGCTCGTCCCATAACGATTCGAGATCGAAGAGGTGCCCGGCATTTTCCTGGATCGACCATTTGTCGTCCCGGCGTTTGGTGAGGAGTTCGGGAGAAAGTCCTTCAACGGCGGCAGCGAGGCGGTCCGGTGCGCTCCGGAGACGGTCGAGAAGTTCGGGCGCGGCCTTGGGAGAGAGCCCGAGCTGAAATTTGCGGTCGAACCATTTGCCGCTCATGCGGCAATTAAAGCGTAAGAATTAAGAATTACGAAGTAGCGAGGGCAAATTATTTGCCAAAAACTTTTTTAATGTCGCCGCCGCTAGAGCGGCTACTGTTTGTCGTAGAGGAGGGTGGTCTCGGTTTGTTTTCCGGCAGAGTCGCTCGACGTCGTGGTAACTGTGCGGGTTTTGCCGTCAGCCGAAACAACGATGCGCCCGGTCATGATGACTTTTCCGCTCTTCTTGTTGATCAGGTCGAGCGTGCTCGGGTCTACCTGCTTGTAGGAACGCATGTCGACGGTGGAGTCCGAAGTGACTGGGTATTCTTTGCCGTCGAATTTGCCCGTCCATTCACTCTTAGACGGTTTGCCGTCCTTATCGACACCCGAGGTCGTAATCTTGATCATACCGCCGGCCGCCTCGGTATAAACAACGGTCATGTTCTTCTGGGCTCCGGGCGCCATTTTGGATTTCGCTTCATTCAGTTTCCAAGTGCCCATCATCGGGCTGGCCAGACAGAGAGCGCTGATGGCGAGGAACAGGGAAAGGGTTAATCCGATCGTTTTTGTTTTCATCCGAACATGAAGCGCGGCTTCGAGGGACGGGGTCAATCCTTTTCGCGTTTAATTCGCTGACGGCGAGGGATTAACTCCGGCGCGCCAAGGTTAGAATTGCCTTATTATAGAGCGGCGCTACAGGACGAGGAAATGGGCGGTTTGGAAGCGCCCCTCGGTGGGAATAAAAGGGACAACGCGGAAGGTTAGTCCACGTCGTCAGATAACTGGATCGAAGCGAGAGCCACCCCGACGGCGATCTCCGCGGCGTAAACGACGCGGGCTGTTTGCGGATGAGCGGCTAGCTCCTCGGTTGCGGCCTTCGCGAGTTCGGGGCCGACATGCCAGAGAAGTGAGTGGCGCCGAGGCCGGAGCAAGCCCATGACGCCGTCGCCGATGAGGATGACGCCGATGAATTCGAGGATTCGTTTACTGATCATGAAGAAGTGACGGGTGACAGGTGACAGGTGACAGGTGACATGTGACGAGTGACGAGGCAAGGAGAAGCAAACGCCGAACGCCAAGCGTCCAACACCGAATGTCGAATCGAGCGGGCTGATCCTTATCCCAAACCAAGGGACGCCAGCGTCGGCTCGTCGAGGGCGGCAGTGGAGATGAGGCCGTGGTCGCGCTGGAAATCCGCGAGGGCTGAGCGAGTGAGGGGGCCCATCAGGCCATCAACTTCGCCGCGGTAATAACCTTGTTCCTGCAACGTAGCCTGGACGTCGGCGACGACTTGGTCGAACGGCCGGACCTGCTGACCTACGTAGATCGGACCATCGTACGGGTAGTAAGCGGCAGATTCGTCGTAGCCCCACGCCGGATACCAATAGCCTGAGTTCCAATAATACCAGCCGCCGCCGATAAGCCGGAGGTTGCTGCCGTAACTCGACCGGTACCAATTTTGATCGTGCCACTGCGGACGGTAAGTCTGGAAGGCGCGATACTGCGGGCCAGTCCAATTCTGGCTTCCGGCAATCTGGTAGTTCTGGTTGTACCGCACGCCGGCGATGGAGGCGTTGCGCTGGGCGTGGAAATTCTGGTGCTGGGCGCGGATCGCCTGGATTCTGTCCTGACTTAACGGCGCGATATTGTGTTTGTTGAGCTGCGCGGCCGGCATCTGGTTGGACTGCACCGCGGGCAGATGGTTTGTCTTGTGGTTGGTGGAAAATTGTTGCTGCGACTGAACAGCGGGCGCGTTGGTCGATAGTTCCGCGGGTGATTTGCGGAGCTGTTTCTGTTGTTCCTTGAACTCGCGTCGCTGGATCTTCGCCGGGTTCACGTTAGCGCTGTGGTAATTCGGCGTGTGGCGCTGCGCCTGGACATGCGGAGCCGGGGCAACGCGCGGACCCTTCACGTGCTGCTGCTTCGTTTGTTGGGGCGGCCCGGATTTCGCGGATTTCTTCTTGGGGGCGTCCTCGGGTTTTGCATACGCCGCAGCGGCGAATGCGAGTGAGGAGGCGACTAAGATGGCGATGAGTTTTTTCATAACAGGGTCCCGTTGTGCTTGATGTCTATTGAAGAATCGAGCCTGAGCATCTGGATAGCCGCCTCGCCGGGGGGGAAATTAGGGATTAAGAAGAAAAATCGAGCAGCCGTTTGTGGACAGTTACGCGTCGACAGCGTCGCGCCCCGGCAACTAAGGCCGAGCATGGCTGCCGAGGGCACCTTATTTGCTATTTCAGGGAGAATGGACGGACTCAACCCCCGCCTCAATCGCATCGCCTTTGTTCTGGGCTTTTTAGCCTCCACGTCCCTTGTTGGCGCCCAGGTCGCGCCGCCGCCGGCCCCGCCGGTCATCTCCAGCGCCGGCATCGGGTTTTCACCCACCGTTCCGGACGTCCCGAACTCGCAGCTCTATTCCATCGGCAGTCCGACAAACGACGAACAATATTATCTGGAGCTCATCAATCGTGCTCGGGCCAACCCCACTGCAGAGGGAATTCGTCTCGCCACGACAACCGATTCGAGTGTCCAGGGCGCCTACAGCGCGTTGGGCGTGAATCTCGTCCTGATGCAATCGCAGTTTGCGCTCATCCCGCCGGCGGCGCCGCTCTCGATGAATTCGACGCTGCTCACGGCGGCACGCGCCCACACTCAGAACATGCTTCAGAACAATTACCAGGGACACACCGGTCCGGACGGAGTGCTCACGACTCGGCTGGCGAGTTACACCGCCGTGAACGGGAACTGGTCGATCGGCGAAAATGTTTACGCTTATTCTAAATCGGTTTGGTACGGGCATGCCGGATTCCAGGTCGACTGGGGCGGTACTGCGGCGACGGGCGGAATGCAATCACCGCCCGGACACCGCGAGAACATCCATAGTGCGACGTTTCGCGAGATTGGCGTCGGCGTTGTCCTCGGCAGCAATGGCGGCAGCACCGGCGTTGGTCCCCAGCTCGTGACCCAGGATTTCGGCACTCAGGGCGGCCTGCTTCCGTTCGTCACCGGCGTTGTTTACCGGGACCTGAATGGCAACGGATTTTACGATCCCGGCGAAGGGCTGAGTGGCGTGACAGTGACCATCCCCAATTCAAATTATTATGCGGTCACAGCGAGCTCCGGCGGATACTCGGTGCCGGTGCCCGGAAATGGGAGCTACCCCGTGACGTTCAGCGGGGGCGGCGTCCCGACCACACAAAAAACGGCGACAGTCGTCGGCGGCCAGAACGTGAAAACGGATTACGTGGTCACGGGATCCAGCACACCGACTCCGACGCCACCAACGTTGGCGAATATCTCGACCCGCGCGGTCGTGGGCACCGGCACCAACGTTTTAATTGGCGGATTCATCGTTACCGGCACGGACGCAAAGAAAGTGATTATTCGTGCGATTGGGCCTTCGCTTCCGTTAACGGGAAAAATGCTCGACCCGACCCTTGAGCTGCATAACGCCGCAGGCGCGACGATTTCATACAACGACGACTGGGGACTGGCCGCAAACAGCGCGGAAATCGGCAATAGCGGCATGGCACCCGGCAATCCGAGCGAGTCAGCGATCCTGATCAGCCTGGTACCGGGGTCGTACACTGCTGTTTTGAGCGGCGCCAATGGAACGACCGGCACGGCAGTCGTTGAAGTTTACGATCTCGATAAGGGCGCGAACTCGAAGCTCGCCAATATCTCAACGCGCGCGTCCGTCCAGACGGGCGACAATGTATTGATCGGCGGGCTCATTGTCGTCGGCGACTCGGCCGCGGATGTGATTGTGCGCGCGATCGGACCGTCGCTACCAATCAGCGGCGCGATGGCCGATCCTACTCTTGAGATTCGCGATGCGAGCGGCGGCCTGCTGGCGACGAACGACAACTGGCGTTCGACCCAGGAGGCGGCGATTATCGCCACTGGTGTAGCCCCGACGCGCGATGCGGAATCGGCCCTCGTGACGTCGCTTCCGCCGGGCTCGTATACTGCGGTTGTTCGCGGGGCAAATACCTCGACCGGCATTGCCGTGGTCGAAGTTTACCAGCTGAACTAGGCTGTAATTGTAGCGGCGGTCTATAACCGCCGTCTGTTGCGCTTTCGGCGGTCACCGTCGCTACAAGAAGAGTTTCGGCGGTCATCGACCGCGCTACAGGCGTCTGTCCAGCGATTGACAGCGGAGGCCTTCTCCATTTTGCTTTCCTCATGAACGGCAAACGACTTCTGTTTTCCAGCGCACTCTGTTTTTTGGTCGCGGTTTCCGCGCACGCCGCCCTGGTATTTGAAAAAAACGAGCTCGATCTAAATCCGGAAATGGGCGCGTCCAAGGTCGACGCGGTTTTCAAGTACGAAAACAAGGGCAGCACGCCGGTCCACATCAAAGCAGTCCGGCCTTCCTGTGGTTGCACGACCGCGGCCCTGCCCAAGAACGACGTGGCCCCCGGCGAGAAGGGCGAAATCACGGCGACCTTTAACATCGGTGAGCGCACCGGCGTTCAGACGAAAACGATCACAGTCGAAACGGATGACCCGCAGCAGCCCCAGACCGTGCTGACTTTTAAAGCGAACATCGCGCAGCTTCTCGAACTCCAGCCCACGTTTGTTTTCTGGCAGGCCAGCGAATCGGCCCAGCCAAAGACGATCGTCGCGAAGGCCGGCAAAGGGGTGAACATCAAGAAGATCGATGTCACGTCTTCAAGCGGGGATTTTACAACGAAAGTCGAACCGGGCGCTGCGGCCGGCGAATTCAAGATTCACGTGCAGCCCAAGGACACGACGAAGCCGCTAAACGCTACGCTCACGATCAAGCCGGAAACGACGCCGGCCAAAGTCTATTACGCCGCGGCGCGAGTCATGCCTCCCGGTACGGCCACGCCGTGATGCAACTGCAGGTGGATCGAGCGCCGCGTCGCTCGATGGTTGAAATCGCCATCCTGCCGCAACTGATCACCGCGCGCCGGAACGCGCGATCCACCTCGTGAAGGCGCTCCTTCGCCAAAGCGCGGTGCTCATCGCCCTCGCGCTCGTTCCTGCCGTTGTCCAGGGGATCTATCTTCGCGACAAGATCCCGTGGCAGGCGCGCGTCGCGGAATCGGATTTCGTGGAGGTCGACACTGCCAGGGGGTGGGGGGATACAGCGCTCTGGGTGGATGCCCGGCCGGCGGAAGAGTTCGAGCGCGGCCATGTCCCGGGCGCGGTTTCCTTGAATGAGGACCGTTGGGGCGAAGCGCTCCCCGAGTTCCTGGCGACCCAATGGGCCCCGGAGAAAAAGATCGTCGTCTATTGCAGCGCGGCCAGCTGTAACCTTGCTGAAGATGTTCGTCGCCGGTTACGCGAAGAAGCGAAGCTGCCTAACGATATTCGAATTTTAAAGGGGGGATGGGAAGCGTGGCTGGCGAAGAAGTAACGGCAACGCCCATTGCCGAACGCCGAACGCCGAATGCCGAATCGGGGAGGCGATCGGCCTTTCACTGGATCATCGCCATTATCATCGGCGGATTGTTCGTTTACGCCGGTGTCGTCAAGATCGCGGATCCGGTAGAGTTCGCGCGCGATATCGACAACTACAAAATGCTGCCGTGGCAGCCGAGCGTCTGGGTCGCTCTTTATCTTCCCTGGTTGGAAATTCTTTGCGGGTTGGCTTTGCTTACGAGCGTTCTCTTCCGCGGCGCCGTATTTATTGTGACGGCTCTCATGACCCTTTTCCTTATCGCCACCATCGTCGCCAAAGCACGCGGCCTCGACATCACTTGCGGTTGCTTTGGTCATGCCAGCCAATCGCTGAGTTTTGCGTGGCATCTTGCGCTCGACTTCGCCCTCCTCGGTGGCCTTCTCCTCCTGTGGAAACGCTCCCTGTCACAGGCCTGACGATTCGACCCGCGGAAGAGCGGGATCGCGAGCGCGTCTGGGAAATTTTTCGCGCGACGATTGCGCCGGGTGACTCGTTCGTTTACGACCCGAAGACGCCGCGAGAGGAAGCAATGGCCTACTGGTTTGCGCGAGGAACTCGCACCTACGTTGCCGAACAGGATGGAAAGATTATTGGCAGTTACATTTTGCGACCAAACCGGCCAGGTCTTGGCAATCATGTCGCGAATGCAGGCTTCATGGTCGACCCGGATGCGCGCGGATCAGGCGCCGGCCATACCATGGGCAACCATGCTCTCGAAGAAGCGCGCAGCCTCAGTTACCGCGCGATGCAGTTTAATTTCGTCATTTCGACGAACGAGTCTGCAGTTCACCTGTGGCAGAAGCTCGGCTTTAAAATAGTGGGCACATTGCCCGGCGCGTTCCGCCACGCAACGAAAGGTCTTGTGGATGCCTACGTCATGTTTCGATGGCTCGACGACTCGGCTCAAACCTGAACCGCGATATGAAGACGATAAATGTCCTCGTGGTCGGCGCCGTAATTGGAGCGCTCGATGGGGTCGGCATCTTTTTTGCCCCGGGCGAACGCTACAAATGGGAGATCTTGTTCGCGGCCATTCTCAAGGGCATCCTCGTCAGCCTGATCACAGGGTATGCGCTCGTCCCTCGACGCTCGTGGCAGCGCGGCGCCGGTTTCGGAATGCTCTATGGTTTTGGTTTTGCGCTGGTCGTCTTCCTTGCCAAGGGCGGGTTTAAATCGATGGATGCACCTTACGTTGTTCCGGCCGGGATCGTCATGGGTCTCGTCACAGGTCTTCTGGTCTGGAAGTTTGGATTTCGCAGGTTATCCTCGACCTAACGAATGCAAACGGTCATCCAGGTCATCACTACCGGGCGTGGTTCGTTGCGGAACAAAATCATGAGCGACCGGCAGCTCGAGAAGAAATTCAAGCTCGTCCCAACCGAGCATTTCCGCGCCGGCCGTCCTCACGGCTGGGCGAAAATCCACAGCGCCCGGGAACTGCACGGGGTCATTAATCTTGAATGGCACAGCCGCACCGCGGTCTTGATTTGCCGCGTGGTCACTAAGCTCGGCAACAAGCCGAATTCCATCATCGGGGATTTCATCGATTACCTTCTCGCGCGTCACCAGACGCGAATTCTCGCCATCCACATCATGCGACGGTGAGTCTGAGCTGTAGCGGCGGTCTGTGACCGTCGACCGCTCTTCTGAATATTTCGGCGGTCCCAGACCGCCGCTACAAATCGGTAAACGGATCGCGTTTCGTTATCGTCCCGCTTTCGCCTTGTTGCTGGATCAGTTTCGCGACCAGGCCGGTCCAGCCCGTTTGATGGGTCGCGCCGAGCCCCGCGCCGGTATCGCCGTGGAAATATTCGTGGAACCAATACAGGTCACGATCGTACTCGGCGGTAAGGGCGTCGCCACACGAACGCTCGAAGGGGCGCGCACCATTGCCATCCCGTAGCCAGAGACGGATCAGACGATTCGATAACTCGTCGGCGATCTGCTTGAGCGTCAGGTGACGCCCGGACCCGGTCGGGCATTCCACCTTGAAGTCGTCCCCGTAATAGTGATCGAATTTCTGGAGCGATTCGATGAGTAGATAATTGATCGGAAACCAGATTGGGCCGCGCCAGTTCGAGTTACCACCAAACATGTTGCTCTGGGAGTCGGCAGGATCGTAACGGACGGTGCGTTGCGCGCCATCTTCCCAACGAAGAACGTAGGGATGGTCGCCGTGAGATTTGCTCAGCGAGCGGATGCCATAGTCGCTCAGGAATTCGTCCGGATGCAGCATCCGGCGAAGCAAACACTTCATGCGGTGTCCGCGGGTGAGCGAGATCAGGCGGCGGTCGCCGGCGCCCGGTTCATGCCAGCGGGAAATAAGGCTCGCCAGGTCAGGGCGGTTTTCCAAATACCACTCAAGGCGTTCCTTAAAACCAGGCATCGCGTCGAGCAACTCCGGTTCGATCGTCTCGACCGCGAGCAACGGCATCAGCCCGACGAGCGAGCGCACCCGCAAGGGAAGGTAGCGTCCATCCGGCATGTGAAGGACGTCGTAATAAAATTCGTCGGTTTCGTCCCAGAGCCCGATGCCTTTACCGCCGAGATTGTTCATCGCGCCGGCGATCCCTAGGAAATGTTCGAAGAACTTCGTCGCGATGTTTTCGTAGATCGGATTTTGCCGGGCCAGCTCCAGCGCGATTCGCATCAGGTTGAGGCAGAACATTCCCATCCAGCTCGTGCCGTCGCTCTGCTCAAGATGACCGCCGCCAGGCAACGGCGCACTGCGATCGAAAACGCCGATGTTATCCAGCCCGAGGAACCCACCCTGGAAAATATTTTTTCCTTCGGAGTCTTTCCGGTTCACCCACCAGGTGAAAGAAATGAGCAATTTGTGGAAAACGGTTTCGAGAAAGGCGCGATCGCCTTTGCCGGTTTGTTTCTCCTCGATTTTATAAACGCGCCACGCGGCCCAGCCGATGACCGGTGGATTAACGTCGCCGAAATTCCATTCGTAGGCCGGCACCTGGCCATTGGGGTGTTGGTACCATTCACGCAGAATGATATCGAGCTGCCCTTTGGCGAAGAGCGGATCGACGAGCGCGAGAGGAATGCAATGGAATGCGAGATCCCAGGCGGCGTACCACGGGTATTCCCATTTGTCGGGCATCGACATGACCCGCTCGTTGTAGACATGCCGCCATTCGGAATTACGGCCTGCCTGGCGTTCCGCAGGCGGGGCGGGCTGCCCCGGGTCGCCCTGGAGCCAATCCTCGATGATGTAATGGTAAAATTGTTTGCTCCAGAGCATGCCGGCCAAGGCCTGCCGATGAATCAGCTTGTGCTCCTGGCTCAGGCATGACGGCTCGAGCTCGGCGTAGAATTCATCCGCTTCGCGTTTGCGCGCGTGAAAAACCGTTTCGAAATGTTCGAACGCCTCGTTCTCCAGGACAGGCAGACACGTCGGCCGCGGAATTCTGCCCGGCTCGCCGGATTCCTGTTCCTCGACGCCTTCGCCAATCCGGCCAAACCAGAGTCGGACGACCTTGCTCGCCCCCGGCTGGATCGTAAGCGCGTAATGCGCGGCGGCCTTTGTCCCAGTGTGTTCCGGATTGACCGCGTCCTTGCGACCATGAACGACGCAATCGTTGATTCCGTCTTTGACGTGCCGGTGACCGTTTGGCGAGGAGAAGAGAAGCTCGGTATTCGTTTCGTTTTCAGTGAAAAGCAGATCGTCCGCGTCTTCGCAGTGGAGCTTGTAATCGCCGAGCGCGCGGTGGCTTGCCTGGATCGTCGGGCAACGGCCCGCCAAATCGGAGCTCGCGCGAAGGACCGGCCGGCGGTCGTCGCGGCCCCAGGCCCATGTGTTCCGAAACCAAAGCGTGGGCAGCACATGGAGGTCGGCCGCCTCTGGTCCGCGATTCGTTACGGTCACCGAAATGAAAAGATCGTCCGGGTCGACCTTGGCGTATTCGAGCGTGATATCGAAATAGCGATGGTCGCGCAGAATGCCGGTGTCCCAGAGCTCCGGTTCCGGTGCTTCTTTGGGACGGCCGTGATTCGCCGCGACCAACTGTTCGTACGGAAAACGACTCTGCGGATAGCGGTAAAGCATCCGCATGTAGCTATGGGTCGGCGTGCAGTCTTCGTAGAAGTAAATCTCCTTCACGTCTTCCCCGTGCGATCCCTGCGGCCCGGTTACGCCGAAAAGCCGCTCCTTTAAAAACGGATCGTGGCCGTTCCAGAACGCGAACGCCAAACAGAGGCGCTGCTTGAAATCGCAGATCCCGCCGATGCCGTCTTCGCCCCAGCGAAAGGTGCGAGACCGCGCCTGGTCGTGCGAGAAATAATTCCACGCATCCCCGTTCGCGCTGTAGTCCTCCCGCACCGTGCCCCAGGCCCGTTCCGCGAGGTAGGGGCCCCACAAGTGCCAGCGCTCGTCGATGTTATTTTCCGCGAGGCGCTGTTGCTCGGCATTCACCGGGCCGATTACCAATCAAAATCCCGAAATCAGCAACTCCGAACTGATCGCGAGCACCGAAGGAGTTCGGTGTCGAAAATTCGTAATCGCCGCTACTCCCACTCGATCGTGCTCGGCGGTTTCGTCGAGATGTCGTAACAGACGCGGTTCACGCCTTTGACTTCGTTCACGATTCGGTTCGAAATTCGCGCGAGCAATTCGTAGGGAACGCGGACCCAATCCGCCGTCATTCCGTCCTGGCTCTCCACGATTCGCAGCGCGATCGTGTTCTCATAAGTCCGCTGGTCGCCCATCACGCCCACGGTTTGGATGGGTAAGAGCACGGCGAATGATTGCCAGACTTTGTAATACCAATCGGCCGCTTCCATTTCGCTGGTAACGATGGTGTCGGCATCTCGTAAAATCCGAAGCCGCTCGGGTGTGACTTCACCCAGGATGCGGACGGCCAGACCGGGGCCCGGGAACGGCTGCCGGTAAACGATCTCTTTTGGCAAGCCGAGCTGAAGTCCAGCCTGGCGAACCTCATCCTTGAACAGCTGCCGCACCGGCTCGACCAACTCGAAGTGCATCTTCTCCGGCAGACCCCCGACGTTGTGATGGCTCTTGATCACGTGCGCCGGATTTCCACCAATCGCGACGCTTTCGATCACGTCCGGATAAAGCGTGCCCTGCGCGAGAAAATGATAACCACCGTGCTCGCCCGCCCCGTTGGCCGCATCTTCCGCGAGGAGTTCTTCGGTCGCATGCTCGAAAACACTGACGAATTCGCGCCCGATGATTTTCCGTTTTTCCTCCGGATCGGTCACCCCTTTGAGCAGCTTCAGGAAGCGCTCAGCGGCATCGACGTACTTCAGACGAATGTGAAAGTTCTCCTCGAAGACGCGCTGGACAATTTCTTCTTCGCGGGAACGGAGGAGACCGTTGTTGACGAAAATGCAGGTAAGTTGATCGCCGATAGCCTTGTGCAAGAGGGCTGCGACGACTGAAGAATCCACGCCCCCGCTGAGACCGAGCACCACCTTCTGGTCGCCGACCTGCCGCCGCACCCGTTCGCATGCTTCATCGATGAACGACCCCATTGTCCAGTCCATCGAGCACCCACAAATGTGGAAAACAAAGTTCTGGATGATTTCGCGGCCACGGGGAGTGTGGGCGACTTCTGGGTGAAACTGGAGCGCGTACAATTTCCGGGCTGGATCTTCCATCGCCGCGAAAGGTGAATTTTCCGTATGAGCGGCACTTCGAAAACCCGCCGGCATCCCGGTGACTTTGTCGGCGTGACTGCACCAAATATCGATTTGTTCGCCGACTCCATCGAAGAGACGGGAGCCATCGGCGACGTGCAACATGGCTCCGCCGTATTCGCGCCGTTCGCTGAATTCGACCTTCCCGCCGAGATGGTGCGCCATCAATTGCATCCCGTAGCAGATTCCGAGGACCGGAATGCCGAGCGTAAAAATCTTCGGATCCATCAGGGGCGCGCGTTCGTCGTAAACACTCGCCGGTCCGCCCGAAAGGACGATGCCTTTTGGGGCCAGGGCTACAACTTCCTCAGCCGGAATATTGAACCGGACGATCTCCGAGTAGACCTGGCATTCACGGATCCGCCGGGCGATGACCTGGGTGTATTGCGATCCGAAATCGAGGATCAGGATCTTCGAGTGCGCGGTCGCGGCTGACTTCATTACGGGTGATTGCCGCCGATTGTGGGGTCTTCGGATCTATCGGGCGCCTCCAGCCTGCCGTTGCCGGTAATGCCGCGCTGGAATTTCTCGCCGGCTTCCTGCACCATCGGTTTTTCGAGCGGATCAG
>JBJMXC010000197.1:0-19830 GCA_045809825.1 Chthoniobacterales bacterium | reverse complement strand
TTCGCGGAAAAGAATGCGGCGGCCTGCTCGATCGTCATTTCCATGACGTCGCCAATGCTCTTGTCGTTGTAGAGGACTTCCAGGGTTTGGGCGTTATAGCGTCGCCCGCCGCAATCCTCGCACGGGACGTAGCTGCTCGGCAGAAAACTCATTTCCAGTTTGATCGCGCCCTGCCCGCTGCAGGTTTCGCAACGGCCGCCTTCCGCGTTGAACGAAAAGCGGCTCGGCGTGTAGCCGCGCATGCGGGAGACGGGCAGCTGCCCGTAAAGTTTCCGAACCTCATCAAACACCTTGATGTAGGTCGCCGGCGTAGAGCGCGAAGTTTTTCCAATTGGCGACTGGTCGACTTCGTAGACGGTCTCAAAAGCCTCGACGCCTTCAATCGTCGAAATCAAATCCCGCTGCGGACCGCGCTTGTTCTTCAAACCTTCCTTTACCGCCGGCAATAAAACCGACCGCATGAGAGTCGACTTGCCCGATCCTGAAATCCCGGTGATGACCGAGAGCCGGCCGACGGGAAAACGGACATCGACATTTTTCAGGTTGTTCGCTCGCGCGGCCCGAATTTCGATCCATTGCTCGACTTCGCCTAACGAGCGGCGTTCGGATCGAGTCGGATGACAGAGCGGGCTCCGGAGACAGCGCCCCGTCTCGGAACCGCCGTGTTTCTGGATCTCAGCCAGGGTGCCCTGGACCACGACTTCGCCGCCATGCATTCCGGCACCCGGCCCGAGATCGATAATGTGATCGGCACGGCGCATCGTCTCTTCGTCGTGCTCGACGATAACGAGCGAGTTACCTTTTTCGCGCAAGGCCGTCAGGGTGTCGAGGAGACGAACGTTGTCCCGCGGATGAAGCCCGATCGTCGGCTCGTCGAGAACGTATAGAACGCCGCGCAAATTCGAGCCAAGCTGCGCCGCGAGCCGGATGCGCTGCGATTCACCACCGCTCAATATTTTCGCCGAACGACCAAGCGCAAGATAACCGAGCCCCACGTTCTGCATGAACCGGAGCCGTTGCGAAATCTCAGGCACCAGATCGTCAGCGACCGTTTTCTGGTTCCCACGAAACCGGAGCTTGGCGATGAGTTGCAACGCCTCGCCGGCGGACTGCGCCGTAAAATTGTCGATCGTGTAATTCTGCAATCGAACATGGCGCGCAATCGGGTTGAGCCGCGAACCGTGACACGCCGGGCAAGGCACGGCCTCTTCTTCATCGATCCATTCCGATTCGCGCTCGGCTGCGAGCTCGTTCTCCAAATCCGATTCGCCGCTGTCGCTCGAGGCCAACTTCGACCAGGTCACGCCGAAGCCGCCGCATTCGTCGCATTGGCCGTGAGGCGAGTTGAACGAGAATAATCGCGGATCAAGTTCTTCAAAGGCGCGGCCGCATCCGGGACAACTCATTTCCGTGCTCATGACAGTGAGCCGGTGCTTCGAGTCGAGGAGGTGAGCGGTGCCGCGGCCGATATCGAGCGCGCGCTGAACGAGGTTGCGCGCCTTCAGAATTCGCTTCGCATCAATAGCGCCGACGACGACATCGATGGTGTGTTCCTTGAAACGCTCCAACTTCCGGAAATGCGAGACTGGCACGAGAATGCCATCGACAAAAAGCGTGTCGAACCCTTGCCGCTCGGCCCACCGCGCGACGTCGGTGTGGAAGCCTTTCCGCGCTTTCACGAGCGGCGCGAGGACCTTGAGCGGGCCGCGTTTCACCGCGGTCTCGAGCTGCCGCACGATCGCGGCTACGCTCTGCTTTTCGACCGGGAGATCGCAGTCGGGGCAAAATTGCGTCCCTGTTTTGGCGAAAAGGAGTCGGAGAAAATGATAAACTTCGGTGACGGTCGCGACGGTTGATTTGCCGCCCCCACGAGTCACCCGTTGCTCGATCGCGACACTCGGGGGCACGCCTTCCACAAGATCCACGTCCGGTTTTTCGAGCTGCTCGACGAACTGGCGGGCATAAGGTGACATGCTGTCAAGAAAGCGGCGCTGGCCTTCAGCGAACAGGATGTCGAAAGCGACCGTCGATTTTCCCGATCCGCTCAAGCCCGTAATGACGACCATTTGGTCGCGCGGGATCGCGAGCGAGATGTCCTTCAGGTTGTGCTCTCGCGCGCCGTGAATTTTGATCGCGTGGCTTCCATTTCTGGAGAGCGCACGCGCCGCGCGTGCACCGTTCGGCGCCTCGCCGAATGGATCTTCGGCCGCGCGTAAGGCCATAACCTCATCTTCATCCCGGTATACGCTTTCGGGAATTCGTGGGGTGGCGCCGCGAACAACAGTCGAGCCGCGTGTGCTCCCCAGAATCTTGCTCAGATATCTCCCCGTATGCGACGCATCGACTTTGGTCAGCGCTTCGGGCGTTCCGGCCGCGACCAGCTCGCCGCCTTCATTACCGGCTTCCGGACCCAGATCGATGACCCAATCTGCGCATTTAATGACTTCCAAATTGTGTTCGATCACGACGAGCGTATTCCCGCCGTCGACCAATCGCTGAAATAGCCGCATCAGGATTGCGACATCATCGAAGTGCAAGCCTGTGGTCGGTTCGTCAAAGATAAACAGCTTGCCTGGCTCTACGTCCCCTTCTCCGATTTCGGTTAGATGCCGAACCAGTTTCAGCCGCTGCGATTCGCCGCCCGACAGCGTGTTCAACGGTTGCCCGAGCCGCAGATAACCTAGTCCGACTTCATCGAGCACGTCCAACTTGTCGCCGAGCGTTTTCGATTCACCGATCTGGGCAAAGAACTGGATCGCTTCGCTCACCGTCATCTCGAGCACGTCGTGGATCGATTTGCCGTAAATCTTCACCCGCAACACGTGCGGCTGGAAACGCCGCCCTTCGCACTCGGCGCAGCGGACAAAAAGATCGCTCAGGAATTGCATCTCGATCTTTTCGAAGCCGGTCCCGCAACAGCGCTCGCAACGGCCGCTCCCTGAGTTGAACGAGAAAGCGCTCGCGGTCAGCCCCTGCGCCATCGCCTCGGTTTGGGCTGCGAACATTTCGCGAACGCGATCGTAGAGCCCGAGATACAGGACGGGTGTCGAGCGCGGCGTCCGGGCCAGCTGGCTTTGATCCACCATGACGACTTCGCCCACCCGATGCGCGCCCGTCACTGATTTGCACGCGCCCGGTTCCTGCTCGTTCGATTGTCCCTTCGCCTGCATCAAATGCCGGTAAAGGACCTCGTGGATCAGGGTCGATTTACCGGAGCCGGACACGCCGGTGACGCAATTGAAAATGCCGAGGGGGATTTCGACGTCGAGGTTCTTGAGGTTGTGTTCGCGGGCGGCGGTGATCCTGATTGAACTCGATGATTTGCGGCGGGATTTGGGAACCGGGATGCGTTGTTCGCCCGAGAGATAGTCGCGGGTCAGCGATGGGTGGATCGTGCGCTCCGAGCGCGATATTGTTGGTTGCGAAGCCGCATTATTTTTCGACATCGCCCGCGGAACGGTCGAGCCACCAAAGTCCTGCAACGTCCCGCTAAAAACCAGCTCGCCGCCGTACTCACCGCGGCCGGGGCCGATATCAACGATGTTGTCGGATGCGCGGATGATCGCTTCCTCGTGTTCGACGACGAGAAGGGTGTTTCCTTTGTCGCGAAGGTCATGCATCACGCGCACGAGCCTCCCCACATCGCGCGGATGCAACCCAACGCTGGGCTCGTCCATGACAAAGAGCGTGTTCACCAGTGAGGCCCCGAGACAGGTCGTCAGGTTAACCCGCTGGACTTCGCCGCCACTCAAGGTGCGGGTGGAACGATCCAGGGTCAGATAACCCAGACCGACTTCACAAAGATAACGGAGCCGCGCCACAACTTCGTTTCGAAGCATCGCAGCGGTCGAGTCGTTAGGCGGTAACACAAGCTCTGCAAACAGCTTTTGCGCATCGCAGATCGGGAGCAGCGCTACTTCAGGAAGGGTCCGGGCGACTTCGCGCGTCTTCTGTAGCGGCGGTCTATGACCGTCGCCTGCCGGGCTCTGCCCGTTTGCTGGTTCCTTTCGACGGTCATAGACCGCCGCTACAGGGGCCGGCGAAACGATCTTGTAATTGAGCGCCGCGGGCTGGAAACGGCCTCCTTTACAGGACGGACAAGTCGTATAGGCCCGATAGCGACTGAGCAAAACACGAACGTGCATTTTGTACGTCTTGCTCTCGAGCCATTTGAAAAATCCACGGACGCCGTACCAGCGATCGTTCTCGGCCAGCTCCTCGGCATCGGTGTCTTCGTCGCGTGCTTCGCCATTGATCACGAAATCCTGGTCGGCTTTGGGCAAATCTTCGAATGGAACGCGCGGGTCGATCTCTTCGCGGGCGCAGGCCCGCATCAAATCGCGTTGGGACTCGCCCATTTCCTCGCCACGAAAGACGCGGACCGCTCCCTGCGCGATTGAGAGCGAGCGATCGGGGATCGCTTTGTCCAGGTCGATCGCGATAGTTCGGCCGAAGCCGCGGCATTCCGGGCAGGCGCCGAGCGGATTATTGAAGCTGAAGAGACCGGGTGTCGGCGGGCGAATATCGAGATCGCAATGAGCGCAATGCCAGCCGGTGGAGAACGGAAGTTGAGAGTCGGTCCTTGAAAGTTTAGAGCCGTCAGCGAGGGGGATAACGTTGATCCTGTCTTTCCCGAAACGAAGCGCGGTTTCCAGGGCTTCGATGAGGCGGGCGCGATTCGCTTCCGAAACGGCAATCCGGTCCTGGACGACCTGGACGCGCGCGCCGAGGCGTTTAATTTTTTTGTCGGAATCGACGCGGATGATTTCGTTGTCGATCCAAACGCGCAGGTAACCCTGTTGTTGGATGAAGTCGAAAAAGGCGCGCGGTTCGGTCTTCGCCGGCACTGCGACCCAAAACGTGATCAGGACATTCTGGTCGGAGAGCTCGCTAAAAATGTGGTCGGCGATCGACTTCGCTGTCTCGGGACGGATTTCGCGACCGCAATTCGGACAAAACGCGCGTGCGATCCGCGGCATGAGGAGCTTCACGTAATCGTTGATCTCCGTCATGGTGCCCACGGTAGAGCGAGAACTTTTCACCGGGTTCGCCTGCTCGATCGCGATCGCGGGAGGAATGCCGCGGATTTCATCCACCCGTGGCTTGTCCATGCGGTCGAGAAATTGCCGCATGTAAGGGCTGAACGTCTCGACGTAACGGCGCTGGCCTTCGGCGTAAATTGTATCGAAGGCGAGGCTCGATTTCCCGCTGCCGCTCGGCCCGGTAATGACCGTCAATTCGCCGAGCGGAAGGTCGAGGTCGATCCCCTTCAGATTGTTCTGGCGCGCCCCGCGAATCTCGACGCAGCCCGTCTCAGGGGGCGCGGTGACGCAAGGTTTTTCGGCTGTCGTTGAACCCACCGAGGACTATCCGATCACGGGAACCGGTTCGCAAATTTTCGAGGGATTTTGGTAGGGCGACGCGTCGCCCAGGGACGCGGCAAGAGAAGATTAGCTCTCGAACCGTTTCGCCACTTTTTCGCGTTCCTCGAGCAAACGCTCCGGCATGTCCGGCCTTAGGGTATCGAAAAACTTCAACTGACCTGCGAGCTCGGTTTTCCACTCGTCAGGCTTCACCGAGAGCAGTTCGCCGAGCTGCGAATCGTGGATGTGATCGGCGCCGATGAGCCCAAGATCTTCCCGCTGTGGGATAAAACCGATGGGCGATTCGTTTGCCCCGGCGCGACCCTCGCACCGATCAATGATCCACTTTAGGACGTGCATGTTCTCGCCGAACCCCGGCCACAGAAATTTTCCGTCAGCGCCTTTCCGGAACCAGTTCACGTGGAAAATCAGCGGCGGATTTTCCAGGCGCGGTCCGATCTCGAGCCAGTGCCGAAAATAATTGCCCATGCTGTATCCGCAGAATGGGAGCATGGCCATTGGGTCGCGCCGAACCTGGCCGACCGCGCCAGTAGCGGCGGCGGTCGTTTCCGAGGCCATCGTCGCACCGACATAAACGCCGTGGACCCAATCGAGCGCCTGGAAGACCAGCGGCATGGTGTCGCTCCGCCGTCCCCCAAAAATGATCGCGCTAATCGGGACGCCCTCGCCGTTCTCCACTTCGGGATCGAGGACGGGATTGTTCCGCATCGGGACAGCGAAACGGCTGTTCGGATGGGCCGCTTTTTCCTTCGAGTCCGGCGCCCAATCGTTGCCCTTCCAGTCCACGACATGCGGGGGCGGCGCGCCGTCCTTGCCTTCCCACCAGACGTCGCCGTCATCGGTCAGGGCGACGTTTGTGTAAAGAGTGTCGCGCTCGATCGATCTCATCGCGTTGGGGTTCGACTTGTAACTTGTCCCCGGTACCACCCCGAAATAACCGTTCTCCGGATTCACCGCATAGAGCCGGCCATCTTTGCCGATCTGCATCCAGGCGATGTCGTCCCCAATCGTCGTCACTTTCCACCCCTTGAAGTGCGGCGGCGGGATTAGCATCGCGAAATTCGTCTTGCCACACGCGCTCGGGAACGCGGCCGCGACGTAATACTTTCGCCCGTCTGGCGCTTCCACCCCGAGGATGAGCATGTGCTCGGCGAGCCATCCCTGTTTCCGGGCCAGATAAGAGCCGATCCGCAGGGCGAGACATTTCTTGCTCAACAAAACGTTACCGCCGTAGCCGGAACCGACCGACATGATCGTGTTGTCCTGCGGGAAATGGCAGATCAGGCGGCGATCCGGATTCACATCGAGAAGCGAATGAACCCCGCGATTCCATTCGCCCTTCGGATCGTTGCCGAGGCGCTGGACTGCGACTGTCCCCATTCGCGTCATGATCCGCATGCTCAGAACGACATAAATGGAATCGGTGATCTCAAAACCGACCTTGGTGAGGCGCGAACTCGGCGGCCCCATAATGTAGGGCACGACGAACATCGTCCGCCCGCGCATCGCGCCTTTGAGCATGTCGTTTAGTTTCGCGTAGGTCTCGGCCGGCGCCGCCCAGTTGTTCGTCGGACCTGCTTCTTCCCTGGAGGGCGTGCAGATCAACGTGAATTGCTCGACCCGCGCCACGTCGTTCGGGTTGGATCGATGCAAATAGGATCCCGGTTTCTTTTCCTCGTTCAGCTTCAGGACAACGCCGAGCCGCTGCGCCTGCTCGAGGAGCCACGCATTTTCTTTTTCCGAGCCGTCGCACCAAAAAATGTTTTCCGGCTCGGTCAACCGCGCGACTTCCTGGACCCAATCGAGCACGGTCGGATTTGTTGGCTTGGAATCGCCAATGCCCGGCGGCGGGGAAACGGCGGGCGCGAGATTATCCATGGTTATGCGGCCTCGAGGTCATTCGCGAAAGACGTAAAGCGGATTGCCATTTTCGCCGCTTCGCTGGCTTGTCCAAGTAAATTTTCGCATCTGCGCCGCACCCCGACCGCTTGCGTCCGCTGACTACGCGCCGTTAATTGGGAATATGTTTGGTGTCACCACCTCGGATGACTACCAGCCGGTGACCTGGGTGGGCCGCCATCCCGTCCACGTCACGACCCTGCTTGTGGCGGTGCATGTATTCGCCGCAATCGTCGCCTGTTTCCTCGGCGGCACCCACATTTTCGGACATCTCGCCTTTGATAGCGCGCTTGTCCTGCAACGCGGCGAGTTCTGGCAGCTCGCCACTTACGCCTTTGTCCATTCGCCGTCGAACCTGCTCTGGTTCGCGGTCGAAATGTACATGCTGTTCGCCTTTGGCCGCGAAGTGGAGCGCTTCGTCGGGCGCCGCGCCTTTATTTTCCTTTACGCCGTCCTCCTCCTTGCGCCCACGCTGCTGCTGACGCTGTGGGGCCTCGGGCAACGCACCGGCATTGCCGAGTCGACTCCGCTCCATTTCGCCATCTTCATCGCCTTCGCCGCCATTTATCCGAATCTCGAGATGCTTTTGCGGATTCAGGCGAAATGGGTCGCGCTTGTCCTCGCCGCCATTGGCACTTTCCAGCTCCTCGCCTACCGCAATTGGCCGGAGATGGCAGTCTTGTGGCTGAGCATGGCCATCGCCTTTGCCTTCATCCGATTACGCGGTGCCGGCCCGGAACTCGAATGGTGGGGCGTGGTTAAATCCCGTTTCCAGCCCAAGCCGAAATTTCATGTGGTTCCGCGAAGCGCGCCGCGGCGCACCATCGAGCCCGAGAACATCCACGAATCGATCGACCCGGTTCTCGAAAAAATTTCCAAACACGGCATCAACAGCCTGACGGCATCAGAACGGCGCGCCCTCGACCGGGCCCGAAATCGTCTCCTTAAAGAGCCGCAGTGAAGACCGCGGCCGCTGAGCTGCGGATCAGCGTCATTATTCCGTCATGGCGGGATCCTGAAAATCTCGCGATTCTATTGCCGCAGTTGGCAGGGCTGGAGCGAATCGCGGAGACGATTGTCGTCGACGCTACCGGCGACGAGCGCGCGAAAGAAACAGCCCTGGCCTCAGGCGCGCAATTCCTCTGGAGCGGGACGCCGAGCCGAGGCCGGCAGCTGAATATCGGAGCGGCGGCAAGCTCGGGGGAGATCCTGTTGTTTCAACACTGCGACACGACCCTGTCGGCAATGCATCTCGAGGCGGCCGCGAACGCTTTCGCCGATCCGGAAGTCATCGGTGGCGCTTTTTTTCGCAAATTCGATTCGCGCCATCCTCACATGCGATGGCTGGAAAGGCCTGCCCGTTTCCTGAATAAACATGGCGGCACGCTCTACGGCGACCAATCAATCTTCGTTCGGCGCGAGGTCTTCCGCCGTTTAGGCGGCTTTCCCGAAATTGCGCTCATGGAAGACGTCGAGTTTTCCCGGCGGCTCCGCGCGGCAGGGAAAGTCGTCGTCATCGATCCACCGGTGGAATCTTCCTCGCGCCGCCATCTTAGGAAGGGGCCGCGGCGGACGACGATCCTGAACGGTTTATTTCTGGCGCTTTATCATTGCGGCGTGTCTCCGCAGACACTCCACCGCTGGTACTACCGCGAGGGGAAAGTTCTGCTGTAACGGCGGTCTGTGACCACCGATTTCCTGGAGCGCCCGGAAGATCCTCGACCGTCATCGACCGCCGCCACAGAAGCTCTCCGACGGTCATAGACCGCCGCTACAACGCCAGCGTTTCGGTGCGGATCTGATCGATGAAATCTTCCGCGCTCGGCGCCGCCATGAGCGCGTCGCGGCGCGACTTTTCTTTCACGGCTCGGGCCAACGCGCCGAGGCAAACCAGATAATCGGTCACCATCCGTTGCGGGACGCCGACGAGAAATATGAGATGGACCAGCTCGCTGGAATAACCGAACGGAATCCCGCTTGAGCTCCGACCAATTCCCAAGACCAAACGGTCCACAAGATCGGTCCGCGCATGGGGAAAGGCCACGCCTTCGCCGGTGTTCGTGGACGTCTTCCCTTCGCGTTCCATGACTGCGTCAGCGAGTTTATAGAAATCGTGAACCAGTCCGTTATCACGGAGCCGTTCCACTATCTCGAGGATCGCTTCGGCCGCGGTTTGTTCCCGCAGCTCCAGGACCACCAGTTTTGGATCGAGTATTTCGGAAAGGAGCGCAGGCATCGCGCGATTGATTGGATTGACGGACGAAACCGAGTTATCGAATTATTCACACACTCGTGGCAACTCAAAACAATCCGGGCGGTCTAACCGACGAAGCGACGATTTCGTGGCAGAAGAGCCTTTACGATCCGGGCTACGTCAATGCCATGTCGCATTTTTACCGGGGCGAGCTCGGGCGCATCATGGTGTGGCGGCAACGGCTCGACATCACTACCAACTGGGCCATCACCAGCAGCACCGCCATTATCACCATCGCGTTTTCCAATCGCGAAGTCCCGCACCTGATCTTCTTTTTCAACCTCGCGATCGTCTGGGTCATGCTCTGGATCGAGGCGCGGCGCTATCGTTTTTACGATGCTTTTCGGGCCCGCGTCCGGATGCTCGAAGCGCATTTCCTCGTCCCGATGGTGATGGAAAACCGGGAGATGCTGCAGGGCGAATGGAAGAAGCTCGTCTGCGAGGACCTGATCCTGCCCTCCTTCAAAATCAGCCGGCTCGAAGCCGTCGGGCGGAGGCTAAAACGCAATTACGTTTTTATTTTCATCCTCATCATGGTGGCGTGGGTCACGAAAATTTTCCTGCACGCCAGCATGACGCTCGACGGATTGCCGGCCTTCTATCGGGCGATGCGGGTCGGGCACATTCCGTCATGGCTGGTAGCGGCTATCTTCGTCGGGACACTGGCTAGCGTCGTCGGCATTACGATTTACGTCAGCAAAAAGACGACCGGCGAAGTGTCCGAATTCCGGACCCATCGATCGCTGTGGAAGATTTGAACTCCGCTGCGCCGGGTTTCGCGAAACTCTGCGAAATCGTGGCGCAACTTCGCGCGCCGGGCGGTTGTCCGTGGGACCGGGAGCAGACGAACGAATCGCTCCTGCCGCAGCTAATCGAGGAGGCCTACGAAGTCGCGAGCGCTATCCGAACTTCGGACGATGCGAACCTCTGCGAGGAGCTGGGCGACCTCATGCTGCTAGTTGTCATGCACGCGGAGATCGCAAGGGAAGCGGGCCGATTCAACATTGGAGAGGCGCTCGAGGAGGTGACGGCGAAATTGATCCGGCGGCATCCCCATGTTTTCGCGAGGAGTGAAGTCCGCGATGCGGAAGGCGTGGTGAAACAATGGGAGGCGATCAAACACGCGGAGAAGGCAGGCAACCCGGACGGTCACTACCTGGCCGATTTGCCGGTCGGCTTTCCTGCGTTAATGCGCGCGCAAAAAGCGCAGAAAAAAGCCGCCAGGGTAAATTTTGATTGGACGAACCTCGCCGACGTCATGGCGAAAGTGGACGAAGAGCTCGCGGAAACCAAGGAGGCGATGGCGGCGAATGAGTCAGATTGCGTGGCCGACGAGATTGGCGATCTGCTCTTCGCAGTCGTGAACCTGGCGCGGAAAAACGGTCTCGACGCCGAAAGCGTGCTTCAAGCGGCCACGGACAAATTCGTGTCGCGATTTAACCGGGTGGAAGACGAATTGAAGGCGCAGGGCAAGAAACTTGGCGAAGCCGGATTGGACGAGCTCGATGCGATCTGGAATTCAGTGAAGAAAACGCCGAACGCTCCGAGCCGGACTGCCGGACGCTGAACGTTCGACGTTTCTTCTGGTCCCTGTTCGGCGTTTGCTTCCAGTGCCTCTTTAGCCATATTGCCCGTCCCCAATGACCATTCTGATCAACATTTTGCTCGGGCTCTACGTCTTCGTTGCCCTCATCATGATGCTCGTCATCCTGATGCAGCGGCCGAAGAGCGAAGGGCTCGGCGCGGCGTTCGGCGGCGGCGTGACCGAAAACATTTTCGGCGCCCAGACCACGAACGTCCTGACCAAGATTACAGGCTGGCTCGCCGCAATTTTCTTCATTCTCACTTTCGTCTTGTCGATTCTTTATGCCCACAAAGGCAACACCCAGAGCAATCTCCGGCGTGAATTGATGAAGGGCCAGACGTCGACGGCTGCATCGCCGACCCCGGTTCCAGGCGCTTCGGCCACGGCTACGCCGGTTGCTGGTGCCCCGACTACGCCCGGGGGGAGCCCCGGCCCGTCGTCCGCAGTTGGTCCTCCGGGAACCGTGACTAACATGACGCCGGCAACAACAGGGCCGGCGCCGTCGGTTAGGCCGTCAGATCAGGCGGTTGGCGCAGTTCCAGTGACGGCACCGCCGCCTGCAACTTCGCCGGCCACAACGGCAGCGCCGTCGGCCGCTACTTCGCCGAAGCCATAATCGAAGGACGTGCTTCCGCACGCCCGCGTCTGCCCATGTGGTCATCCTGAGCGAAGGCGTCGGAATCTCCGAATATTCCGGCCGGTAACCGCGCAGAAATAGTCAGAGATGTTTCGCTCTGCTCATATGGCAGGGCTGGGTGAGAAGTGCAGAAGCACGTCTCTCCGAACAACTAGAATCGAATCCGCGCCGCGCCCTACGGCACTACTTCGGGCTTTGGGCCGCCGGCTTTCTCGTTCAGGGCCTGAGTGAATTCCTGCAGGCTAGAGACGATCTGGGGCGCTTTTGTCAGGACGGTGCTGGCGAGCTTCTCCGAATAATCAGGACGCCGTTGCGACATTTCGGAGAGCGCCATCATGACGGCGAGGGCGTTGTTAATCGAATGCTTGATCTCGCTGAACTTCTTCTGGAGCTGGACAATTTCTTCCTGGGAAATGGTACGTTCGTTTTCACTCATGATCGGCGCTTTCGGCTGGAGAAACAGGACGGTTATGCTTGACTGACAGGTTCGACATTTGTCGTCCGATGCCTGCGCAAACTATCCAGATCAGCGGAGCACGCCAGCACAATCTCAAGAATCTCCACGTCGAGATTCCGAGAGAAAAACTGGTCGTTATCACGGGCCTGAGTGGCTCGGGAAAGTCGTCGCTTGCCTTCGATACGCTCTACGCCGAAGGGCAGCGCCGCTACGTGGAAAGCCTTTCCGCTTACGCCCGGCAATTCCTCGACCAGATGGAAAAACCGGACGTGGATTTCATCGAAGGGCTCTCCCCCGCGATCGCCATTGAACAGCGAAGCGCGGGCGCCAATCCGCGTTCGACGATCGCCACGACCACGGAGATTTACGATTACCTTCGCGTTCTCTTTTCCGCGGTGGGGCAGCCGCACGATCCGGTTACCGGCCAGGCAATTCATCGGCAAACCCCGCAGCAAATCGTCGATCAGATCCTCGCCTTCCCCGTCGAGACGAAAATCATTTTGCTGGCGCCCCTGGTCCAGAATCAGAAAGGCGAGTTCCGCGACGTTGTTGAGAAAGTGAAACGGGAGGGATTTGTCCGGATCCGGATCGACGGAGAAATCATCGAGCTGAGCAGGCCGGATCCGATCCGACTGAAGAAGACGGAGAAGCACACGATTGAGGCGGTCGTCGACCGGCTCGTAATCAAGGAAGGAGTGCGGACGCGGCTGGCGGATTCGGTAGAGACAGCGCTGCGGTGGGGTGGGAACCGGATTGTGGTGCTGAAGGCAGAACAGAAAACGTCGAACGCTGAACGCCCAACGCCCAAGACCGAATTGGAAGAGTGGGAGACGGTCCGGTATACGACGGATTATGGGAACGCCGAAAGCAACTACTCGTTAGGCGAACTGACGCCGAAACATTTTTCGTTCAATAGCCATCTCGGCGCGTGTCCGACCTGCCATGGATTGGGGACGCAATTGGTTTGCGACGCCGACCTGATGTCGGATCCGGAGAAATCGCTCAAGGAAGGCGCGATCACACCCTGGCGGCGCGGGACCAAGCCGATGCTCGCGTATTACCGGACCCTGCAGACCGCGCTGGCGAAACATTTCCGGGTCGACGAATCGATTCCGTTCGGGGACCTGCCAGACAATTTCAAGAAGGCACTTTACTACGGGACCGGCGACGAGACGATCCAGTTCGGCAACGGCAAAGCGCCAAAGACGGCCCGTCCCTTCGAGGGACTGGTGCCGCAGATGGAACGGCTCTACCTGGAGACCGAAAGCGAGTTCACCCGGAACCGGATCCGCGCGTTTATGACCCGGGTGCCGTGCCAGACCTGCCACGGCGCGAGATTGAAGCCCGAAATTCTCGCGGTAACGATCAGCGATTCCGAGGGCACGGAGCTGAATATCCACCAATTCAGCGAACTCACCATAGATGCGGCGGCCGATTACATTCGTCGCCTTGCGCTCACCGAACAGCAGCGTTTCATCGTCAACGACGTCGTCCGCGAGATCGATTCACGGCTCCAATTCCTCGTCGAGGTCGGCCTGAATTATCTTTCACTGAATCGGGAGAGCGGGACGCTTTCCGGAGGTGAAGCGCAACGAATCCGGCTCGCGACCCAGATCGGTTCCGGCCTGGCCGGCGTTCTTTACGTACTCGATGAACCGAGCATCGGCCTCCACCAGCGCGACAATGCGCGGCTTTTGACGACACTGCGCCGTCTCCGCGACCTCGGGAATTCGGTCATCGTCGTCGAACATGACGAAGAAACGATTCGGGCCGCCGACCACATTCTCGATCTCGGCCCGGGGGCCGGTCCTCGCGGTGGCGAAATTGTTGCCCAGGGCCCGATCGACGAAGTGCTAAACGCGAAGAACTCGCCGACCGCGGATTACCTGTCGGGTCGGGCGCGGATCGCGATCCCGAGAGAACGGGTGAAGCCTCGTTCCACCCAGACAGGTGACGGCTGGATCACCGTTACGGGCGCGTCCGAGAACAATCTCAAAAACGTGAACGCTTCCTTTCCGATCGGATGCTTCACTTGCGTGACGGGCGTCTCGGGAAGCGGCAAATCCACGCTCGTGGACGATATTTTGCGGCGGGCGTTGTTTCGCCATTTCTACAACTCAAAAGATAAACCGGGCGCGCATTCGGGTTTGCATGGGCTCGACCAACTCGACAAGGCGATCGTCATCGACCAGAGCGCGATCGGGCGGACGCCGCGCTCGAATCCCATCACTTACACCGGCGCGTTCACGCCGATCCGCGAATTGTTCAGCCAGCTGCCGGCGGCGCGGGTGCGCGGATACGATTCAGGCCGCTTCAGTTTCAATGTGAAAGGCGGCCGCTGCGAGAACTGCGAAGGTGGCGGCCTGATCAAGATCGAGATGCATTTTTTGCCGGACGTTTATGTCGAGTGTGAAGTCTGTCGCGGCCAGCGTTACAACCGCGAAACGCTCGAGATCACCTACAAAGGAAAGAATATCGCTGACGTTTTGAACCTGACCGTGGATGAAGCCGCGCGGTTTTTCCGAAACGTGCCGTCAGTCTCGGACAAGCTTGTCGCCCTGCTCGATGTCGGCCTGGGGTATCTGCGGCTCGGCCAGGCGGGCACGACTCTTTCCGGCGGCGAGGCGCAGCGAGTAAAACTCGCCACCGAACTGGCAAAACGCGCGACCGGGCGCACGATCTACATTCTGGACGAACCAACGACCGGGCTCCATTTCGCGGACATTGAAAAGCTGCTTCAGGTCCTGATGAAACTCCGTGATGCGGGGAACACCCTGGTCGTGATCGAGCACAACCTCGAGATGATTAAATGCGCAGACTGGATCATCGATCTTGGGCCTGAAGGCGGGCAGCGCGGTGGCAAAATCGTTGGCGCCGGTCCACCGGAGAAGATCGCGGAGATACCGGCTAGTCACACCGGCCGATATTTAAAACCGCTGTTAAAACGATAACCCGATGGAAAACAAAAATGCTCTATTCGCCGGATCGATTCCAGCCGCTTACGATCGCTATCTGGGTCCGATCCTTTTCGAGCCGTACGCCGAGGACCTCGTGGCGCGACTCGACGTCCCGGCAAGCGGTTCGGTGCTTGAGCTGGCGTGCGGCACCGGCATCCTCACTCGAAAACTACGGGACCGGCTAGCGGCGTCGGTCGAACTGATTGCGACTGACCTCAACGAGCCAATGTTCCGCAATGCAGCTCGAAAATTCCGGGCAGACGAAGCTGTCGAATGGAAACAAGTGGACGCCTGTGCCCTACCCTTCGCCGAGCGATTGTTTGACGTAGTGGTGTGCCAGTTCGGAATCATGTTCGTGCCAGACAAATTGTTGTGTGCGCGGGAAGCGCGACGAGTCCTCAAGCCGGGTGGCCTGTTTCTCTTTAACGTCTGGAGCGCGTTTTCGGAAAATCCCCTCGGGAAAATCGCGCATGAGACAATCAGCGGCTTCTTCGAGAAAGATCCGCCGACGTTTTACGAGGTGCCATTTGGATATCACGACCAAAACGAGATCAAACAAATGTTGGACCGTGCTGGCTTTGGCGACATCCAGATTGAGGTCGTAACCAAGACAAGCGTGCCAACGGACGCCAAAGATGCCGCCAACGGATTAGTTCACGGCAATCCGATCTCCGTCGCGATTACCGAACACGATCCGTCCCTGTTGCCGATCATCACCGAGGCGGTGGCGGACGCGCTAAAGAAGGAGTTTGACGGTTCGCCTTTCCGCGCGCCGATGCGCGCGATCGTGATCGAGGCACGCGCGTAACGATTGAGGTCGAGATAATGGCTCACGCGTGAAGCAGATTGCGTTGTTTCCAGAGGACGGTGTTCTGCCGCAGGGTTTCGTCTACCGCGTCGATTTCATTTCGCCTGAAGAGGAGACAGCCCTCGTGGATGGGATTGCCACGATCGAATTGGTGGCACCGACAATGCACGGCGTTGCAGCGAAACGACGGACGGCGCATTTCGGTCACACCTACGAATTTGGCACGTTCAAACTCACGCCGGCCCCGCCTATCCCTGATTTTCTTTTGTCGGTGCGCGAGCGTGCGGCCGGCCTCATCTCGAAACGGCCGGAGGATTTTGTCGAAGCACTGGTGAGCGAATATTCGCCAGGCGCGCAGATCGGCTGGCACCGCGATGCCCCGCAGTTCGGCGTCATAGTTGGGGTCTCGTTGCTGGCAGAGTGCACGATGAAATTCCGGCCATGGCCAGCCGAAAAGGGCACCGGGCGGAGCCGTCCGCTTATGCAACTACTCGCGCGTCGCTCGGTCTACGTCCTGGATGACGAAGCGCGTTCAAAATGGCAGCACCACATTCCCCCGGCTAAACAGTTGCGCTACTCCGTTACCTTTCGCACCCTGCGCCGAACCTGACCCAACCAAAAAAAAGCGCCAACCGCGGAACCACGGTTGGCGCTTTCGTGAAACTAGTTTTTCCGGCTCTAGGACGAAGCCTTGAGGCTGTTGACGATCTTGCCGACTTCCTGCTGGTGCTCCTTCTCCTTCGAGGTTGTCACCCAGTAAGTGATGATAACCAGTTTATCTTTGATCGGGACAAAGGTGATGCTGATGCCGGCCGGACCATCCTCGTCCTTCCCCTGGTAAAGCAGCTCGTTCGCGTCAAACGAACCCACCTTGAATTTGTTCTCTGTTTTGGTCGACTCGTCGAGGGTGACGTTACGGGTCTTCAGCATCTCGAAGATGTCATCGATTTCGGCCTTCATTCCTTTTTCGCTGCCGACCGCGACAATAGACATGTAGACGGCGTCATCAGGGCTCTGGCCTTCGACTCCGGTGTCCACCTCTTTTGGTTTCCAATTGTCCGGCATGTCGATGGAGGCGATGGCGAAGTCATCATTCGGGAGCTTGAAGGTCTTGGCCTGAGCCGGGATGGCTGTGAGCAATGCTACGGTGATAAGGGCGAGAAGTGTTTTCATAGTTAGTTACGAGCGGTGAGATTAATACCAGCCGCATGACGGCGGCAACACGATATCTTGCGAAGTTTTAAGGCTCAGTTTGAACGAACTACTCGACACCTGGTTTCACGAACGTTTCGCCGCCTGGCTGCAAGCGCACGGCCAACCTGGACCGCGTTCGGCTCTGCGAATCAATCCACCACTTGCGCCGTGGGAAGAGTACTATTTCGACCTCGGCCTCCGCGAAGATTTGTTCAAGTCGGGTGAAGACGGCAGCCTGCGAAGCGACCTGCTTCGCGGTCCGACGGAAGGAACGGAATCCCCGTCGTACCCGCTCTTCTCGAGTGGACCGCCGGCACGGATGCTGCGGGAAAATGTCTGCCAGCTGGCTGCCGCCACCTGCCTGATTTACCAGCGCGGATGGTTGCCGCAGCACCTTGCTCTTGAGGCCGGTCGACCGGACCACCACTCCACCGCGACTGGATTCGAACTGGTGGTGAGAGCGCACGAGGGCACGCCCCTCATATGGGTCGAAACAAGACGGTCCGTGGTCGAGTTGGAAAAACTCGTCTCAGATCTCCGGGCATGTTCTCGTCGCGGCCAGCATGCGCAGAGCGATTGCGGTTTCCCCCAGAACCATCCGCGATACGAATTCGCGCTCTGGGCGCGGCCCCAATTCCTGTGGGCCGTGGCGCCGGATGGCGAGTTGTCGTTCGCGATGCAATGCGAACAAAATGCAATTGTTCTCGAGCCGCTGGCATCTCTGCCCCATCGGAGCCGGCTCGAATAGAATGAAGTGCCGCCGGCTGACGTTCAGCTGCGCTCTTCGACGGTCATAGACCGCCGCTACAGAAAGGTTGACCCTCTACTCAACGGCCTCCCGGCACGTTGAGTTGATTCGCCGGCTCCCGCCGGCTCACTGGCTGCCCGCGCCAGCTTTACCGTCTACTCAACGGCCTCCCGGCACGTTGAGTTCCCAGCGATAACCATCGGGATCGTGAAACCAGAGGCCCATGTTCGGCGATCCGGGCCCTTCCGGGCCAATCTCATCGCCAGGATCTTCAATCTTCACCTTGAGCTTGCGCAGATGGGCGAGCGCCTTGCGCAACACCGCCATGCTCGGCAGATGAAACGACATGTGGCCGAGGGTCCCGGGAGACGGCCTTCCTTTGTGGAGCGCGATGGTCACATTTCGATTTCCAATTGCGATGCCGCCATCGAATTCGAACTGCTTTTTCAACCCGAGAGCGCGTTCGAACCATTTTGCGCTCCGTTTCGGGCTGCGGACGGCGAGACCAAAATGTCCAACGGCCCCGACGGTAAAGGGAACTTTGCTGCTCATATTATTGAAGGAATCGCGGCAGGCGCCGAACCGCAACTCGAGTGAGCACGGTCACAACGACAAAGACCGCGGGCACCGTCGAATAGAATCTCTCTTTTGGGATGACGCCTAATGTCATCCCGACGAGGCATCCGACAATGAAGACGACGATCGTGTACTGACGAACTGTGCCGCGCCATTCGCGCAGCCGCAGCTCCGGTTCGGAATCGCCGCGACGCTGACGCAGAGCCCTCCAGCGCAGGGTAGCGAGAGCGGCGAAGATAAGCGCGAAATCGCCGAAGTAGAGAATGATGGCGTCGCGGCTGGTTGTGAAACGGAGGAACGTCTGGACCGAGTAAGGCATGACCGCGATCCCGAGAAGAAAAATAAAATTGATGATGACGTCCGCGATCTCAGCCACGAACTGGTGGCGAAAGATCCGATAATGCGCCAGCCAGATAGCGCAGATGATTGCGAATGTTATCGTGAACGTTCCCCATCGCGTCGGATTGAAAACATCCGATACGTCGCCCGGCATATCGAGGCGCGTGGCAAGGAGGGAAAGGCTGAACCCGAAAACCAAATCGCTGAACGCTTCGAGGCGATGGGTAAACCGTTCACCAAACATCGAGGAGGCGGTCGGCATCCTTCCAGCAATACCACTGCTTATTCCGACGCGAAAATGAAACCGCGTTGGTAGGGCGGAACGCTGGCCATCCCAAAGCCTAACGAACGACGTCCGGCTCGACGGCGTCTCCCCCTACGAAAAAAGAGTTAGCCAGCCGTGTCGGGACGGCCGGCTAACTCCAGTAATTCAATGCCGCAATCTAAGCGGCGATCAGCCGGTTAGGGAGTCGCGGAAGGCGACGCAGACGGTGAAGTCTTCGATTCCTTCTTGCTCGAATCGCTCGACTTCTCCTTCTTGCTCGTGTCGGACGAGGACTTCTTCGTCGTCTCAGACGAGGATTTCTTGGTCGTCGACTTCTTGGTCGTCGAAGTTTTAGCTGGTGCCTTCGAGGGAGCAGTCGTGGTCGATGTCTCAGTCTTGCTGGTATTGCAGGAGCTCATGAGCCCGGCGACCAACAGAACGGTAATGGAATAGATGAGTGATTTCATAGGTTGTGGTTAAGCAGAGGTCAGAGAATGTGCGGTCGGCCCAGGGACTGCAAGCTATTATTTGAACCTAACAAAAAGGCAGAAGAAGAGGTGGCCGGAGATGTTTAAAACAAAGTCTGTCCATACCCCAATCGAATCAACAGACGGCCTCCGGATTCTCGCGGCACGGGGAAGGGGGCGCGGGTTGCCGGCTGACCGGTTCGACGTTTGGATGGCGAACCTTGGGCCGAGCGAGGAGTTACGTGACGCGATCCTGGGCG
>JBJMXC010000196.1:0-9561 GCA_045809825.1 Chthoniobacterales bacterium | reverse complement strand
AGCCGCTCCGCTTCGTCGAACGCGTCGCGCACGGTTTCGCGCGGGAGGGTCACCCCGAGATCCCGGTAGAGCGCGATGAACCGCTCCAGCCAATGCTGGCCGTCACCATCGAGCGTGCCGCCCATGTCGAAGAGAATCGCGCGAATCATCGACCCGGAATCTACTCGATTACACGGCGGCAAGAAACCGGCGATCGGCAACTCGCTGCCAGACCCAGAGGACGACCAGCGCCGTGTTCATCAGCACGAGGATGAAGACAAAAAAAAGATCCAGCCGATGAAAAAATGCCAGCGCACCGATGGCGTAGAATCGGGTGTTGTCGCCGAGGAAATTCCAGCCGCGGACAAGGGGATAAAAATGTTCCCGATAAGCGACGCGATCGTCGTTGCGGATTTGATTGTTGCTCGCTCTTGCCGCAAGCGCTGTCTCGACGTCGGCATGCAATCCGACGAGCCAGCGCTGGATTACAAGGTAAAGACGGAACGCGGCGCTCAGGAGCGGAGGCATCTTCGCCGATGCGTGCGCTGGAATTCGCCCCTCGTTAACGATCGTGGTGTAGGTGCTGCGATGATAATCGTACATCCCCGCGTGAACGGCTGTCGCTGCCGCCGCGAGTAGCATCCAAATGAACACTGATCCGTCCCACCCGCGGTGCAGCAAGCCGGCCGCAATCGCAAGGAAGATTGCGGCGTGGGTTACGTAGCCACTCAGACCGTCGAGGACGCGACCCATTTCAGTGACTTGGCCAGTGATCCGCGCGAGCTGTCCGTCCGCTGAGTCAAGGATGCTGTGGAGAATCAAAACCGCGAAGCCGATGAAACTAAGTCGCTGGTCGTAAAGAAGCGCGCCGCCCGCGATCCCAACGAGGCCGCCGATGAGGGTGAGCGCCGCCGGCGTGATGGCGATGGTTTTGGCACCCTGTGCAACCACCCAGCCGAGCGGCCGAAAAAAGTAAACGTCACTCAGCTCCTCGATCTCGGCAGACTTAAGGGCGAGGTCGCTATGGGCCATGATGAGGCCGTTGCTAGTACTCGGATTAGGGGTGGCTGCAAGTTGGTAGGGCGAGACGCTGTCGAGCCGCGAACTACGGACAGCGGCCAACGGCTCGACAGCGTCGCACCCCGCCGGAGAGCCTGTTAATCCTCCTTGAAGCTGGCAGACATGCCGCCTCCGAGAGAAGATCCGGCGTGCCACGAATCGAAGTCAGGAAACTTGCCTCAGCGCGGGATCGTGACGCATTCATTAAATTACCCTGGCGGATTTACGCCAACGATCCTGCCTGGGTTCCGCCGCTCTTGATTGAGCGAAAGGAATTTCTGGACCGGGAAAAGCATCCCTTCTTCGAACACGGCAAAGCCGAGTTCTTTCTCGCGTGGCAGGATGGCGAGGTCGTGGGCCGGATCGCAGCGAGCGACGATCCGAAATACAACGCGATCCACGATTCGAACATCGGTTGCTTCGGAATGTTTGAATCGATCAACGACCACGAAGTGGCGAATGCTCTCTTCGACGGGGCGGCAAAATGGTTGCAGGACCTTGGCCGCGACGAGATCATGGGGCCGATCGATTACTCGACGAACTATCTTTGCTCGCTGCTCATCGACGGTTTTCAACATCCCCCGACGGTGCTGACGCCGCACAATCCGCCCTATTACCGCCCCCTCATCGAATCGTGGGGATTTGAAAAGGTAATGGACTTCTATGCCTGGTACCTGGCGGACCCCGCGAAGGCCGTGAAACGATTGCGCCGGCTCGCGGCGGTCCTGAAGAAGAAGTTTCAAAATGTCACCCTGCGACGGGGGATCCTGCGCGATCTTGCCGGCGAAGCGCAGAAGCTTCGCGAGATCTACAACGAAGCCTGGGAAAAAAACTGGGGCTTCGTTCCATTCACGGAAAAGGAGTTCGATTACATGGCGCACGAAATGAAGCCGCTCCTTCAGCCCGATTTTGTCTGGATCGCCGAGGCCGAAGGGAAGCCGGTTGGCTTTCTCCTTTGCGTTCCGGACATCAATGTCGCTTTGAAGAAAATTAATGGACGGCTGACGACCTTCGGGCTGCCGATTGGACTCGCGAAACTGCTTTACCACAAGAGCCGGTTGAAAACGGTCCGGCTCGTTGCCCTCGGCGTGGTGCCAGGGTATCGGCGGAACGGCATCGCTGAGATGCTCGTGCTTAACATTATTGAGGAAGCGATGGTCAAGCGGGGGTTCATTGGCGAAGCCAGCCTCATCCTGGAAAACAACATCATGATGAATCGGTTTCTCGAGGCGATTGGGCTGGAGAAATACAAAACGTATCGGATCTACCGCCGGAGCCTGGGGCCGATTGCATGAGCCTTCGCCGCGTTTTGGTCCTGGCCGATGAATCGGTCGACTGGGTAATCGCGGGTTTGCGCCAGCTCGACCGGATCGCCTTGTCGATCGACGAGTTCGCAGTCGATAATGACGAAAAAGGGCCGGTGCTTGTCTGCATTTTATGGCGGGCCGACCTCGAGCAATCCCAACGCTGGATCCCGGTGCATCCTCGCCTGACCCATCTCGCTTTCACGACGGATCTCGAGGCTGAGCCCTATGATCTTGTCTTGGACACGCGGCTTTTCGTTTACCGCAAGGCGATTAAGGATCTGATCGAGAGCAGACCCGGACCCGCGTCAGCGACCTCGTGGGAAAACTATGTCCGGTTGGCCGAGCCCGTTCCACCCGCGCGAGCGCGAAGCTGGGAATACATTAGGAGTGGAAGCGAGATCGACCGCGTCGAAGCCGAGTTCCTGCGGGCGAGCGGAAAATCGCAGGACGGCTTCGTCTCGCGCTATCTCAATCGGCCGATCTCCCGGTTGGTGACACGGTTCCTTCTTCGGCATCCGATTACGCCAAATGACTGGACGTGGCTGCTTTCACCGGTGCCCTTGATCGCCGCGTTGCTCATGGCGCGCGGCAACTATTGGTCCTTCGTCTGGGGCCTCGTTCTGTTCCAGATATTCAGCATTCTCGATGGCTGCGACGGTGAAATCGCGCGAGCGAAGTTCATGGAGAGCGAACGCGGCCGGCGGCTCGACGATCTATTCGATGTGCTCAGCAATATTTTTCTCGCTCTTGGGCTCGGTGTCGGGCTGCGTCACGCCCATCCGCATTTTGGAGGGCTTTATCTCGCCGAAGGGTTGGCCACGGCACTCCTGATTGTGCTTAATGAATGGTGCCTGGCGAAACAAGAACCAGCCGGTGCATCAGCAAAACCAAACTCGTTAGGCGAAACGCTTTATCCGCGTCATCGCGAAATGATCGCGCGTTCTGGACTGCTCAAACTCGGAGAAGGCTTCGCTTCCGCGCTGATTCAATCGACGAAGCGCGATGTCGCGGTGCTTTTCTTCGTCGTGCTCGCAGTCGTCGGCTGGCCGGCGTTAATTTTGCACCTGCTCTTCGTGGTGACTGCGATCACGCTCGGAATTGCGCTCGGTGGATCGCGCGCTCCGTCGCGCGATTGAATCGCACTGCTGATTCACATATCGCGCGACGGAGCGCGCGATCCACCAACACGCGCTACTTCTTCCTCCGCGCGCGCCAGCATCTGCGGCGTATCGACGTCCTGCCACCACGCGTCCCCGATGTCGACCGCGATGGCGTTTCCTTCCTCGGCCATGAGACGGACTCCATCCGCCAACGCGCAATCATCGTCCTTCAGAACCCGCCGCAAGGATTCGAAGATAATTTCCGGGCAGACGAAAATGCCGGTATCGATCGCATTAAAGTCCTCGAGTTTTTTGCCGATGGCCGCGATGTGATTCCCTTCCACCCGGACTTTCATGGCGTCATCGAGATCGAAGATTGTTTGAATCTTTTTATCGACCGCGAGATTCAACCGCCCGAAATCGCTGTCAGCCACCAGCGCGTCCAGGATCGACGGCTCAAAGAGGTGATCGCCCATCGCGAGAAAAAACGGCGACCGCACTCTTCCCGCGACGGTCAGGAGCGACACTCCGTTTTGCTTCCGCCAGTTCTCGTTCGAAATGGCGTCGAATTGCATGTGGACCGGCAGAAGGGGCGCGACCGCGCTGGCCAGCTCCTCGCCGTTTGGTCCTACCACCGCGTGAATCGCCTTTACGCCGACTTTGTCGAACGCGTTAATCGCGTACGAGATCAAAGGGCGGCCACCGATTGGAATGAGCGGCTTCGCAATGGTCTCGGCCGAGCCGCGCAAACGCGACCCGGTGCCCGCCATCAGGATGACCGCGTCGGTGATCTTCAATGCGGCAGCCGGTAGTAGTTTTTCAGACCCCAGAGGCGAACGCGCTGCGGCAGAAAACGAAAAATGAATGGGGCGATCGCCGCCTGGAAGGTCCCGCCGACCGTGACGCGAGGCGGCGGATTTTTCTGGCTAATCAGTTTGGCGATGTGCCGGGCCACGAGCCCGGGTCCCGGAGCTTCCTGCATGTTTTTATCGACGATCCGCCAGGCGTGCTGAACGAGGTCGGTGTAGCGCGGGTCGCCGCCATCGACTCTGGTGACGGCGTCATTAAAACTGGTCCGAATGTCGGCGGGTTGGAGATCGACGATTTGAATGTCCGTTCCCGCAAGCTCGATCTGGAGCGACATGACGAATGACGCCATCGCCGCTTTCGCCGCATTGTAAGCGGCCATGAACGGGACGGGTAATCGCGACGCCAGCGATGTAACGTTGATGATTCGTCCGCTGCCGTGCCTTCGCATTGCCTCGAGCGCGACCCTGCAGAGTTCGATGTGCGAAAAGACCACGGTCTGGAACTGCGCCTGGATCGCTTCGGTCGAAAGATGTTCAGCCGGCCCGAAATGGCCGCTCCCCGCATTGTTGATGAGGACGTCGAAGTGGCCGGCTTCCTGCAGCGCAGCGCGAAACGCTGGACCTAACGAGAGGGTGTCCGTGAGATCGAGCTGAACGGGATGGAATCGCGGCAAGGTAGGAAGACGTGACGGATCGCGAGACGTCCCCCAGACCTCGCAATCCCGTTCAGCCAGTAAGCGAGCTGTCGCGAGACCAATCCCGGAGCTCGCTCCGGTAATGAAAACGCGTTTCATAGGTTTCGGGGGAGCGCACGCGTCTCGCGTACGCTCTCCAGAGTTTGGCGATCACGCATATTCATGAGGCCGTGAGCTTGGCGGATAAAGAACGCCGATGGTACAGCCAGGCGAAGAGATAAAGAAGAAGGAACACGAGGGCTGCGATAAGCTGACCAGTCATTCCGCCGATGAACAATCGACAAGCGACGGCTGGTGCGGCCGCCATCACTGCCGCGAGCAACGGCCTGCCCACGTCGCCCCACGGGTTTTGCCACCGAAACACCATTCGCAGGGCGCGATAACGCAGAATTCCCTGCAACACATACGGAAGCAAAATACCAAGAGCGGCGCCGGTTACGCCGTAACGGCTGATGAGCCAAAGGTTCGCGAGGAGCGCGACGACGCAGGTAATGATCGAGTTCAGCAGATTAAGGCGCGGCTTTTGCACCATGATCACAGTCTCGGCGAGACTGACGAAGGCATTGGTCGCGCAGGCCAGGGCGACGATGGCGAGCCATAGTCCGCCTTGTTGAAAGACAGTCCCGTAGATTCCGAGGATCACAGAACCGGCCAGCATCAGGACCGCGACGAGCGGCAAAAGAATCCAGAGCATCCACTGCGAGACGCGCGAGAAAGCGATCGCAGCGTGGGCCTGGTCGCCGTCGACGGTCAGCCCCGCGACTACCGGCGCGAAGATCGGATTGAACGCCTGGTTGATCTTGCGCAGGCCGCCGGCGACTTCGACGCAGGCGCCGTAGACGCCGAGGGTAGTGAGCGTCACTCCGGGCGCGCGTCCCACAAAACAGCCGAGCATCACGACATCGAGCCGGACGATGATTGAGTTGAGCAGATCATAGGCGCTGATTGGCGCCGCGTACGAGAGCAGCCTGCGCGCATCCGTTATGAGCGAGAATGACGAAACTGGCGCAGCCGTGTTTCGGAAGAGAGAGGCGGCCAGAAAGTACGCGACCAGGCCCGATGCGCCCATTCCGACAATAACGGCGATCTCCGGTCCGAATGTTTTGTAACCAAGCCAGAGCGCGCCCAGAAACGCGAGGGTGGTGACGATCGTTTCCGTGATTCCGCGCGAGAAAATATCGTGCCGCATCACTTTCATTCCGCGGGAGACCGCTGTGTTGATCCGGTAAAGCGCGATGACCGGCATCGCACAAAACATCACCGAAAGGGCATCGGCCATTGCGTGATCGAGACCGAACCCGACCCCGAAAAGACGGACGACGCTGATCGCAATGGCGGCGAGCAACGTGCATTGGAAGAGACCGAGCGCGACCGCGAGTCGGAAAAGCGCCTTGCTCCGCGCCCGGTCACCGGCGGCCTCGGCCCGCGCGATAAACGTGGTGACGGTATCATCGAGTCCGAAGATGCCGATCTTGCTGACAAGATCGGTAGTCGCCCAGGCCACTGAAAAGACACCGAGCGCGGCGGGTCCAAGTAATCGCGCGACGAGGAACGTGAACACGCCGCGAAAATTCGAGGCGAGCATGGCGATAAAGTTGATCCAGGCGCCGCGCTTTAGCTCCGTGCCGGGATCACGCGAATGGACCACGCCGCCCGGCGGGGTGATTGGCCGGAGCATTGTCTCAGCGGTCGTCATCGAGGTGCGATCCGAAGTTATCGCCGCCCGCGCGGATGACTGCCGACGATCAATCCATCCTGCATCTCGTGGATCCAATCGCAGGCCTCGGCAATTTCCGGATTGTGGGTGACGAGGAGGAGCGCCTTTCGTTCTTCCTGCACGATGCGCTGGAGTAATTCGAAGGCGCGCCGGGAATTTGCGCTGTCGAGATTGCCGGTAGGTTCGTCGGCCAGGATTACGCTTGGATTATTGGCGAGCGACCGGGCGATCGCGACGCGTTGCTGTTCGCCTCCGGACAAGTGACGACTGGGCCGCTTCGCCTTCGCGCCGAGCCCGACTTCCTCGAGTAGGTAGGCGGACCGCTCGAGCATTTCCGGTTCGGTCAATACGTTGAGCCGGCGCATTGGAATCATCACATTTTCCTGCGCGGTAAAATCCTCGAGGAGAAAGTGGAATTGGAAAATGAACCCGAGGAGCTCGTTCCGTTTCCGGGCGAGGGCGTCGTCAACCAGGTGGGAGACCGCCTCGTTTTCGATCGTAACCCACCCCTCGTCCGCCTGGTCGAGGAGGCCGAGGATGTAGAGGAGCGTGCTTTTGCCGCACCCTGACGGACCGACGACGGCGTGGACGGTGCCGCGTTCGAGCTTCAAGGAGACGCCGCGCAAGGCGTGGACCCGCGAGTCCTCTTCGCCGAGGTAGCGCTCGATTCCTTCGCAGCTGAGGGAGACTTCCAGCTCCATGAATTTTAAGGTAGCCACACTCGCCACGGCAGTGAAACCTTTTCGCGCCGCTCGCCTTTATCCATGGATTCGCCGCGCCCGCTTCTCCTCATTCTCGCCGATGCGCCCGACGCGCTGGTTGAGTTGTTTGGCATCTCGTTATTGGAACGCCTGTTGCGAATCGCCCAGCGGCTCGGGTTCCGCGAAGCCCGGATCCTGTCGACAACCCCAGATGAAATTGCGAGGCACCTGGCGAAGCCGTCATGGGCCCGCGCGCAAATCTCTGTGAATGTTCGCGCACGCGAAGGTGGTCCGTTGCGTGTCCATGAGCAGGTGATTGGCAGCGAACCTACGCTTGTCGTGTCGGCGGATTTCTATTTTGACGCGCGGCTCTTGAAGACATTGGCCGAGCAGGCGACCAGCATTGTCCTGGTCGATTCCGCGCCGCCGGCTGAAACTCTTCCGCTCTGGCGCAAAGAAGGCGTCGACTTTCGCAGCGCCGCGCTTTTGGGTCCTGATCAGATTTTCTTCCCGCCCGCGACCGAGCGAACGAATCAGTGCGATGCGGCCAGCGAACCGACTTACGTGAGTGCGCTTCGCAAGCACGTGCGACCTGTTTTCTTTCCCGCGCCGGCGCCTGAGCTTGTCCCGCTCGCCGAAAAGCATGTGCGCGATCTCGCGCAGAATGGCGTCCTGGATTTCCCCGGGTTCCTCGATTCACCGATCGAAGATTGGATTGTGAAGAAAATTTGTCGGACACCGATCCGCCCAAATCAGGTGACGTTCGTGACCATGCTCATCGGTCTTGGGGTAACCGCGCTCTTCGCGACGGGGCATCTTTGGTGGGGCGTCGCACTGGCCTACGCGATCGAAGTGCTCGACGGTGTGGATGGAAAACTGGCCCGGACGAAAGTTGAGACGACGACTGCGGGCGAGTGGGAGCACGAGGTTGATTATGTGATCGAGCTCTCGTGGTGGAGCGCGTTGGCCTTTCATTTCCATGCGGCCGGGTTGTCCGCTTCCTACTGGCTTCTCGCCCTCTATTTCGGGTCCGACCTGCTCGATCGCCTGGCGAAGCGCGTCGCCAAACAAAAGGTCGGTCGCAATCTCGATGACGTATCGAATTTCGATCGCTTCGTCCGCTGCATCGGCGCGCGTCGGAACGTAAACATTTGGATTTTGATTGCCGCGCTCGTGCTCGGCGATGCCGGTAACGGCTTTGTCCTGATTTGCTGGTGGGGGGCTCTCAGTGCTGCTGCGCACCTGGTTCGGACAGTGCAGATAGCTGGATCGAGCGCTCCGTCGCTCGATGCGAACTAAATCGCAGCTGAGATGGTATTCATCCTCGTTCCCAAAGTCTGTTTGGCAACGCACTTGTCTTCCAAACTCAGTTTCGCGGCAGGGCAACAGAGATGCCCGGACAATGACATCCCAAACAGAGTGTGGGAACGAGAAGAACAGGACCTTAAACGGCCGCGGGCTGCGCTGGTGGTGCCGGTTCCGTCGGCTCCGGCGGACTGACTGCTTGCTTGATCAATGCCGGAATTCGTTTGGCGCGATTGACGATCTCTTTCGAGATAACGCTCACCGGTTTCTGGACAAGGAGCGACGTGCTAACGGCGCAGTAAACGCCGCAGCCAGCCTGGCAGCTCTTCTTTCGGTAATTCGCGTGCAGATCATCGAGCGTAATATCCATGATGTGCTTTTCGCCGTGCACCATGCTGCACTCCCAGAATTTTCCCTGGGCCGACACGAAAAACAGTTTGTAGCCGGCGGTGCAGGTCCACTCGACCGGCTCATTCCGCAGCAGGCTTTTCTGATATTTGAGGATCGCCTCGTTAGTGTGGATTTTTTCGCCGCGGCGTTTCCGCTCGATCATCGAGTCGATGAACGCTTCGAGCTCTTCCTTGTTGCCGCGCTCGACGCGGAATCGGCTGAGCGGATCCGCATGGACCAGCCGCACTTCCGTTGGAATCCCGCGAGCAAGCCCGGTTTCGAGGACGGCTCGCGATTCCGGAAGTGTGTCCGCGCAGATCACGCCCGTGATATGGAGGCTGATCTTGGAGTCCTTGAAGTAATCGAGCTTCGGCAAAATCGTTTTGAACGACTTCTTTGTGATCGGGCTCGGCGTCATCCGGTCGACGCTGATCTGCATGACCTGGAGGCCGGCGTCCTCGAGTTCCTTTAACAATTTTCGGGTAAGCAGAAACCCGTT
>JBJMXC010000195.1:0-6313 GCA_045809825.1 Chthoniobacterales bacterium | reverse complement strand
GGGCACCTACTGGCTCATCCTCTGGAACTTTCTTCTCTCGACCGCGATCTCCATCTTTCTCCTCACCTCCAGGATCTCGGCGCGTTTCCGCGATTTTGGCGAACGCGTCACGCGGTTCAAGTTCCTCCAGGTCATCCTCTATGCGCTCCCGATCCTTCTCCTCACCTTCCTCCTCGGATTTCCGCTTCACTATTACGAAAACTTTGTCCGCGAGCACGCTTATGGAATGGCTACGCAAAACTTTGGGCAATGGCTGGGTGAGCAGGTGAAGTTCGTCATTATTAATCTGATCATCACGAGCCTGCTCCTGGTCGGGCTTTACGCTGTATTTCGTCGCGCCCCGCGGACGTGGTGGGTTTGGGGGACGATTGTCGCGGTCATCTTTACCGTGCTCGGAATCCTGCTTGCACCGGTTTACATCGAACCGATTTTTAACAAGTACACGCCCCTCAACGACACGAAAATCAGCGAGCCTATCCTTGCGATGGCGCGCGCGAACCAAATTCCGGTCACGAAGGTCTATGAAGTCGATGCCTCGCGGCAGACCAAACGCGTCAGCGCGAATGTCGCCGGATTCATGGGGACGACGCGAATCGCGCTCAACGACAATCTGCTCAAACGCTGCACCCTGCCGGAGATCCGCGAAGTAATGGCGCACGAGATGGGGCACTACATCCTGAACCACAACGTCAAGCTGGTGACCTACTTTAGCCTTTTCTTCCTCCTCGGATTTATTGCTCTCCGCGTCTTCTTTCAAGGCGCGGTCAATAAGTGGGGCGAACGCTGGGGAGTGCGTGGGATCGCCGACCCGGCCGGCCTGCCGCTGCTCTCTTTGATCTTTAGCACGGTGTTTTTTCTTCTCACTCCAATCATCAACACGACGATTCGCGTGCATGAACGCGAGGCCGATGCTTTCAGCGTGAACACCGCGCGCGAACCGGATGCGTTCGCCATGGTGGCGTTGAAGCTCGGGGAATATCGAAAGCTCAGTCCGAGTCCGCTGGAAGAATTCATCTTCTTCGATCACCCGAGTGGGCGGGCACGGATTCGGATGGCGATGGATTGGAAAGCTGCGCATTTGCCGGCGGGGAATACCGAGTAGGATCAACGAAGCTTACAGATCGTCGCTACGACAAGGCACGGCGGCGGTGTAGACAGCGCCGCTCATTGGGCTAACAATCCGAATGCGGAAATCGCTTTTGATTTTCCTTTTGCTCGCCGTCGCCATGAGCCCTGCCATTGCGAAAGACAGCGATGATCAATCGTCGATCATCGCTGCGACCCAAGCTTACGTCGCGAGTAACTCTGGAATGACAAAGATCAATGCCACGGTCGAGCAGGTCGCCGACGATTTCGCGCGCGTGAAAATCACTCCGCAAGATACAACGACCGCCGATCCAGCGTGGGTGTTCCTGAAAAAGCAGGACGGAAAATGGACCGGCGTTACGCTCGGAACGTCCTTCACGACTGAGGACTATCAGCAACTCGGAATTCCGAACGCGCTGCGCGTTCCTTAATCAACGATCCTTCCAAACCGCCGAAGCGGAAACCGCGGATTTCGCGGATGGCAGGGATGAAGAAAGCGGGAGGGCGAGAAATCGGTTTTCCCAAATCCGTGGCAACCGCGTAATCCGCGGTTTCCGCTTCGGTTTGCGCGCAGACCGGAATCACTTTATCCGTCTCGTGCCATGAAGCGCACGCTCTTGATCGCCACCCTTGCCTCGCTCCTCACGACGCTCTTGCTCGCGGCGGATAAACCGTTCGTCTATCCGCAGCCCCCGAAGAGTGAACAAAGCGACGATTATCACGGCACGAAGGTCGCCGATCCTTACCGCGAGCTCGAAAATCTCGACGCGGAAGCGACCAAAAAATGGATCGCGGCAGAGAACAAACTGACCTTCGATTATCTCGGCGCGATCCCGGAGCGCCCGAGGATCAAGGAAAGGATGACCGCTCTCTGGAACTACGAGAAATACACCATCCCGTTCCACGAAGGGGGCCGCTATTTTTTCTCGAAGAACACCGGGCTCCAGAACCAGAACGTCGTTTTTACCGGCGCGACGCTTCCCGGTGGATCAAAGGTCCTGATCGATCCGAACACGCTCTCGAAAGATGGGACGGTCGCACTAAGTGGCATGGACGTGACCGATGACGGCAAGCTGCTCGCTTACGGAGTTTCCGTAGCCGGCTCTGATTGGCAGGAATGGAAGGTCCGCGATATCGAAACCGGCAAGGATCTGAACGACGACATTCTGTGGGTCAAATTCTCGCGGGGCTCCTGGAAAAAGGACGGCAGTGGCTTTTTTTACAGCCGTTACGACGCGCCCGCCTCGGCCGATCAGCTCAAGCAGGCGAACTATTTTCACAAAGTATATTTCCACAAGCTCGGCACGCCGCAGTCGGAAGATCCGCTGGTCTATGAACGGAAGGACCACAAGGATTGGAACTTTAATGGAACTGTCAGCGAAGACGGTCGGTTCCTCATCCTTAACGTATCGCAAGGCACCGATCCCAAGAACCGGATCTTCTACAAGGACCTTCAGAAGGCCGATGCCGCTATCGTCGAACTCCTGAACAAGCAGGACGCGTCCTACGCTTTTCTCGGGTGCGAGGGAAACATTTTTTGGTTCAAAACGGATCTGGCAGCCCCCCGAGGCAAAATTGTTGCCATCGACATTACCAAACCGGAAGAGATCAGGACCGTGGTGCCAGAGGCAGCGGACAAGCTCGAAGCGACAGAGCTGGTGGGCGATCGTTTCATCGCGAGTTATTTGAAAGATGCGCACTCGCTCGTGCAGCTGTTTGAAATTTCCGGCAAACCGGCCGGTGAGATCAAACTACCCGGTCTTGGAACCGCCAGCGGTTTCAATGGGAAGCGCAAAGACACTGAGACCTTCTATTCCTATGTTAGTTTTACTGAGCCGGCGACGATCTACCGTTACGACATCAAAAGCGGCCAGAGCACCCCACTTTTCCGCCCGAAAGTTGATTTCAAGTCAGAAGACTTCACTACCGAACAGGTGTTCTATTCGAGCAAGGACGGAACGAAAGTGCCGATGTTCCTGACTTATCGGAAAGGGCTGGAGAAAAACGGAAACAACCCCACCCTTCTTTACGGCTATGGCGGCTTCAACTCTTCCATCACGCCTTCCTTTTCGGCGAGCGTCGCTACCTGGCTCGAGATGGGCGGCGTTTATGCCGTGGCCAACATGAGGGGCGGCGGCGAGTATGGTGAAGAATGGCACCTCGCCGGGACGAAGCTGCGCAAACAAAACGTGTTCGATGACTTCATCGCCGCGGGCGAATGGCTTATCGCGAACAAATACACCTCAACACCAAAACTTGGCATTAGCGGCCGCAGTAACGGCGGACTGCTTATCGGCGCGGTGGAGAACCAGCGTCCGGATCTTTGGGGCGCGACCCTACCGGGGGTCGGTGTTATGGACATGCTCCGGTTTCAAAAATTCACCATAGGCTGGGCCTGGGCGTCTGATTACGGCTCGTCCGAGAACAAGGATGAGTTTGAAGCGATCTACAAATATTCGCCCCTCCACAACATCAAGCCGGGCACGAAGTATCCGCCCACCTTTATAGTTACGGCAGACCACGACGACCGCGTGTTCCCGGGGCACAGCTTCAAATACGCCGCAACGATGCAAGCGGCTCAGGCCGGTCCCGCGCCTATCCTAATTCGAATTGAAACGCGTGCCGGGCACGGTGCTGGCAAACCCACCAGCAAGATCATCGAAGAAGCCAGCGACCAGTGGGCGTTTCTAGCCAAGAGTCTTCAGATGAAGATCCCCTTGTGACCCATCAGACAGACCGGTCTTTTCAAGCGTGCTGTTTATTAGCGCCAACAGTTCGCGCAGGTTGAAAGGTTTTGTTACGTAGGCCTGCGCGCCCGCATTTATCAAACGTTTCGCCTGGTGAGGCATCGCGTCGGCACTGACAATGATGACCGGGATCGACTTGGTGCGCTCGTCACCGCGAAGCCGCTGCAGGACCTCGCTGCCATCCATGTCAGGGAGATGCAGATCGCAGAGGATCAAATCGGGACGGTGCTCGCGTGCGAGCTCGAGACCGATACCGCCCTGCATCGCTTCTATCAAATTAACCTTGCCACTTTCAGCGAAGAGCCTGGCGATAAGTTGAAAGTTCGAAAGATTATCTTCGATGTAGAGAATCGTTAGGTCGCCATCATTCAGCATGACTTTTTCCGGCACCCCCCCAAGGTCCTCGTGGGCCGTCATCGCCGGATCCTGGGCCGCGTGAAATCGAAGCGAAAACGTTGATCCGATTCCTTCCTGGCTGCGCACGGCGATCTGGCCATTCATCAGCTCAACCAACCGTTTCGACAGGGCCAGGCCCAACCCGCTTCCTTCGACCTTTGTCGCTTCCGCGCCCAGGCGTTCGAAAGGCGTAAACATTCGCTCCATCTTTTCCGCGGCGATGCCTATGCCGTTATCGATCACCTCAATGATGATGTCCCCTTCCGGCCCGTTGCCCGGGTTGACTTTCATGGCGTTCACGCAGACTTCGCCGCCCTCGCGATTGTACTTAATCGCATTGGAAAGAAGATTGAGAAACACCTGCTTTAGCCGTTGCCGGTCCGCGACGACAAAGAGCGGCGATCGGGCTTGGATTTGATCGACGATCTGAATCTTGCGCTCCTGCGCCATGGGCTGGACCAGCTTTAGCAGTTCTCCAACCGTGGTCTGGAGATTGACGGGTTCGAGCGACAATTCCATCCGGCCAGCCTCGATCCGGGAAATATCGAGCACTTCATTGATCAAATCGAGCAAATGGCGGCCTCCGCTCAAGATGTGGGTAACCGAAGCTTCGTGCGTTTTCCCCGCGTCTTTCATTTGGATCAGCTGGCCAAAGCCGAGGATGGCGTTGAGCGGCGTGCGCAATTCATGGCTCATCCGAGAAAGGAAATCGCTCTTGGCGTGGTTTGCTGCCTCGGCATTCTCCTTCGCGAGTTGAATGCTCTTTTCGGCTTCTTTCCGCGCCGTGATGTCGGTGGCAATGACGGCCGTCCGGTAATATTGGCCGCCTTCATTTTGAATCGAGAACCCGCGGTCCCTGATCCAGCGAATAGTTCCATCCGGGCGGACGACCCGATACTCAACGTCGTACTTTCCGGGTATCTCCCCAGCCGCGATCGCATCCATGACTCGCTTCTGGTCGTCGGGATGGACCGCTTCCAGCCACTGCCAGCGATTAGCGTAGAAGCCTTCGCGTGAAAGTCCCCACGTTTCTTCGTAGGCGTGGTTAACGTAAAGCAGCTTCTGATCTTCGTTGGACGACATGAAGAAGACGTCGTCCACGTGTTCGGCCATTTGACGGAATTGCTCTTCGCTTTCCCGCAACTGCCTTTCGCGTTGGGCCAGCAAGTCAGCGGCGACCTCGACCCCGTGTTCGAGCAAGCCGATCTCGTCGTTACCTTGGGGCGTTGGGGTAAGAGGTAGGTGCTGGGCGAGCCGCCGGGTGTTGTCGCCGACCCGCTTCACCCGCCGAACGATGCTATTGGTTAAAAGGAGGACCGCCAGCCAACCGGCTCCTAAAGCGACCGCCACGATAACAGTGATCTCGCGGTACTGGAGATGCAATGCTTGCATCGCCCGGACTTGTCGTCCTTCGAGCGCCTGCTCGTCTTCGCCGCGCAATGCGTCAAATTGCCGGCGGAGCATTTCCATGTCGACTTTGACATCTTCCAGCGCGGCCCGAGCAGGTTCGCCGGACGGGCGCTGTTGAATTATCGAATCCAGCCCCGCAAAAATATTGCCCAAGAGGGGCTCCATTTTGTCGACGTAAGCGGTGCGTCCGAGTTCTTCGCGGGCCAGAGTCCGCAAGTGGGCGAGGTGAATCGGCGATTGCTCCCGGGCTTCATGATACGGCACAAGTTGGTCCTGATGGCCGCTCAGGAGGTAATCGCGTACGCTAAGTTCGCCATCAAGTACCTCGCTCAGGATCTGGCGGATTTCTTTCCGCATTTGGGAGGTATGCTCCAGCCACCGCGTTTCCGCTTCTTGCTGTCGCGTCTCGCTCGCCACAAAAAAGGCGACGGCCATCACCAGGATCGTGACTGGCAGTGCGACCATGGCCAACGCTTTCAGGCGCAACGGCAGGTCGAGCCATAATCTTCCGGGGTTCAGGGCTGATTTCATTTTTTGGGGAGTCCTGGGGGTGGGAGGATTTTTCGTGTTTCTAAAAACAAGAGCTCAGCACAGCGCGGGCCACAAAGTCTCCTGGAGCCGAATACCAAGGCTGGCCGAGCCAGCAGCCTGCCATTAGAGGTCGGGCGCCGTCC
>JBJMXC010000194.1:0-16602 GCA_045809825.1 Chthoniobacterales bacterium | reverse complement strand
CAAGGTAGCGAAGGTCTCGTCGGCACGTGGAAACTTGTATCCGCATCATCGTCGTCCGCGGACCGAGAGAAAAATGGAACGCCATTCGGTCCGAGTCCGATTGGGTTTCTCACATACACGGCTGACGGAAGAATGAGCGTGATTATCAGTCACGGCGGACGGAAACCGCTTTCAGTTGCAGATCGGATTGCAGCGTCTGCCGAACAACGCGCGGAAGCATTCGCTACTTTCTTTGCTTACGCAGGGCGTTACACGGTCGACGGGGACAAAGTCGTTCATCACGTCGAAGCGGCATCCATTCAGAACTGGGTGGGCACCGACCTGATTCGTATCGTCCACTTTGAGGGCGATCAAATTATTCTCCGGACGCCCACGATGTCAGTCGGCGGAAAGATGATAACAACTGAACTTGTATGGACACGTGCGAAACCGTAGCAACGCGACCATCTAACCAGGCAATGCATCGAACCGCTGGCCGCGCCGTGTTCCAACTTTGATTCGTCGTTCTACTCCTCACCCTGCGGGCTTCCCGTCCATGTCACGGCTTGGCAGTCCGTTCCATTCAATGACTTCCACACTCAACCTGCGGCGACGCACGCCCTCGCCAGCGGTCGCTGATCTTGTGTCTCGTTAGATGATAGAGCGCGCTTCCCGGACATGGGCTCGCTGAAGCCGAAGATGGGCGCAAGTCTGCGCGAAATTCGCACGATTCTGCTGCGCGAGTGGGATCCCATCGGCGTGCGGGACATACCCGGGGCGCACGACGAGTATGATTCCTACGCCATGCCGCTTTACCTTTTCCTGCGCTCGAAGCCTTCGGCAGATGCCGTCGTGGATCATCTCTACCGGCTGGAGACACGGCAGATGGGATTGACACGCTTCGGCCGAGGCCACTTGAAGCCAATCGCCGATAGACTGCTGAAGCTCGACTTGAGCACTGATGAGCCGCTGCAATAAATCATCTAACCAGGCGATGCACCGAACCGCTGGCCGCGCCGCGTTCCCGGTGTTAATGACTTCGACACTCCACCAGCAGCCAAGCGCGCGCTCGCCAGCGGTCGCTGATGTTGTGTCTCGTTAGATGAGCCGCGTGCGTTTGCGCTTAGCGCTGGTCACCGTGCTTTTGGCTGTTCTAGTCGGCGCGCTTACGCTGCCGTTCCGCTTCTCCTTCAGTCGCTACGTCCTTACCTCTGTTCAGGTCCTTAGTCGCGCGAAGGAGTTCTACGTCATCGCCAGCACATACCAGTCCCGCTGGCGGCCGAATCTACGTGAGTTCATCCTCTCAAATTTGGCGGGGGCGGCTCTGCCGTATCCGGGGAGCGAAGATATGCGGCTAATCGTGATTCACTCTCCCGATGGCACGCGGGTGCAGTCGGGTGCGCGCGCGATTCCGGTACGCATCGGTTCACCGTTCGTTCTCCACAACCAGCTGTACTTCACCTGGGGCGTCAACGATCCCAAAGACTATCCGCAACTGCTCGCAATCACGGGTACTGCAATCGAGCCAGTGGCGCACGATGAAGCGGCAACAATCGTCTCTTCCTTCTCGAATTCTCGACAGACGACCGAGGCAGAAGGTTGGCTAATTCAGAACAGCTTCGACCCCTCTGGCACGCGCACTCTCAGCATCGAGCCGAGCGCAGGAGAGGTGCAGATAACGAGATCGCGATCTGGGTACAGGCTAACGCTTTGCTCGCGCGATGGCACCGTCTTATTCAAGTTGCAGCAGTGACCACACGGCTGCTACCATGAAGCTCATCTAACCAGGATGCAGCTAACCATGCGCCCGGCTTGTGTTTACGTTTGAAGCAGCTACAACCTCTCACTCGCTGGCTACGCAGGCCCTCGCCCCGGTAGCTGATCTTGTGTTTCGTTAGGCGATGCTACGTTCCTGTGAAAGCCGACCCGAAAGAAGTTTTTGAGAAATCACGCGCTCCGGAGGCGAAAACAAATCCATCCGACCGTTGGCCTCTTCCGGCCGCCATTTTGTCGGCGATTATTCTTTACTGGGCGACTTGGCCTTTGCGGAACGCGCTCCTCGTCATTTGGGTCTATGGAATTGATGGCTACAGCGCCGGCATACGTGTCCTGGCGGGCAAGCCAGTCAAGTTCACTACAGGTGAGTATGCACCGACGGCGCCCGACATCATTACTGCCTTCGCCGCTTTCCTTCTCGCCGTTGTTCTCTCCCTCGTGCTTATCTACAGCATCACGCACCTTTATGCGCGCGCCATTCGCAATAGCCGCAACGCCTAACCAGACGATGGAGCGAACGGCTGGCAGCTTTGGTTGATTCGCATTGCCCAATGCTTACCCTGCGGGTTAAGGTCCATGTCGCGGCTTTCCCAGCTCCCTCCCTTCCTCACCTTCCATGAAAATCCCACTCTCGACCCGGAGCGAGGCGCGGTAGCTGATCTTGGGTCTCGTTAGGTCTCATGCTGGCCGACGTCATTTTCCCCGCTCCCTCGGCCGCATACGTCGCCAACTTGTTCATCCCGGCATCAGCGGTGTTAGCCGTACTCAGTGAGATTGCCGTCTTTCGAGCGTTCCAAGGCTCGCGTATGTCTTTGCTGCGGCTAAGCCTTGTCGTGGTCGGCATCAACATCTTTTCGTGGGTTATCGGCATTCTGCTTTCATCGCTGCCGATTCTGCCGAGTGGTCTCGTCCCTCGGCCCCTCGGCGACGGCCGATCCGCCATCACGCCGGGTCCGTATTGGGGAACGATCGCAGGGTGGAGCTTTGTATGGGCATGCTTCCTCAGTGCCTTTCTCGAGTATGGTATTCTCTGGGCATTCCGTCGGCGCTTACAGTTCCAGCGGCTCGGGCTTTGCGTGCTGGCCGCCAATATTACGAGTTACATTGTCATTGCCACGACCGTCGCGATCTACCTTCACGCTCGTTCGGTATGAGGCGTGCAACGTCGGTGGAGGGAACGGCTGACAGCCATGGGTCAAGGATGATGGATCGATTATGAAGGATGAAACTAACGCGACGCGCGCTCTCGTGCGCCCTCGCTCGTCCTGGGCTCGTTAGATGATGAAGCCGACGCCCTCCGCGAAGTTTATCCGATCTCTCCTCCTGCCAGGCACGGTGGTCGCCGTAATGGAGGCATATTATATCGCTCATTCTTATATCGCTCATTCACCGCCTCACGAGCAGAGGCGAAGGATTTTCTTTGCCATCGTGATATTGGCTACGTTTGTCGTCATTGCCGTGCTCTCTACCCGTAAGCAGACCTTGTCGCCAGAGAACCCGCGTATATCGCCCTTCATTCTGGTTGGAATCGCCTTGGTTATCATTGTCGTTGCGGTGTTATTTCGCCATGTCTGATTTCCATCCGGTCGTGCTCAACGTCGAACCATCCGATCTTGTTGCTGAACTCGCGGCTCGTTGAATCGCATGTCCCCGATGCTCGGTTTGACGCGAAGCTGCCGAGGAGGCGCGGCCCTTCTGGGCCTGGGTGGACCCCCGGAGAATCCCACCAATGAAGGTTGAGCGGGCGTAACCATGCCATGGCATTGATGTGCGGCCGTTCCTGAAATTCATTTTCCTCACCGTTCTGGTGAGCTGGAGCTGTTTCGTCGCAGCGGCTGCGATGGGCGGGGGCACGCTTTCGCCGCCAACGGGAGCTAAGATACCGGGCCAGGCTGTTTTTTTCCTGGGAGTTATTGCTCCGTCTTTAGTGGCTCTCGCCCTGACGGCGCGGAGCACCGGTCGGAGGGGAGTTGTCGCACTTCTGCGCCAAACAATAAGGGGCCCGACCCAGATACGGTGGTACGTGTTTGCTGCCGGTTACATGGCTGTGATTAAGCTGGCGGCGGCCGGGTTCCATCGGATCTGGATCGGAGAATGGCCGGCGTTTGGCTCGGTGCCAGTGCTCCTGATGGTGCTCGCGATGGCAGTCTCTACTCCAGTGCAGGCCGGCGAAGAGATTGGATGGCGCGGCTACGCATTGCCACATTTGACGGCAGAGTTTGGGCTCGCCCGTGCCAGTATCGCAGTGGGGGTCGTCTGGGCGCTGTGGCATTTGCCGTTGTTTCTGATTCCGGGAAGTGACACCTATCATCAATCCTTCGTGGTGGCTCTGCTCGGGATCATGGCGTTGTCGGTTGCGATGGCATGGGTTTATTGGCGGACCAACGGAAGCCTGTTCATAACAATGCTAATGCACGCGGCGGTTAACAATACTACGACGATCGTGCCGTCATCTCGATTACCTGGAACCAGCCCATTCACGCTTAGTGCGTCGGTCGTCGGATGGCTTACCGTGGCGTTGTTGTGGATCTGCGCTGCCTATTTTGTAATCCGGATGCGCTCAGCGAGACTGCAACCGGCTCCGTGAATGCTCGATGAGGAACTCGTCAGGCGCCGACTAATGGAGCTTGTCCGTCCCGCTCGAGAACATCTGCCGAGCTATGTCGCGGCGCTTGAACGTGGATGGTCTGCCGACAACGAGCGCGGCATCGCGGCGGCAAGCGAGGAACTCTGCCGCATCCGAGCTGATGCAGGGGCCTTTTTGACCAGCATGGAAGATCGCGAGGCCAAGGGTGGTTCAGTCACTCTTCCAGACGGTTCGATGGCAATACGGCTCCCGGGATTCAGGCGCTGGCTTTGGGATGGCGAATTTTGTGGAAGCATCGGGTTGCGATGGCAGCCGGGAACTGCGGAACTTCCGCCCTATTGCCTGGGACACATCGGCTATGCGGTTGTGCCGTGGAAGCAGCGTCTCGGGTACGCGAAGTTAGCGTTAAGTCTCATGCTTCCCGAAGCCAGGGCGGTCGGCCTTCCCTACGTAGAAATCACCACGGATCCGGGCAACATCGCGTCACAGCGCGTCATCGAAGGGAATGGGGGCATCCTGGTTGAGCGGTTCGTCAAACCGCCGCAGTTCGGTTGCAAGCCCGGCCTTCGCTTTCGGATCACGTTGGCGTGATGACCGCGCCGTCCGCGACGCCGAGCGCCGGCCGAATCCCCGTACGCGGGTAGCAGCTCGGCCGTCCAAAAGAGCCCCGGCGTCGCAGAGCTCCTCCCTCCAATAAAGCCGTGATTAAGACGCTGCGGAATCGCGACTGGAATCGAGGATGGTACGGAGCTGATGGAAATCGAATGGTTTCGTCAGGTAATGATCGAAGCCAGCACGTTCGCCTTGTTCGACGTCCCTTTCCGAACCGCGGGCGGTGAGGGCGATCGCGATCAAGCCGGGGTGCAGCTCCTTCGCCTTCGCGACCAGTTCGAGGCCGTCGCCATCCGGCAGCCCAAGATCGCTTAAAAGGACTTCTACTTCGGTCCGCGCGAGGAGGTCCAGGGCCTCCGCGACGCCGTTCGCGCTCACCGGATTGTGACCGCAATGCTGGAGCAACCCGGACAAGACCTTCCGGGTATCGCAATGATCCTCAACCAGCAGAATATTCACGATTCAATTCAAGGGACCTCGGCCTTTTCCTCCGGCCACAGGCTATTCGTTTACCGCCGGAATTTTGCGCGCATTTCGCGGACAAGGCCGGTCCAGCGCCCCCTTCCGCAGGTCAGCCGCAAAAGACCGGTTGTGTTTTCGGCGAACCGAGCGACAGTTCCGGCCATTGGATAAGATTTGTTCTGTTTCTTTGCTTGGTAGATCGTCAGTTGAGTTTGGCTCTTTGGTGATTTGAAACCCGATTCTCGGGAACGGCTCGTAGCTAGCAGCGAATACCTCCAACACTCAAATATGAAACTCTACGTAGGAAATCTTTCCTTCGATACTACCGAGAACGATCTCCAGGATCTTTTCGAACAACACGGCCAGGTCTCCGATGTGGCCCTGATCAATGACCGGGCGACCGGTCGCTCACGCGGCTTCGGCTTTGTTACGATGCCGGACACGGTCTCCGCGACCGCCGCGATGAACGCCATTAATGGCACCGAATTGCAAGGCCGGAGCCTGACTGTGAACGAAGCGAAGGCTCGTGAAGAGCGCCCGCGCGGTAATTTCGCCGGTTCCCGCCGCTAAGAACGCAATTTTGCGCGCCGGCGTTCCGTTAACCTGGGACGCCGGCAGCATCTAAGATGAAGCAACAGGAAGCGATCGAACTCGAAGGCACGATTAAGTCGGTCCTCGCCGGAACCATGTTCCGGGTTGAGCTCCCGAGTAAGCACGTCGTCCTCGCCCATATTTCGGGGCGCATGCGCAAACGCTTTATCCGACTCACCACTGGCGACAGGGTGAAGCTCGAAATGTCCCCCTACGATGTTGATAAGGCCCGTATCGTTTACCGCCTCGGCTAATGCGCTTTTACTTCGAGCCACCGGCACCGCGAAAAACGAAAAGCTCCGCGCGTCGTCTTCTCGTTCGTTGCCCAGCGACGGCGAAACTGACCTCCGTTGGTGAAATAGTCGACGCCGCTTTGTGGGATGATACGCCACGAAAAAGCGGACGCTTTACCTGCCCACATTGCCAGCGCGTTCATTCTTGGGTAAAGAAGGACGTCCTCCTTGCTCGTTGATGAACCGGATGTTTGCGCGGATTCCCCTCGAACGGATTAACTGGACGACGAGCTCGTTCCTTATCGGGACGCTGCTGCTTACCGTCACGGCCCTGCCCGTCTACCTTTGGTTTTTCGGCATCGACTGGTTCCAGGTCGCGATGTTTTTCTTCTTCCTGGCCGCGAGTGGATTCAGCGTCACCCTCGGCTATCACAGGCTCTTCTCGCATCTGGCCTTTCGCGCGAAGTGGCCCGTCCGCCTTTTCGTCCTGATCTTTGGAGCGGCCGCGTTTGAGAATTCAGTCCTGATGTGGTCGAGCGAACACCGGCGCCACCACAAGCACGTCGATCATGACGAGGACCCTTACGACATTAGCAAAGGCTTTTTCCATGCCCACATCGGGTGGCTGCTGTTCAAGCTTCTGCCGCAGCCGCCGTTCGACAATGTGAACGACCTGAAGAAGGACCGCTGGATCATGTGGCAGCATCGCTACATCCATCTTTTGGCGGTGGCGATCGGGATGGGTTTGCCAGCGCTGGTCGGAGGTATCTGGGACGGCTGGAGCGGTGCGCTCGGCGGTCTGCTCATTGGCGGCGTCGCTAAGACGGTTGTTCTGCAGCATTGCACTTTTTTCATTAACTCCGCCTGCCACACCGTAGGGAACCAGCCTTACTCAACCCGCTGCAGTGCTCGCGATTCTTTTTTCATGGCCCTGTTTACATTTGGCGAGGGCTATCACAATTATCACCACGAATTTCAGCACGATTACCGGAACGGTGTCATGCCCTGGCAATGGGATCCAACGAAGTGGATCATATGGACTCTATCGAAACTGAAGTTGACCGGCGGCCTCAGGCGAGTGCCAGCGGACACGATCGAAGCCGCCAAGGAGCGTTCTCGCCAGGAGCTGGAGACGGACGAAAATCCCTCGGACGCGTGGTCCGTTCTACCACTTGTGTTTCCGACGCCCGCGCAACCGGCCGAAGCTCGCCGGGTTGACCCGAGACGTTAGTCAGGATAGCCGGGGTAAAGATCAGGCGGCCGCGCTCCCATTGGGCCGGGCCGGGGAATCAATTCGCTCAAGCACTCGCTGAAGTGCGCGGAGGTCGACCGGCTTGGCAAAATACATGTCGAAGCCGGCTTCGTGTCCCCGTTGTTGATCGGCAGCAGTAAAATAGGCGCTGACCGCGATCGCCATCATTCCAGGGCTTCGTTCCCGCGCCTCCGCGATGAAGTCGTAGCCGTTTCGGTCAGGCAACCCAATGTCGCTCACAATGACGTCGACCTGGTGTTCGTCGAGGTACTTAAGGCCGCCCGCCACCGAACTGCTCGCGCCGACGCGATGGCCCCAGCTCCGAAGAATGGCAGTGAATGCCTGTTGCGTGTCGTAATGATCTTCAACGAGCAAAATGGCGCACATTGGGACAGCGGGACTCTCTCGTTTCTTGATTCGAAGCTCGCGGCCGCCGTGGCCGGGTTTTTTCTTATACGCTCGTAAGGATTTTCCGGATAGGCCCTTTTTTGCGGCGAAAAACGATTTCTGGCGCGCGTTCGGCCCGCCCTCATCGTATTATATATTGTTCATGATCGAACCCGGATCCGGCCCGACGATAGACAAAAGCGGCGCGGAACACGCGCACGCGGCTTTGCTGAAGCGACTCGAACACGTTTGCCGCAAACCGGTGAAGGTTAGGGCGCCCCAATCGCTTCAACCCACCCCGGAAGCCGCGAAAAGCCGGGCGGCGCGCTTGCGAAAAAAGAGGCTGTACATTCAGCGCTCGAAACGGGCCGTCGACACACGAGGGTCGGTCGCCTCCTGATCGGCCCTGCGTTCTTCCGCTCGCCTCGTTACCAAGCTCCAGCTTCGCTCTGTTCCGTCGACGGTCATAGACCGCCGCTACAGGATCAAGCCTCGCGCACAATTTCGCGCGGCGACTTATCATCCCGCAACCCTTCGAAGGTCGCGTGCCGAAGCAATCCGTACGTCGTCCACTCTGTAAAACTCACCTGCGCGACCAGCTTCGGTTTCAACCAGCACAAGTCCGCCATTTCGTCTTCCGTGATTCCCTCGCCGAAATGACTCTTTCGACTCGTTGGCAGATTGTTGAACGGACATTTTTCGCTTTGCAACGGCGCCATCTCTTTCAATAACCGCGCCCGCCCTGTCGGATTAAATCCCTGCCGAACTTTGCCGGCGAAGATGAGATCCTTCGCATCGTAGTAACCGACGAGGATCGACTGGAAAGTTCCCGCACCCGGCTTATAACCGCCAATGACGAACTCCTGCGATTTGTTGAGCTTTAGCTTCAGCCACGTCGTCACTCGCGTCCCGGCGCGATAAAGAGAATCCCGTTTCTTCGCCACGATTCCTTCCAAACCAGCGGCGGCAACCGTCCGGATGACGGCGTCCGGCTTGCCGGGGAGCTCGGCGCTGTAACGGAGAATGGCAGATCCGGAATCGGTGATCAGGGTCCTCAGCTTCTCTTTGCGCTCATGCAATGGGCGGCGCTGCAGGTCGTCGCCCTCCAGGTTGAGTAAATCAAAGGCGTAATAGACGACGGTCCAATCGTGCCCCAGCGTCTTCCGGTTCTGCAGGACTTGAAACGACGGCCGACCCTGCGCATCCACCGCGACAATTTCGCCGTCCAACAGCGCCGTGCCCGCCGCGAGATCCCCCATCGCCTTTGCCACGCTCGGAAAATCACTCGTCAGGTTTTTCTCCTTCAAAGACAGGAGCCGGACACGGTCGTCATGCTTCAGTCCAAGGGCGCGATACCCGTCCCATTTTATTTCGTAGATCCAATCGTCAGCATCGTCGGGGAATTCTGTCACCGCCGTTGCTTTCATCGGCCTAACGAATGCCGGAGCTTTGATCTTCCCAGGGTGGGACGGGCCTCTGCGCCGCGGCTTTTTCGACTTTTGTTGTCGGGGCACCGAGGCCCCTTCCACATTGGAGCCACGATCACTCCGCCATACCGCTGACTTTTCGCCCGCGATCTTCTCCATCGTCCGCCCGGTTAGCACGGAAACGGATTCACGTTTGCTCGGAATCGCCCGGGCACTGCCGCCGGTTTTGTTAATGAACCACTTCGGCTTGCCCTCGTCTGAGGCCGTTCGCTTCAGCGTCCATTCGCCTTTCAACTTCTTGCCCGACAAAAAGACAGTGAGCGAACCCTTCCAATAATTGCCGTCCACCACTTCGTAGGTCCCGATGTCCCAGACCATGACGGTGCCGCCGCCGTACTCGCCTTCCGGAATGATTCCTTCGAACTCCAGGTAGTCGATCGGATGGTCCTCGGTCTCAAATCCGGTGCGGGTTTCGCCTTCCTTCAAGGAAAGGTTTTTCGGGACCGCCCACGATTTGAGGACGTCATTCATCTCGAGCCGAAAATCGTAATGGAGATGGCTGGCCGCGTGTTTCTGGATAACAAAACGTCGGCGACTTCCCTGCCGGCTTCGGCGCGGTCCTTCGGGAGCGGGTTCCGCTGTGCGCGAGAAGTCGCGCTTCGCCGCATAATCTTCCAGGGTTCCGCTGTTCCCTTTATTTCGGATTTTCGGTGAGGCGTCGAAAGCAGCATGCGAGGCGCGTGCGCGCCGGGGAAGAGTTGCGCCGCGCGTTTCGAATTCGCGCGGCAACTTTTGTTTCAGTTTCAGGACTGGCGCGAAGAGGTCGCCCCGCTTCTTCAGACGTTTCAACGCGTCACCGGCCTCGAAATAGAGCGCATCGATCTTTTCTTTCTTCAGCTCCCGCCATTCCACCGGCATCGAGACGAATGGATGATCGTTTTTCGCCCGGAGCGAATAGACCCCGACCGTCGTTTTATGATCGGCGTTCTGGCTCCAATCGATGAAGACCTTTTTTTGACGAAGGTTCTTCGACATGTCGGCGACGACCAGGTCCGCGTGTTCACGTTCGAGCAGCTCGGCCAGCGTCTTTGCGAAAAGCTGGGTCGCGCCGTACGAGGTTGGCGTATTCAGGGGCAGGTAAATTTGAATTCCTTTCGAGCCTGAGACTTTCGGGAACGATTTCAATTTCAGTTTGGCGAGGACGTCGCGAAGGACCACGGCCACCTCAATGCATTCCGGCAGGCCCGCGCCTTCGCCCGGATCGAGGTCGAAGACGACATGGGTCGGGCGGTCGAGGCGGGGCACGCGATGGAGAAACGGGTGAAGCTCCAGGGCGGCCGCGTTTGCCGTCCAGGCCAGCGTCGCGCGATCGTTGATAACAATGTAATTGATGGCGGGCCCGCCTTCGCGGCGCGGGACCGGAAATGTTTTGACCCATTCGGGCGTGTAGCCGGGCGCGTCTTTCTCGTAGAAGACTTCGCCGTGAACGCCGTTCGGATACCGCTTTAACGTGACGGGTCGATCCCGAAAATGGGGCAACAGCCAGGGCGCGACGCGCAGGTAATAATTAACCACGTCGAGCTTGGTGAACTTGCCGGCGTTGTAGAAGACCTTGTCGGGATTCGAGATCGCAACCCTGCGGTTGCCGATCTTCAAGTCTGCAGTACCCGCCATACACCTAAGGTTCGCTCGGAACGAGGCCTCCGGGCGTCACCGCCTGCATTCATGCTCATGATCCTGATCATGCTCAGATCTTCGAAAAAAGCGGCGGCGGCCCAACGGATCAGGATCAAGAGCACGAGCAGAAGAAGCCGGCGCCATGCGGCCAAAAAAACGACACCCGAACCGCACGGCAAATGCGAAGAAACTCGGGGGCTTTCCCCGGTAGGGCGAGACTCTGTCGAGCCGCCTGCTTTCCAGCCCGTTGGCTCGACGGCGTCTCGCCCTACCAAATCGTGATCGAAACATGAAACAGATTTGGAAACGAAAATGGTTCTGGCCGCTGGTGGTTCTACTCGTCGCCGTGCTCATTGTCCGGCTCATGCTCGCCATCTGGGTTCGCGACTATGTGAATCGCAAGCTGAACGAAATGGACGAATACCGGGGCCACGTCGCCGCGGTCGAGATTCATCTTTGGCGCGGGGCCTACACGATCCACGAAGTGAAGATCGAGAAAACGACCGGCAAAGTCCCGGTCCCGTTTTTCTCCGCGCCGGCGGTTGATCTCTCGGTTGAGTGGGGAGCCCTCTGGCACGGCGCTTTTGTCGGCGAGATCGAGTTCTACCGGCCCAAAATGAATTTTGTCAATGCGGCGAGCAAGGCGAGTAGCCAGTTCGGCGTGGACAAGCCGTGGGCACAAAAAATCAAGGAACTGTTCCCAGTTAAAATAAACCGGTTCGCGGTCCACGACGGCGAAATCCATTACCGGGATTTCAGTCACGACCCGGACGTGGACGTTGTCTTCGACCGCGTCCAGATGGTCGGGACCAACCTGACGAACAGCAAAAAACTGTCGAAATCGCTCATCGCGGACATCGACATGGAAGCGCGCCCGCTCCGGACCGGCGAAGTGCGTTGCGCAGTAAAGCTCGATCCGTACGCGCCGAAACCGACCTTCGACATGAAGCTCGAGATGTCGGACGTCCCACTAACGAAGCTGAACGATTTCGCGAAGGCCTATGGGAAATTCACTTTTGAAGGCGGCACCCTCAAGGTAGCCACTGAGATGAAGGCCAAGAACGGCGCGTTTACGGGCTATATCGAACCGGTCTTCGACAAGATGTCGATTTTCGATCCGGCTCACGACAGCGAAAACCCGCTGGATTTTGTCTGGCAGGGAATTGTCGGGGGCCTGACCCGAATCATTCGCAACCATCCGAAAGATCGCTTTGGCACCCGCGTCCCACTTTCGGGCAGCTTTGACGACCCAACACCCGAAGTGATGACGACGGTCATGAACGTTTTCAAGAATGCATTCATCAAGGCGTTCGAGGGCAAGCTGAGTAATGACAACATCGAGCTGCCGCCCGTCGACAAGGAGAAGCACTAACAGCGTTCGCCGAACTCGGAGATTCACTGAGCGTGGAATCCGGTGCCACTCCGATTGGTCTTAGGGCCTGCCGCTGCGAGTTTCGGCACAGATGGACAGCGATGGCATTGGCCCAGAGGAAAAGCTCAAACTCTTGCAACGGCTCGACGGGTTTCGGATCTGGCAGAGCACGCACGACCGGCGGCTTTGTCTCGGGTGCGGCAAACTAATCAGCGGTACCGAGATTCGTTTGGGACGGAGTTTGGGCGGGATGGGATTGCTGCGGTTGTGCTGCCCGACCAAGGAGTGCACGGCAGGGCCGATGGAATGGGTCCATCCGCGCGAGTGATCGGCCGAGGCGAAATGCCGCGATCCTGACCGGGGCTAATCCTGGTGATGAGGCTGATCGTCCGTACGCGTTCCAGGCGGACGCGAACCCCAGTCATAACTCCGATCCAGATTCGGAGTAGGCTTGCGCCGGACGGACCGATGCGGGCCGCTGGTGTTAGCCTCATCCGCGCATCCCGCGAACGCCCCCAAAAGCAGAATCACAGTCAATCGTCGAAGCAAACTCGAGGTCTTCATTATTATGCAGCGGAACGGAAACCGGCCTGGATTGGTGCGCGCAAAGCTGGTGTGGCTGGTCCGCTCGGAGCCCGGAGGGCCGCAATGTATTCGGCGTCGAAAGCGCGCAACGCGGCTTCGACCGTCGGCCCAAATCCGGCAATCCCGTCACGGACATTGCGACCGAGCCACGCAATCCATTGTCCTGAACGCACAGCGAGCTTCGGCCGGCGCACGGCCGACGGCGTCCCGGGATGCGCCATAAAATAAAGTTCCGCTCGTTCCAAGGCTGGGGTCATCTCGTCCAATTTTGCCTCCTTTATCTGAAAAACGTGTGAACCCGTTTCGAAGGATGGGACGATCCAACCGATCAAATTATCGGACTAACTCCGATGAGAGCCAGGCACCGGCAGAAATCGCCGACCTGTGAACCACCGATAACCGGCCGGGGACCCGATTAGTCTAAGGAAGTCTAGCGCCGGACGTCGCCGCGATCGCCCTGGCCCTTTTTGACTTTGCTCTTTGCCTTCCGCTTTCGATCCGCGGCGAGCGAGCGCCCGACTTTCACTTGCTTCTTAAACTCGCCTTGCTTGTTGCGACGGACATAACGCCGGTCGCTTTTTTTTGGTTCAATGACAGTGCGTTTGCTTGTCTTGCTACTTTTCTTTCTTGCGGTTTTTTTCGCGGCCATTAGGTCTCCTCTTTAAGATAGATCGCGGCCACGAGTTACCGCGGTCGTGCGATTCTGGCCGTCTCGACGGCAGGCTCGTCATCCCAAATGCTCGCCTCTTGAGTCCGTACTTTCGCGCGTCCCGATGGCGAACAGGCGTTGCCCTGATAAAACCAGTCGCTCGGCTCCGAGGGGCAATGCGGCGTCGGACAGTGAACCGAAAATGTCCCGCCGGGCTCTCGCCGGATCTCGATCTGACGTCCGGTGATTGCCCGGTCACACAAAACGCACACCCGCTGATCGTCTAACGAGTGCCATTTCCGCCGTAGATCACTGCCTTGGAGGATGGCGAGTTTTTCTTCGGGCAAGAGTGAGTGCGGCATCAGAGGCCGGAATTAAATCCGAAAAACACGGAGTGCGAAATCAGCAACCCTGCTGAAACAGGCATAGGTCAAAAACCTATTTCGCGCTGCCGACCCCGAGTACAACCTTTCATTTACCTATGAAAGGCGCACTCAGGTTTTCTCTTACTGAACGGTAAGCGAATGGGCCGATAGCCTGTCGAGCGGTGACGTCCGAACTTACCGTGACATGGCAATCTTTCCTGAAATCGTACCTCAACTCGACGGCGCAGACACTTCATTCATCTGCGACGAAGTCCTCATGCAAGAGATCACGCAGCGGCGCCAGCAGGCCCTGAAAGAACTCTATTCACGTTATTCCCGCTCGCTCCGCGCCCTCATCGGCAGCGTGGTCCACGAAGAATCGGAGGCGGACGACGTGCTCCAGGAATCATTTCTACAAATTTGGCGCGAGGCGCATCATTATTCGCCCAAAGCCGGCAAACCGCTCGGCTGGGTAATCACGATCGCGCGCCGGCGTGCAATCGATCGGGTGCGGCGGCGTGACAGCTATCGGCGAGCGAAGCAACGTTTCGAGGACGAAGTGAAACCGAAGACCCAGACGCCGCGGTTGGCCGGGATGGCAACCGAAGTTGCGCAGAGCGACCTTCGCCGTTTTCTCGGGCAGCAAATGCAAACCTTGCCAGCGGTGCAACGAGAAGCCGTCGAGCTGGCTTACTTTCGGGGATTGAGCCAGCGCGAAATTGCGGCGACGACAAATACCCCGCTCGGAACCGTAAAAACGCGGCTCCAACTCGGGTTGCGCAAACTGACCCAGTGCGTGCGTCCGTTACGGAGCAAGATTTAGGGTAGCCGATTCCTGCTCCTGATCACGGTCGGGAGCAGGAGTTATCAAACCAAGTCGCAAGCCTCACCCGGCATCCAGTGAGCGTCGCGTCCTTCCCACTTCACATTGCAGCCGATTGGGTTCGTCAGCGGCGTACTGATCGGTTTGCCAGCAAGATGCTCTTCCAGGGCGCGGTCAAGGTCGTGCACCTTGGATCGATCAGCCTGGCGCGGATTGTCCACCGCGCGTCCGGTGTAGATCAATCTGCGATCGCGGTCGAAAACATAAAAATGCGGGGTCCGGAGCGCACCGTAGGCCCTGGCCACATCCTGGCTGGCGTCGTGCAGATACAGCCATGGAAACTTTTCGCGCTGCATTCGCTCGACCATGTGCGGAAAATCGTCCTCAGCGTAGGTGTTCGCGCTGTTTGAATTGATGGCGACGAAACGGACTCCGCGGCCGGCGAATTTCCCCACGATGGCCCGAGTCGATTCATCGGAGCCGGTCACGTACGGGCAGTGGTTGCAGGTAAAGAAGACCACGAGGACTGCATCCCCGGCGAAATCGGACAAAGAGTAGGTTTTTCCATCGGTGGCTGGCAGGCGAAAGTTGGGCGCCGACTGGCCAATTTGCAGGGTAAAGCTCATTCGTTTTCTTACCCGCCTCGAAGAGCGAATGCAAACCGGCGCACCCATGCTAAATTCCGGAATGGATACGCCCAAGATCACTGCCTACCTCAAGACCACGTGCGGCTGGAGCAATGGAGTCCGCGCCGTGCTCGCGAAATACAATCTGCCGTACACCGAAAAAGACATCATCCAGAACCCGGCTTTTCGTTGGGAAATGGAAACCAAGACCGGCCAGCCGCTTTCGCCCTGCGTCGAGATCAACGACAAGATGCTGGCGGACGTCAGTGGCGACGAAGTGGAGCAATACCTGGTCGAGAACAAACTGGTCCAGGTCAGCTCAGCCGATGCCGGGGTGCCGACCAACGCGCCTTGCGCCCACGAGCAGCACGATAGCGCGGTGCAGATGCGGCTTTGAGGAACGTTGAAGCGTCGAAACGTTGAACGGTTGAAGCGTTACCTCATTCTAACGCTGCAACGTTCCACCGCTTTAACGCTTAAACTTTCTCAACCATGAAGCTCCTCGCCCGCGTCTCGGGCCGGAAAAAGACCGGCGGCAAGGGCCGCATTCCCTGGAAGCTCGCGCTTCTGGGGCTGCCTGTCGTCGCGGTCTTCAGCGTCCTGTTTTTTTATGCGTTTTGGGCCCAGACCTACGACCTGAAGATGGTCGACGACATGCCGGAGCGAAATACGTTCTTCGACGTCGACGGTAAAATTTACAGCCGCCTGGCGGGGGCTAACCGGGTTAAGGTCGCCCTAAACGAGGTGTCGCCGTTCTTCATCGATGCGCTGCTTGCGCGCGAGGACACCCGGTTTTTCGAGCATGGTGGCATCGACTGGCGCGGCATCGCGCGCGCTCTGGTGCGCGACGTCCTGAGCCACTCGGCCAAGGAAGGCGCGAGCAGCATTACCCAGCAGCTGGCCCGGAACAGCCTTCCGCTGGGCGGACGAACCCTCAGCCGCAAGATCCTGGAGGCGATGGTGGCGCTGCGGATCGAACGCGATTTCACCAAGCAACAGATCCTGGAACTCTACGTAAACCGGATCTATTTCGGCGCCGGTTGTTACGGCGTCCAGACCGCGTCGCTGGCCTATTTCGGGAAGGACGCGGCGAAACTCAACCTGTCGGAATCTGCCATCCTGGCTGGGTTAATCCGGAGCCCGAACCGTTTTTCGCCACTGCGAAATCCAGAAGGCGCGGCCGTCCAACGGGACACGGT
>JBJMXC010000193.1:0-5055 GCA_045809825.1 Chthoniobacterales bacterium | reverse complement strand
TCACAGAAACGCCCTACAACTACGCCGCCTTCTTCTTGTTCTTCGCTTTTTCTTCGAGCGCGGTTTTCACCTGCTCGACAATCCCTTTGAACGTCGCTTCGTCAGTAATGGCGAGATCGGAAAGAATCTTGCGATCGAGCCCGATGTTCGCCGCCTTCAATCCTTCGGCGAAACGGCTGTAGGTGAGTCCCTGCGCGCGGACCGCGGCGTTGAGCCGCTGGATCCAGAGATAACGAAAGGTGCGCTTCCGAGTTTTGCGATCGCGATAAGACCAATACTTGGCCTTCATCGTCGCGTCTTTCGCGTAACGGAAGAGTTTCGAACGGCGGCCGCGGTAACCCTTGGCGGCGTCGAGGACGCGTTTGCGGCGCTCCCGGCTGGCGGGAGCATTAGTAGCTCTTGGCATATTGTTTAGCCCCGGGTTAGCGGGACTCCTTCTTTCAGCGGATTGTTATTAGTTTAGGATCTGCCCGACCTCATTCGCTGATCGTCCCGCTGAGCGGGGCCAGGTGGGCAGATCGCCGCGGCGCACCAGGCGTTCGCGGGCCGGAAAGGTAGCCGGTGATGTGGTCGGTGCAACCTCGATTACGAGGAGGAGAGAATTGGATTGGCCGCGCCGCATGCGCCCAATAAAATCGGGCATGCACTGGTTCGGACGTCGTCGACGCATGGCCCTGGCGCTCATTTGCGCGCTCTGCACGGGTGCGATCATCGCGACCGTCACGTTTCGCAGCAGCAGCTTCGTGAACAGCATCTGGCTGAACGAGACGAGCTTTCGCGACGCTCTCGAACGCAGAGGGTCGCGGACCAAAGCCCACGATGAATTCGTTTTCCTCGGCATCGACGAAGCGTCCAAGCAGTTGGATCAATTGAGCCCGGAGGAGATCGCGAGTTCGCCGGCGTTGCAAAAGATGCACGAGGAATTTCCCTGGTCGCGCGCGGTCTATGCAGAACTGATCGAGCGGCTCTGTGATGCCGGAGCGCGCCTGATCATCTTCGATCTCACCTTCGATCCGGACCGCGCCGGAACTGAGGAGTTTCGCGCTGCCCTCGATCGTCATCGCGACCGCGTCGTCATCGGCGCGGATATCGAAGGGAATGCAAATCCTGAGACCGAAAAGACCAACATTATTTTTGTCCCGCCGAACAAGAGGCTGATCGCGGACGGTTTCATGGACGACCGGGTGGGCTACGTGAGCCTCTGGCCGGACCCGGACAGCTTCATTCGCCGAATCAATTACGCCATGACTGATACACAGATCGTGGACAAGATGAAGGGATTCGAGCCCGGGCTCCCCAGGCCCGGGGAGACGGTCTACGAATCCCTGGATGCGCGGTCGTTAAGGAAACTTGGATTCAGCAGCCGAATTCCCCCGGCCGGGCTGTCCGCGATGATCCGTTTCGGTCCGAACGATGTTTATCAGCCTCGTTCTCTCTTCGAGATTTTCGCTCCCGTCTATTGGAAGAACAACTATGGCAACGGTGCGTTTTTTAAAGACAGGGTCGTGCTGGTGGGGGCTGCTTCGGCCATTGCTCACGATGTCCACCCGACGCCAATCGGCGAGGCGACGTCCGGTCCTATTATCCATTTTCATGCCATGGCCGCCGCGCTCGACGGCGAGTTCCTAAGCGAAACATCGCCCTGGGTTAACCTCGTCCTTTTGCTCGGCGCGGGCGTCGTCGCCTGGCTCGTCGTTACCTTCATTCGCCAAACCTTGATCGCATTGTTTCTCCTCCTGGGGTTGGGTGCGGGTTACCTCGGCGCGGTGGTCTTTTGGTACAACACTCAAAATCTTTTCCTACTTACCCTTCCGGTGCTCGGCGCATTTGGCCTGAGCGGCCTCATCTCCCTTGGATATGATTTTACCCTGGAACGACTGGAGAAACTCCGGACCCGGCGGACCCTCGAGCGCTACGTTTCCAAGAATCTGGTTAAAGAGATTCTCGATAATCCGGACAGCTTTTATAGCAGTCTCCGCGGCGTCCGTTTGCCGGTGACGATTCTGTTCTCGGACATTGTCGGGTTCACCGCCATGACCGAGAACGCCGACCCGGAGAAGCTCGTCAGCCAGCTCAATGAATATCTAAGCCGGATGACGGCTACCGTTTTCGAGAACAACGGAACCCTCGATAAATTCATCGGGGACGCCGTCATGGCGGTTTGGGGCAACGTCAGCAGCCGTGGAGTGGCCGAAGACGCGAAAGCCTGCACACGGGCGGCGCTGGCGATGCGGCGTGAGCTCGAAATTCTAAATAAAAAATGGGCGGCTGAAGGGACGGCGCCGTTTCATATCGGGATTGGGATCAACCATGGCGACGTCCTGGGCGGCAACATCGGCTCGCACGAAAAGGCGGACCCGACCGTGATCGGCGATGCAGTGAACCTCGCGTCTCGCCTCGAAGCGCTGACGCGAGTCTATAATACCGATATTCTCATTGGGACCCGCGCGGCGGACCTCATCCGGGCGGATTTTCATCTCCGAAGCGTCGCCCTCGTCCAGGTAAAAGGAAAAAGCCAGCCGGTAGAGATCTTCGCATTAATCGGGGCCAAGGACGGCTCGGCCGACCAGGAGTTCCTCCAGAGAGTGGAGACCTACGAAGCCGCCTTTCGAAAATTCCGGGAGCGCGATTTCAAGCAGGCCAAGATTTTGTTCTCCCAATTCCTCGAGTTCTATCCGGACGATGCGCTCGCCAAAATGTATCTCGAGCGATCGCTCGAATACGAAAATCAACCCCCCGACTCGGCTTGGAATGCGGTCGAGGTATTTAAAAAGAAGTAAAGTGCGTTTCCACTTCCGAAAGCGTCTGGCAGATCGCGCGACCCTTATTTACTCGGTGGCGATTTCTCGCATGAAAAACGCGCGGCGCAATTGGAGAAGGATTTTGGTGTGGGCAACGGGGCTCGGGCTCCTGTTCGCCCTCTATGCCAACGGCCTCTCCTCGAATCCGCCGGGCATTTATCTGGATGAATCCGGCCTGGCCTACAACGCCTACCTTGTCTCGCGCACTGGCGCTGGCGAATTCGGACCACACTTTCCGCTTTTCTTTCAATGCTTCAGCGATGGCTTCGCCCAAACCTTCAGTCCCGCCCAGATCTACATGCTGGCGGTCGTGTTCCTCTTTCTCCCCCCCAGCACTTTGCTGGCGCGACTCTTTAGCGCCGCGTTCATCTTCGGCGCCTGTCTTCTTCTTGGTCTCTTGGCCAAGCGGATTTCCGGGCGCCGAACGGTCGGCGTCATCGTCGCCGCGACGGCGCTTTTAACTCCGTGGTTTTTCGACGCCAGAGGCCTGCTGATCGAAGCGCAATTCCTTCCATTTCCCGTGGCCTTGTTTCTATTGGTGCTTTTTGGCGTTCACCAAAAGGAGAAGTGGGATGCGACCGACATCGCAAAGCTCGTCGGTTGCCTGGCCCTGATGAGCTATTCCACAATAACCGGACGCCTTCTCGCGCCGTTCTTCGTTCTCGGACTGCTTCTCTTTGCCACCACCAAACAACGTTTCGTGAACGTGGTTGTTACTGGATTTTTCTACGGTCTCACCCTGTTGCCGATCCTGGTTTTCAATTGGAGTCATCCCGGGTTGCTGACTAAACGATTTCAGGAAGCCTCGTTCATCAAGCCCGGCGTGCCTTTGAACCAGATCGCGTCTCAGTTCTTCGATCGTTACCTTGAAGATCAAGGGCTGACTGGGCTGCTCTTAAATGCGGATCCGCTTCCGCGCCATCATATCCCGGGTTCCGGCGGTGCGTTCTTTTTCGGTGCCTTTATCCTGGCGATGATTGGTGTCTTCGTGGTGGTGACCCGTCGTGGGGCCCAGCCTTGGTGGCGGTTCATCTTTTACGGAGTTGTGATCTCGATTGTGCCGGGTGCCATCGGCATCTACGCCTTTCATGCGACTCGGCTGCTTGCGTATCCGGTGTTTCTTCTCTTGTTGACCGTGCCTGCTTTGGAATGGCTCCTCGCCAAAGCCGAAGGTCCGGGACGACTCCTGCCACGCGCCGTGCGGTTTTGCCTTTTATTCTGTCTCCTGGGACTCACCGTTGTAGAAGCGTGCCGCTACCAAACTGTGTTCCGCCGGGAGGGACCGAAACGATCCTACGACTTCGACGCTCCTTACAAAGCAGCCTACGACGCGGCGATCCAGCAACCGGGCAGGCCCATCTATCTCGAAGATGGGCGATGGGGCCCGGCCTACATTCACGCGCTCTGGTATGCCGTTCTGGAGAAAAGGCCGAGGTCGGAATTTGTTCACCTCGCACCTGGAGCGCACGCGCCCGCCGGCGCGACCGTGATCACTTCGCATGACAGCTGCCAGCGCTGCGAAACGCTAATGCGTTCCGGCGTCTATCAGGTTTACAAGGCGCTCTGACCGTTCCCGGCGGGCCGCGCTGTGGACAGGTAATCCGAACAGCGTTCGCGGCGGGGCTGCGAACAAGCAAAGAACTGGTAGAAGGAGAACGTAGACACGAGACCAAAAACGCGGTGGCGCACCTCGGAAAAAAAGTAGCGCAATACCTCTTCGATCTCTCTTGCGGTGTTCACATGCTCGTAACGCATCAGCACGCCATAGTCGAGATTGTAGCGGGTGCGGAAATCGAGAGCCGTGGTCAGTTGCCATCCCAGACGCCAGAGGATTGTGCCTTCACTCGGAATACCGGCGCGAAAGCTGCCCTCGTCTTCCAGAAGTAGTGCGCTGCGCGCGACGAGCTCCGGCAGGTTTTCCACATGTTCGAGAACGGCGACTGACGTTATCCGCTGATAACGGTTCGTCGCCGGAATATCAGCAATATCAGCATAGACGTTTCGGACGCGTGAGAGGTGGGGCGACGATTCGAACAGCTCGCGAAAGGGCTCGATGATGTCGTAAGGGTTGGAGTTTGGTTCGTATGGAAGCTGATTCAGGTTCCCGGCGCCGATCTCAAGGGTCGCTTTGGGTGAGGCGGCATCTTTGGCGACCTTATGATGCATCCAGCGTTCCATGCGCTGGGCGAGGCCGAGGATCTGGGAATTGCCTTCCCGGCTGTTGCGGTAGTGCTGGAGATAGATCGCCGCGTAC
>JBJMXC010000192.1:0-6649 GCA_045809825.1 Chthoniobacterales bacterium | reverse complement strand
GGTTCTTCGAGGGAACCCACCTACGACAGATCATAACTTTCAACGAACCCTGCGTCTGCGTGCGCCGAAGAAACGCTTCGTCGCACGCTAACCAAGAGCCGTTAGGATTGGATGGGCGCGCCGTCTTCGCTTCCTAAGCCCGGCTCATATTCGCGTAGATTAGCGTAGTTCGCGGGCAACACGTGTCTTCATGTCAGCATATGCACTCTTGATTAGGTCAGTTAGCGCAGCTGCATCGACGTTACGTGACGGGCTTAGTTTCACATGGCGCATGACCTTGCCGGTGCCTTCGAGCTGGCCTTTCGGATCGGGAATCTCCGCGCCACGGAAAAAACCGACGTTCACGTGCGCTTTGAAGGCATTCACATAACCAAAGGCCGCTTCGCCGACGCACGCCGTCGGATGGCCATCATGCAATAGCTCTCGAACGTCGTCTCCACAACCACGCATGACTTTAAACCAACGCCGCGCGATTGCCCCCAGCTCATCCGCATGTTCACGCATCCAAAGCTCGACAGCAGGATCTCGCTCGACCGCGGCACGAAACCGAAAAAGGTCACTCATAACACCCGAGGGTAGGGAAAAACTGCTAACACGGCAATTGTAAGGCCGCAAAAGGACTGCATTCGCGCCCGTTAGCCTGCCCTAATCGCTACGCGAAACGTTGCCGGCGGTCGCCGTCAGGCCGTCACGTCTTGAAGAGCAGAAAAAGCAGGAGCAGCGTGATTACAATCGGTACCGCGCAAATGATCAGGACAACGTTGTTTCGCGGCCCACGTTCTTTCGGCACCAGATCGTCCGATGCTACCGTCCGCTCGATCTTCTGAAGATGCCGCAGCACATAGATAAATGCGGCGATAACCGCAATCAAAGCGACGAGGGCGAGGATTCGGATAGGCAATAATGGATCGGTGGCGAGGAAGCTCATGGCGTCCATTGGTTAAACGCTTTGCGTCACCTGCTCACGCCTGTTTCTTTTCGCAACGGCCCATTCACGGTTTCGTAAGTTCCAGGTTCAAAACTTTTTTTCCTTGTTTCCTGCGTTCCAGATTCATCCGGTTTTACGTACCCGGTTTTGCAGCAACTCCTCATATTCGCGGCCATTCGCCTGATTCGCGGGCAGCCCCGCCTTCGTCGCTGTCCCTCGGCTCAACGCACTGAGTGCAGCGTGAAATGGACCGGCATGACGCCATGCTTGCCGGCAAATTCCCGGTGAGCATGCCATTTGTGAATGGCCTCTAGCGCAGCCTTATCCAAACTCGGATAACCGGAGCTCCGCACCACTTCGGCCGATGCGACGCCGCCGTCGGGTCCGATGGTGATCTTGATGTAAACAACACCTTCCGCCTTCACCAGCCGTTCATGGGCCGGATATTCCGGGAATGGCGCATAGGTCCAAATCCTCGCGCTTTGGAATGAGCCAAAGTAAGCCGCCCGATCGCTATAGCGGGCTGCGATCGGCGCCTCTGGCCGGAAGTCAATTCGCTGGTCGTAGCCGTTGGTTAGGTAATTGGGCTTAACGGCGGCCGCGTTCATCTTCCACTTTAACACCGCCGTTCTCGCCGCTTCGTCGAGGATCGCATCGCCGCTGGTCTTTGCTATCGTCGCGCGAGTAACCCTCCCATCCGTTTGGATGTAAGCGCGCACGACCACATAACCTTCGGAGCCCTTCCGCAGTGAAGCTTCCGGGAATTTCGGCTGCGGCTTCGATGCCCAAATCGACGCCGCGTTCGCACAGATTGGCAGCAGAACGGCTGCGAGTAATACAGCCGCCGGAAGGGGATTAATCCTTATCGTCATAAGCAGGGTTGGTTGTCACGCCTGGGTCGGGCTGATCAATTAGAATCGGAGCGGCCGTGGAGCTGTCAATCCTTAGGACTGACCCGTTCTGCCCTTTCCCTGTAGCGTCGGTCTATGACCGTCGACGAGCACCGAGGTATTGTCAGAAGATATTTCCGAGCCCACTCTACACACGCCAATTCGCGTCCTTCGCGGGCTACTCGATTGATTGACATAAAGCGCGCTTTTCGGCACAACCCAAACGATGAACATCCTGTTGTGGGTCCTGCAGGCGCTCACCGCTCTCCTCTACACAGCCTCGGGCGTCATGAAGGTCTTCATGTTCGACAAGATAAGGCAGGGCGTCCGGTCCTTTGATGCCTTGCCGCGAGGAGCCTGGATGTTTCTCGGCATCATCGAGCTCGTTTGCGCCATCGGCCTGATTGTTCCCAGCGTCCTCCCCTGGTACCCAACGCTCACGGTGGCGGCGGCCGCGGTCCTGGCAATCGAGAGCCTCGTGTTCATCGGCGTTCACGTTAAATTCCGCGAGAACGCGCCCATGATCATGAGCGGTGTGTTAGGCCTCCTCATGGCCTTCATCGCCTACGGCCGGATGTTCCTGATGCCGATCTTCTGACCCGTAGCGGCGGTCTGTGACCGTCGACCGTCCGCACCTTTAATCCTCGGGCGGATATTTGTGAAGGAAATTAAGAATTCAGAAGGAAGAATCAAGAGGGGCGGAACCGCGTTAGTCGCCTTGCCGCGCGGCTTCAGCGAACGTCGGTTCTCCTTCCTTGAGGTCGAGTTCAATTTCTTGAGGAGTACCAAACACTTTCGCGCGGTCATCATTGAATTCTCCCTCCCATCTCGCCACAACGACTGTCGCCAAGCAATTGCCGATGAGGTTTACGCACGTCCGACCCATATCCATTAACTCGTCGACGCCGAAGATGACAGCGACGCCGATAGGGCCAAGGCCGGCCGGAAGAAAGCTGTTCAATGTTGCTAACAAGATGACTAAGGAGGCGCGGGGGACAGCGGCGACGCCTTTGCTGGTCAGCATCAGGGTTAGGATCATGGTGAGCTGGGCGCCGATGGGCATGTGGAAACCCATCGTGGTCTCGGCAGCTTGCGCGACGAACACGCTGGCCATCGCGAGATAGAGCGTGGAGCCGTCGAGATTGAAACTGTAACCGGTCGGCATGACGAACCCGACGATGTGGCGGGGAACGCCGAGGCGTTCCATGTGTTCCATGGCTTTCGGCAACGCGGATTCGCTCGAGGTAGTGGCGAAGGCTAATGCGGCTGGTTCGCGCACGGCTTTCACGAATTGTTTCAGCGGCACTTTGAACAACGCGATGACGGCGCCGAAAACGAGGACGATGAAAATGATGAGAGCGAAATACAGGGACAAGATCAGGTTACCCAGATTAACGAGGACGCTAAGGCCCTGGGTGCCGACGGTGTGGGCCATGGCCGCGCCGACGCCAATGGGGGCGAACATCATGACGTAGTTGGTGAACTTGAACATGACCTGGGAGAGACTTTCGCACGCGCGCACGATGGGCCGGCCTTTCTCGCCGATGGCGGACACGGCGAGCGCGAACAGGACGCTGAAGGCGACGATCTGGAGAACGTCGCCGCGCGCCATCGCTTCGATGATGCTGGCGGGGAAGGCGTGGACGAGAGTCTCGACCAGCGTTTTCGGGTGGGTTTGCCCGATGGTCTTGATGATGTCGGTGTTGTTGGTGGCGAGAGTAACGCCGAGCCCAGGCCTGGTGAGATTGACGATAGCGAGCCCGATGAAGAGCGCGGCGGTCGTGACGATCTCGAAGTAGATTAGCGCTTTCACGCCCATTCGTCCGACCTTCTTTAACGCGCCCGCGCCGGCGATCCCGACGACGATGGTGGAGAAGACCAGCGGCGCGATGATGGACTTGATGAGGTTAAGGAAAATGTCGCGGAGGAAGTAGATCGCGTTCCCCCAATCGGGCCGGAAGTAGCCGATAAGTCCGCCGAGGATGAGGCCGAGGAAAATTTGGGTCGTTAGTGAGGGGCGATACCAAGGGTGGCGGAGCTTGGCGGGTTCGTTCATCGGATGGTAGACAGGATTAACAGGATTAACGGGATTGAGGGAACCGGAAAGAAATCAGGGCAGGCAGGCGCCGGGATACGCAATCCCAATCCTGTAAAATCCTGTTAATCGTGTCCTGTTTTGTTTCAAAGCGGCGAACAGAGTTTCCGACCAAGCGGACTACAGCGCGGCCGCTGCCGAAGAGCCGACAACCACAATCAACGACTATAACAACTAGCCAATAACGCGGCGCCTGGCGCCTTACGGCGCGCCCGGCGGCCCTTTCGGGAACGGCATTTCGGGCATGGAATTGGTGTTCTGGAAGGCGGCGATCAGCCATTTGCCGGATTGCTTCTGCAAGGTGTGGGTCTGGATGCCTTGTTGGGGCACTGGAGCCGCGTTTCCCGGGCTTTTCGCACCGGTCATGGTCCAGCGAGCGTGCACGAGGGCGACTTCAGGAGTGAGAAACTTCACGTCGACGTCGCTCTCTTTAATGGTGAGCACGCTGTCCTTGAACACGAAGGCGAAGGCGTCGGTGAGTTTCTTCTCGATATCGGCCCGGCTTTTCCACCACCAACCGAGGACGTTTACGCAGTCGCCGTCTTCCTTGAACAAGGCCGCGTACGCTTTGGCGTCGTGCTTCGTCCATGCGGCGGACTGCTGGGTTGCGACGACGTCGCGGATGGCGGTCGTGTCCTGCGCGGTGTCGCAGCGTGCGGTAACTGGAATGAAGAGGGCTGCGAGAAGCGGTAGAGCCGCGAGATATTTTTTCATGTGGCAGCGAGCCTAGAGCTCGAAGGGGAAAGGAACAGGTTAAAGTGAAAAATGGAATAGAGCCGCGGGGATGTGACCGACATAGACGGTCAAGCCCGCGAGGGTAGCGGGTGAGCTTTTGGGAGAAAGCGAATCAAAGGCCAAAGTGGAAAACGGGGATCGCCGAACGCCCAAAGTCGAGTCAAACGGTGGATCGAGCGTTTCATCGCTCGATGGGGGACGAGGGAAAATTAACCGCAGATGTCGCGGATTTCACGGATTGGGAAAGCATCGGGAGACAAGCCACTGAATTTGGAAACCAGGAGACCAGGGCGTATGCGTCCGTACCAAGAAATCTGTGTAATCTGCGTAATCCGCGGTTGATAATCTGATTCATGTTTCTGACGCATCTGGAGTGTACGAATTGCGGGACGCGGTATGAGTGGAACTCGCTGCAAAATCTCTGCACGAAATGTCAGAAGCCGCTCTTCCCGGTTTACGATCTGGAGGCGGTCGGGAAGAAACTGAAGAAGGAAGATCTTGCGACGCGGGAGAAATCGCTCTGGCGATTTCGTGAGGTGTTGCCGTTACCGATGGATGTCGAGCCGGTGACTTTCGGCGAAGGCGGAACCCCGCTGCTGCGAGCGAAGAGATTCGGAGACGCGGCTGGGGTTGCGAATCTTTGGGTAAAGGATGAGGCGCAGAATCCGACTCAGAGTTTTAAGGCGCGCGGGATGGCGACCGCGGTGTCGATGGCGAAGCATCTCGGCGCCACGAAACTGGCAGTACCGTCGGCGGGGAATGCGGGCGGCGCGCTGGCGGCGTATGCGGCGCGCGCGGGAATGGAGGCGCACGTTTTTATGCCGAGCGATACGCCGCGGGCGAATATCATCGAGTGTCGCGAGCTCGGTGCGCGCGTGACCTTGATCGATGGATTGATCACTGATTGCGGCGCGGAGATCGCGAAACGGAAAACGGCGGAAGGCTGGTTCGACATGTCGACGTTGAAAGAGCCGTATCGAGTCGAGGGGAAGAAGACGCTCGGGTACGAGGTGGCGGAGCAGATGGATTGGACGTTGCCGGATGTGGTCCTCTATCCGACGGGCGGCGGGACCGGACTCATCGGGATGTGGAAAGCGTTCGATGAAATGGAAAAGCTCGGATGGATCGGGGCGAAGCGGCCCCGGATGTTTACGGTCCAGGCGAGCGGTTGCGCGCCGATCGTGCGCGCGTTCCAAGCAGGCGAAAAATTCGCGGCGGAATTTCCGGATGCGCACACGGTGGCGTCGGGGTTGCGGGTGCCGAAAGCGGTCGGTGATTTCATTATGCTCGATATTTTGCGGAAGTCGGGCGGTGGGGCGGTGACGGTGGAAGATGAAGAGATGATCGCGGCGACGCGTGAAGTCGGTGCGGCCGAGGGATTGTTTGTCGCGCCGGAAGGAGCGGCGTGTTTTGTGGCGCTGAAGAAGTTGGTCGGGGCGGGGAAGATCGAGCCGGACGAGAACGTGGTGATATTTAATACCGGGTCAGGGATTAAGTATCTGGATTGTTACGACTGAGCGGAAGATTGCGGGGCTGAAAGATTTTGCTGGTTGGGGCGGGGGGAGGCCTGTTAGCAATATCGCCCCCACCACTTATGCAGGGAAAACCGCCGCCGAATCAGGCCGCACATGGTCCTCAATCGTCACCCCCCGGGATGGCGCCGCATTCCGCGCAAGCCCCACAAGCTCCCGGAGCGCCGGGAGGCCTGATGGGAAAAGCGCCGCCGGCTGGCGCTGAGGGAAAAGGCAAGGGGCGGGGCGGCTCAGGATCGCAGCTCAGCGATGTCCGCTGGGGAATGATTTTCAAGCTCGGCTGGAAATTGCTCGGGTTCTTCAAGGCCCTGACGATCGGCTACTGCGTCATGATGCTGGTCCAAAATTGCGTGACGCTCGGCACTTCGCAGCTGATGGGCGAAGTCACGAACGCGATCCGTAGCGCTGGTGGTCCACGCAATCCGGCTCCGGCGACAGACGCCGCCGCAACGACGCCCGCAATTTCGGC
>JBJMXC010000191.1:0-17939 GCA_045809825.1 Chthoniobacterales bacterium | reverse complement strand
GCGATACATCAGGCCGGCATTCGGATCCACCCAGCAGATCTCCGTTTCTCCGGCAACGACACCGGCTAATCCCGGACTGTAGGAAGGTTTGGTTTCAGTGCTCATAGCATTCTCATTTTGTCGGATCGTAGCCTAACAAGTCATAAAGTTCCTGCCGCGTTTGCATCCGGTCGATCCAGCCGGCTTGCGTGCCGCTCGTTTTCAAATCGCGCAACATTTGCCCGGCGGCAAACATGGAAACCCGAAAGGCGGTCTGCGGATAAATGACCATCCGATAACCCAGTTCGGTGAGCTGACCTAACGACAGCAGCGGGCTTTTCCCGAACTCGGTCATGTTCGCGAGGAGCGGCGCTTTTACTTCCCCGGCAAAGTCGCGAAACTCCTGTTCGTTCTGGAGCGCCTCGGGAAAAATCGCGTCGGCCCCCGCCGCGAGATAGCTTTGCGCGCGTTCGACAGCCTTCGCGAAACTCTCCACGGCCCTCGCATCGGTGCGGGCAATCAGCAGAAAGTTCTTGTCGCGTTTCGCCGCCGCCGCCGCGCCGATTTTCTCGTTCATGTCCCGGACGTCAACCAGCGTCTTCCCCGCGAGATGGCCGCATCGTTTCGGAAAATCCTGGTCCTCGATATGGCAGCCAGCTAATCCTGCCCGCTCAAATTCCTCGACCGTTCGGGCGGCATTTTCTGCGCCGCCGAAACCAGTGTCCGCATCCACGATGCACGGGATCTTCACCGCTCGCGCGATGTAGCCGGCGAGCTGCGCGACCTCCGTCAGAGTGAGCAATCCAATATCCGGCACGCCGGCCGTCGCGTTGCACAAACCCGCTCCGCTGATGTAAACCGCGTCGAACCCACTCCGCTCGACGAGCCGACCCGTCGCGGCGTTAAACACGCCCGGCATCGCCACACAGCCGTTACGGATCAGCTCGCGTAACCGTGTCGCGGACGAGCCCATCAGTTTTTCGAAATCTCGAGCGATTTCATGAGCGCTGAACAATCCGGCGCCTGATCGAATTTCCAGCCGTGCTCCAAAACGCGATCCGCGGCTTCCTTGCCGATTTTTGGCGCGGCGAGATTGAGGAATTTCCCCTCCAGCTCCGAATCCTTGAGCCGGTTCTTCGCATTGCCCAACGGATAATCGACCCGCTTGGTCAGCGTCCGCCCGTCCGCCAGATTAACGTGAACAATGTTAGCGACTGCTTCCGCGTAAAGCGCGCTGAGCTCGTCGTTCCGCTCCACTTTCACGCCCTGGAGAAACGACACGATACCAGTCTCCGTGAAACGTTCGGGTGCGAACTGCTTGTCGGTCACTTCGCCGTCGATCAAGGCCACCGCGGTAATGTAGGGCAAACTATGGTCCGCGGTCTCGCGGCTCTGCGGATGCCATTTCTCCGGCTCACTTCCGATGATATCCACTGACGCGTCGTGGCTCTCGATCACCACCGTCTTCACTTGCGACAAATCCTGGATCTGGTTGCGCAAGAAGAGCGCCGCTTCGATCGCGCTCTGGCTGTGATATTCCGCCGGCCAATACTTGATGCTCGTCTTCAGGATCATGGAGGCGGGGCCCTCGCCGGGCATCGCTTCCTTCGTTTTATCGAACACTTCGCGGACGTTGCCTAACGACACCCCAAGTTCTTTTTCGAATCCCATCGCGCCCTCGAAAATGGGAGCCGGTCCGGTCATGCCGGCGCGCGCCAGCAATGCGGCGTAAACCCCGAGCCGCGACGCGTTCGCGAAGGCCACGCCTTTCCAATGCGAAAGCTCCCCTACTCTCGCCTGCCGAAAGGCGGCGCAATGGACGCCCGCGATATTGATCGCGTGCCGGGTCCGCTCCGGGTCCAGTTTCATCAACTTCGCGCAGGCAAGGGCAGTGGAGAACGCGCCGTAAGTCGGGTGGTCCCAGCCGCGGGCCCGAATACTGGCGGCATCGCAAAGCCGGCATTGCACCTCGTACGCGATAGCCGTCGCGGTAATCATCTCGCGGCCGGTCGCGCCGACACTTTCGCCGACGGCCAGGACCGCCGCAAAATTGTCGCTCGGATGCGCCGGCTCCTTTGAAAGATAAGTGTCGTTGTAATCGAAATACCGAATGCAACACCCGTTGGCGAACGCTGCCCAATCCGGCGGCGCCTTCTGCGAAGTGCCGAAAACGGTCGCTCCATTTTTCGCCGAGAAATCGGTAACGACAGTGCGCGCGATGGTGCACGGCTCCTCGTTCCAGGCGCCAAGGGCGCAGCCTAACGAGTCGATCAGGCGGCGTTTCACCTCATGGACAACATTCTTCGAGAGGTCTTCGAAATTCAGCGAGCAGGCAAAGGCCGCGAGTTGATGGGCAAGCGTCGGATTAGTCATGAAAAGTGAAGCTGCAATCTGCCGTTGAAACGCGGGTCGGCAACTTCCATCCCGCCCTTGCCAGAAAAGAGCGCGGCCTCCAGAGTCCAGCGCGCCGTGAGCCGAAAAAGAAAGACAAAGGCGAGTGCCACCGGCCGAAGACGTGCCGAAGCCTCCGGTCGTTTTTCCTTCTGGATATGGGGGCTACTCCTGGTTGGGGCAACGATCCTGGCCTACCAGCCGGCGGGACGCGCCAGCTTCATCTGGGATGATGATGTTTATGTCACCGCTAACAAATTGCTGACTGCGCCGGACGGATTAGGACGCATCTGGTTTTCCCTGGAGTCTCCTTCGCAATATTTCCCGCTCGTTTATACGACCTTTCGACTGGAACACGCAATTTGGGGCCTCAATCCGGCCGGATATCACTGGGTCAATATCCTTCTCCACGCCGCGAACGCCCTCGTCCTCTGGCAACTCTTGCGCTTGTTGCGGATCAGGGGTGCGTGGTTCGCGGCTGCGCTTTTCGCGCTCCATCCGGTCCATGTCGAATCGGTTGCGTGGATCACGGAGCGCAAGAACGTGCTGATGGGTTTTTTCTTTCTGCTCGCGCTGATCTGTTGGACGCGTTTTGTCGAGCAAAGGTCGCGAAACAAGTGGCGGTGGTACGGGTTGGCGATTGCCTGCTACGCCCTGGCGCTCTTCAGTAAGACGACCGCCTGCACGCTGCCGGCGGCGCTGCTTCTGATTCTATGGCTCAGGCATGACGCGATCACCTGGCGACGGATCGGGCAGATCGTTCCGTTCGTCGTTCTCGGAATTGCCATGGGGCTGGTGACGATCTGGTGGGAGCGATATCACCAGGGGACGCAGGGCACGCTCTTCGCCATTGGGCTGCCCGAACGCTTTCTGATCGCCAGCCGCGCGTTCTGGTTTTATCTGGGCAAGCTGGTCTGGCCGGCCCACTTGTCATTCAGCTATCCGCACTGGGAAATTTCCGCGGGCCACCTGGCTGATTACGTCTGGGTAGCGGCGATCGCAGCGCTCGCGGTCGCAATCTATTTCGGGCGGCGCCGCGCAGGTCGGAGCCCGGAAGTGGGCCTGGTTTTCTTCGCCGCCACGCTCGCTCCCGTCTTGGGATTCATCATGCTCTACACTTTTCGTTATTCTTTCGTGGCCGATCATTACCAATATCTCGCGAGCATTGGACCCCTCGCGCTGGTGGCAGCGGCAACGACAACGGCGTTCGCTTTTCTTCGGCGCGAGCAACGGTTTCTCCAACCCGTGATTTGCGGTGCGATCCTGCTCCTCCTGGGATTCCGGACCTGGGCGCAGTGCGGTGCGTATTCAGATCCCGAGAGCCTGTGGCGCGCGGTCATCGCGGAAAACCCTCAGAGTTGGATGGCGCATAACAATCTCGGCATCGCGCTCGTGCAAAGCGGACGAATCGAGGAAGCGTTTGAGCATTACCACAAAGCGCTCGAGATAAATCCCGAGTATGCCGAAGCGTATTACAATTTAGGTAACGCTCTGCTTCGGGCCCAGCGAGTGGATGAGGCGATCACGGACTACAAGAAAGCACTGGAACTGGAGCCCCGAATCAGCGCCGCTCACGGGAACCTGGCGGCTATCTTTCTGCGCCGGGGAGAATTGGACGAGGCCATCGCGCGTTTCGAAAAAGCCTTGGAACTCGATAGCGGGAACGCCACATACCACCGATTGCTCGCCGACGCATTGCGGCGAGCAAGCCGTGAACAGGAAGCGGAACTTCACCTCCAGAAAGCCGCGGAACTGGATCGAGGCCGGACCAATTCGCGATGAGCTGCACGCTCCATTATTCATCCGTGCCCATCCGAGAAATCCGTGGTTAGATTTCCGTCCGCATGAACAAAGTTTATTCCGACGCGAAGGCCGCGCTTGAGGGACTGCTCCACGATAACATGACGATCGCCGCGGGCGGGTTCGGCCTCTGCGGGATTCCGGAGAATTTGATCGCGGCCTTGCACGACAGTGCGGTGAAAGGCCTGACCATTGTCGGCAACAACGCGGGGGTGGATGGATTTGGCATGGGGGTTTTGCTTCCCGCACGGCAGGTAAAGAAAGTGATGGCGTCGTATGTCGGCGAGAACAAGGAATTCGAGCGCCAGGTGCTCGCGGGCGAATTGGAACTGGAGCTGATTCCGCAGGGGACGCTCGCGGAGCGATTGCGCGCAGGCGGCGCGGGGATTCCGGGGTTTTACACTCGGACGGGGTTTGGGACGAAGCTGGCCGAGGGGAAAGAAACGAAAAAGTTCGGGGACCTGGAGTACGTTCTCGAGCCGGGGATCACCGCGGAAGTGTCGTTCGTGAAAGCATGGAAGGGCGACAAATCCGGCAACCTCATCTTCCGGAAGACGTCTCGGAATTTCAATCCGATGATCGCCACCTGCGGGAAGATTTGCGTCGCGGAAGTGGAAGAGCTGGTCGAACCCGGTGAGCTCGATCCCGACCAGATTCATACGCCGGGCATTTTCGTCGATCGGATCATTCAAGGAACGAATTACGAGAAGCGAATCGAGTTCCGGACAGTGCAGGGCGCCGCGGTCGCGAAGGCGGGCTCGACCGTACGCGACCTCCTGGCGAAACGCGCCGCGCAGGAATTGCGCGAAGGTTACTACGTCAACCTCGGCATCGGTATTCCCACCCTCGTCGCGAATTACATACCTGAGGGAATGCACGTCACCCTGCAATCCGAAAACGGACTCCTGGGCATTGGCCCGTTCCCGCAGCCTGGCGAAGAAGATCCCGACCTGATCAACGCCGGCAAACAAACGATCACGACGATGCCGGGCTCGGCGTTTTTCTCGAGCGCCGATTCGTTTGGCCAGATCCGCGGCGGCCACATCGATCTCGCCATTCTCGGCGCCTTCGAAGTCACCGATAGCGGCGATATCGCGAACTGGATGATCCCCGGGAAGATGATCAAAGGCCCAGGCGGCGCGATGGATCTCGTCGCCGGAGTTAAGCGAGTGGTCGCCGTGATGGAGCACACTTCAAAGGACGGGAGCCCGAAGATCCTGAAAAAATGCACGCTGCCGATCACAGGCTTGGGCGTCGTAAATCTCATCATCACCGATTTGTGCGTGTTCGAGGTGAAACAGGGCGGCGGGTTAGTCCTGATCGAACTGCAACCCGGCGTGACCGAAGAAGACATCCGCGCCAAAACCGGCGCGCCCTTTGAGGTTGCGATGAAGCCCTGACCGCGGGCGCGTCGAAATCATTGTAACGCCGGGGACGGGTCTGCATAATCCCGCGACCCCGAGATGAGCGACCGCAATTTTTTCGCCGAGCTGAAGCGGCGCAACGTCATCCGCGCGGCGATCTTCTATGCCGGCACCGTCTGGGCGCTGGCGCAGGGCATCTCTCAGCTGGGCCCGTCGGTCGGCGCCCCGGAATGGGCGACGCGCTGGTTTCTAGTCGCGGCCGCGATCGGGTTTCCCTTCTGGGTCGCGTTCGCCTGGTTCTACGAATTCACCCCGGAAGGCCTGAAGCGGGAAAGCGAAATCGACCGGGCCGAGTCAGTCACTCACCACACCGGACGCAAGCTCGACTTCGCGATCATCGGCGTGCTCGCGGTGGCGGTGGTGCTGTTGCTGACCGACCGCTTCGTATCGCGTCACGGCGTCAACCCTATCGCTGAAAAATCGATCGCGGTGCTGCCGCTGGTCAATTCCACCGGCGATCCAGCTAACGAGTATTTCTCCGACGGCATGTCGGAAGAATTCATCTCGACGCTCTCGCGTCTGCAGGATCTCAAGGTCATCGGGCGCTCCTCGTCGTTTCAGTTCAAAGGCAAGAGCGACGACAGCAGGACGATCGGCGAGAAGCTCGGCGTCTATTATCTGCTCGAAGGCAGCGTGCGGAAATCGGCCGATCGGGTTCGCATCGCGGTGGCGCTGATCAAATCCGGCGACGGCGCCAATGTCTGGTCGGACACCTACGACCGGGAACTGAAGGACATCTTCGCGGTGCAATCGGAGATTGCCGGCGAGGTGGCGAAGCAGCTCAAGGTGGCGCTGCTCGGGAAGGACGGGCAGGCCGTGCCGTTGACAACCGCGGCCACGCCTTCAAACCAGAACGTCGAGGCGTATAACGCTCTTCTGCAGGGGAATTTCTATTTTAATCGCCGCACCGCTGAGGATACGCGCAAGGCGATCGGCTACTACGAAGAGGCGATCCGGCTCGACCCGCGTTACGCGCTCGCCTATGCGAAGCTGTCGTACTCGGCGGAGACTCTGGCCACCAACTACGCCGGTATTCCGCCGAAAGAAAGAGAAGAGCTACTCGCAAAAACGCGCGCCTCAGCGCAGCGAGCACTCGATCTGGATCCAAACCTCGCCGATGCGCACCTGGCACAAGGCCGGATCCTAACGGACGTCGATTTCAATTTCGCCGCCGCGGAAGCGGAAGTTCGCCGCGCCTCCGAGCTCGCGCTGCAGAATGCGCTCGTCACGGGGGATTTCGCTAGGCTGATGTCCTACCTTGGCCGGTTCGATGAAGCGCTCGCGCTCGGACAACGCGCGATTGCGCTCGAGCCGTTACGCAGCACATCCCACCAGAACCTCGCGCTCTATCTCACCGTGCTCGGCCGCTACGACGAGGCGGAGGCGGCGCTGCGCAAGGCAATCGAATTGCAGCCGCAGTCCGCCAACAACTACCTGCGGCTTGCGAGAATCCAGATTCTGCGCGGCAAACCTGGCGCGGCGGTGGAACTGGCCAAACAGGAAACCGATCCGTTCTGGCGCACCTACGCACTGACGCAGGCCCACTTTGCCAATGGCGACCGAGCCGAGGCGGACGCAACGCTTAAAAAACTGATCGACGAAAACGCCGACGACGCCGGCACCCAGATCGCCGAAGTGTATGCGCTGCGCAAGGAACCGGAGAAAATGTTCGAGTGGCTGGAGCACGCCTGGGCCACGCACGACGCGGGTGTGACCGAGCTGCTGTCCGATCCTTTCCTGCGCGCCTACAAGGACGACCCGCGCTTCATCGCCTTCGCGCAAAAGGTCGGGGTGATGCCGAAAGCCGCCACCAAATGATTCCCGATAAGATTGGCTAAGGGCCCCGGGGAGTGGTGAATCTCATCATCACGGAGCTGGCGGTGTTCGAAGTGAAGCAAGGCGCGGCCTGGTCCTGATCGAGCTGCAGCCCGGCGCGACCCTAGACGACATTCGGGCGAAGCCGGCGCGCCGTTTAACGTACGCTTGAAAGAATAATCAGGTCGCGCGTTCGCGCGGACAGAGAAGTATCAGGACGGAAGCGATCGTCCAGCAGGCGATCATGAAAATGAATCCGCCGTTGAACGATCCGGTCCGCTGGCTCAGTTCGCCGATGATTTTCGGACCGAAAAAGCCGCCGATGCTCGCCATGCAATTAATGAAACCGACGGCGGCGGCCGCGGCAGATCGGGTCAGGAATGCCGAGGGCAAAGCCCAAAACGCCGGCAGGTATGCAACCGTGCCGAATCCGAGCAGCGTGAAAATTGCGACCAGCACCGTGTCGGACTGCGGAATAAAAAACCAGGCGCAAAGGGCGAGGGCGGCGGTCAATTGCGGGATTACGAAATGCCATCGGCGTTCACTGGTGCGATCCGAGCTCCAGCCTAGCCACAACATTCCGACCAGACCGCCCCCGAAGATCAGCGGTCCAAACCAACTCACGCGCAAAACGGTCCATCCGGTAAACCGTTGCAGCATCGTCGGCTCCCAGAACCAGAAGGCATACCCGCCGCTATAGGTGAAAAACAGGCCCACGGTAAGGATGAGCACCGCTGGATGACGCAGCGCCTGCCATACCGTCATCTGCTCCCCGTGCTTTGCGTCCCGCTCCTCGACCAGGCGAGCCGTGATCCATTCACGCTCCTCGGATGGCAACCACTTCGCTTCGTTAGGCCGATCTGGCAGGTAAAACAACGTCGCAATTCCGAGCGCAACAGCTGGGATGCCTTCAAAAAGAAATAGCCAGCGCCAGCCGGTTACGCCCATCCAATGGACGCCCAAAATTATTCCCGCGATTGGCGCGCCGATGATGAAACCAATCGGAATTGCCGCCATGAACTGCGCCAAGGCCTTGCCCCGGTCCTGGTAAATGAACCAGTGCGATAGATAAACGATGACTCCCGGAAAGAAGCCCGCTTCTGCTGCGCCGAGAAGGAATCGCGCTCCGTAAAGCTCGATCGGCGTGCGCACGAAACCGGTAAGGGCGGTCAACGCGCCCCAGGTAATCAGAGTAATCGCGAGCAGCAAACGCGCGCTCCAGCGTTCCACCAGGAGCGCGCCGGGAACCTGGAGGCCTATGTAGCCGATAAAAAAAATCCCGCTCGCCGTGCCGAAGACCGAGTCGCTCAGCCCAAGATCGCCTTTCATTCCCAGGGTCGCGTAGGCGATATTGGTGCGATCGAGGTAATTCGCGACGTAGAGCAGGAAAAGAAACGGCAGCAGTCGCCACGCGATTCTGCTGCGCGCACTCGCGCCCCGGTCGAGCTCCATCATTGCGGGCAGCATAACGCCCGGCGAAAACGCTCACAAATGTGAATCGACGACGCAAATGTCGAACCGCTACGATGATGCTGCCATGAAAACCGGCCTCGCGCTCGTGACCCTGCTGATCACGTCCATCTTATTGCCTCTTATCGTTCGCGGCGCGGATTCACCGGGCTGGGCCGGCCAATACCGCGACGACAAATACCTCGGCGGCCGCGCCGTTTTTCAACTCACCATCGAGCAATCCGGCAACGCCATGCAGGTCAGCTTCGACGCGGCATGGGTTGACGCGCACGGCGCGGCCCCGGAAGCGGAGGGACCCGCAAAAGTCTCGGGCAACACCCTGACTTTCACGTTCAAGGACACTTTCGATAATTCCGGGACCGGGACAGTAACGCGAAGCGGCAACGACATTATCGTTACGTTCAACACGACCAAGATCGTCGACCCGCGCGCGTCCGGCTTTTACGGGAAGAACATGCGGTTGAAGCGGGTGAACAGGTAGCGGGCCCGCCTGGCAAAGGCTTTCTCGTTCCCCAAGCATCATTCCCAAGCTGGAGCTTGGGAATGAGGGGGCGAAGGGCCCCTCCCACATTGGGAGAACGGGAAGCTTTACACCATCGGCCGAAATTTTCCGACTACTTCCTGCAAGCGTTCGCTGATTTGGCCTAACGAGCAGACTTCCACCGCTTCCAGTAGGGCCGGGAAGCAATTCTCCTCGGTCTCGACGACGCCGGCGAGCTTGTCGAGCGCTTTCTCGGCTTTGGCGGCGTTCTTCTTCTTGAACTGCTTGAGCCGATCGACCTGCAATTGCTGCCTGGCTCGCGGGGTGCGCGCGAGCTCGAATTCCGGCATTTCCTCGCTGTCGTTGCGATACTTGTTCAGCGCGATGATCGGTCGAACCCCGCTGTAAATCTGTTGCTCGTAGCGATGAGCGGCTGTCTGGATCTGGCTCCGCTGATAACGATTTTCGACCGCGCCCATCACACCACCGAGGCGCTCGATCTCGCGGAACTCCTCGAGAATCGCCGCTTCCACCGCGCGCTCGACGGCTTTCATGCCGGGCGAACCGCTCAGCATATTCATCGTGTGTTTGAAGATGCCGGATTCGTCCAGAAGGATGGCCTGGCCATGCGCGGCCAACCGGATCCATTCCTCGCTCGGGGTCGTGAATGGCTCATCGGCGCTGTTCGAGTGACACGAGTTGGTGCCGTTCATGTACGAGAGCATCAACTCGGCAGCAGTGCGGGTGAGATTGTTCTTAAACTCAGCGGCCACCAGCGAACGTCCGCTGGTCTGAGTGTGGACTTTGAACATCTGCGCTTTGTGACCGGCGCCAAACGCGTCCCGCATCCCGATCGCCCAGATCCGTCGCGAAACGCGGGTGAGGGCGATGTATTCAACGTCGAGACCGCAATCGAGGAAGAACGAAAGGCGCGGGCCGAAGTCATCGACCGAGATGCCACGCGCCGCCATCATCTCGGCATAAGCGAAGCCGTTCGAGAGCGTGTAGGCAGCCTGCTGGACAGGCGTCGAGCCGGCTTCACCGATATGGTAACCGCTAATCGAAACCGGATACCACCGCGGCATCTCGCGTGTGGTGAATTCCATCATGTCGGTCAGGAAGCGAAGCGACGCTTCGACCGGGAAGATGGTCTCGTTCTGGGCCTGAACTTCCTTGAAAATGTCCGCCTGGATGGTGCCGCGAAGCTTCGGGACAATGCCGGGACCAAACCGCCGTTTCGCCGCGGCGATATACATCGCCATGATAATCGGTGCCGGGCCGCTGATCGTCATCGAGGCCGAGAAGTCGGGTGAACCGAGATCGAATCCATCGTAGAGCCGGACCATGTCCTCGACGGTGTCGACCGCGACACCGCCCTCACCGATCTTGCCGAGAATCCCCGGAGCGTCGGAATCGATTCCGTAAAGGGTCGGGCCATCGAAGGCAGTGCTGAGACGTTTCGAGCGCTGATGCCGGCCAAGAAAATGAAAACGCTCGTTCGTGTCTTCCGCCAGCATGAGACCGGAAAACAAACGCGTGGGTTCTTCGGCGACTTGCGGTTTCGCCACGGCGCCATTGCTCGCGCCATTCTTGCTGCCATTTAGCTTCGACTTCGCGCCGTGCCCATTCTTCTCATAGGTACCAGTCTCAATCGCCGGCGTTTGCAACGGCTCGAGATACATCTCGCGGTAAGCGCCGTTCAGGAACGGAAATTCGCCCGGCAAACCGTCGCCTAACAAGTAGCGGGTGATGTCGCCAGCTTCGTCGATCTCGGGCAAGGCAAGGCGGGGCAGCTTCAGACCGGTTGGCGCGGTGCCGACAGGGATTTTCGCCTTAATTTCGTTCCACCGCTTGACCATCTCCGCGCCGAATTTCTTGTCGGTGCGCGCGCGTTTTACTTCGTCCTCAACGAACGCGTTGTACTTCTCTACCGCTTCAACTACCCGTCCTAGCTTGCTCATTTTTTCTTTCCTTTCTTCGACGCCGGCTTCATCGGCTGCGTCAGCAGATCGCACAAAGCATCCACGCCGGCATCGCGATGGCGTTTCGCAACCGTCGCGACCAATTGCGGATCACGCTCGTTGCCTTCGAGCCGTCGCTCGATTTCATTCATGGCGGTCCGTGCCCGCTCCTGGTCGCTTTTGTTCACAACCACGATGTCCGCGAGATCCAGCATGACGATCTTCTGCAATTGCAGCCGAGCGCCGTAATCCGGGTTCATGACCAGCACGGTTTGGTCGACTAATTTATTCTGGAACGGCATCGCTTCCTGGCCGGTCCCAACGGTCTCGATGATGACATAATCAAATCCGCTTTCGGCCAGATGCTGGAGGCAGTCTTCCGTCGCCGGTGAAAGCCCGCCGGCCTGGCCCCGCGTCGCCATGCTGCGCATGAAAACGCGATCGTGCTGCGAATTGATCATCGTCGCGCGATCACCAAGGAGCGCGCCTTCGCCGACAACGCTTGGATCGTGGGAGAGAATCGCGATTCGCGACTTTGATTCCCGGTTCAGCAAACGCAAAACCAGTTCGTCAATTAGCGTCGTTTTGCCGGCGCCACCGGGGCCCGTGAAACCAATGACTTTCGTATTTTCGAATTTCGAATTTCGCTTTTCGATTTTCTTCCGCGAACCCTTGCCGTTCGCGTAACCGTCCTCGATCTCGGTCAGCTTTCGCGCCAACTGCATGTCGGCGGGCGCGCCTTTTCGCCCGCTGTGTTTATGCCCTTTGGCGTAACGCTTGTGGACCCATTGCACCATGTCACTCAGTGACGTGCCGGCGAAGAAAATCTGGTCGACCCCGCGCTTTTGCATGACTCGCTGATCGTCGTGCGTAATCGTTCCCCCGCCGCCGCCGAACACCTTGATGTCGTCAGCACCACGCTTCTTTAGTTGGCGGACTACCTCTGCAAAAAATTCGACGTGCCCGCCGTTGTAGCTCGAGATCCCGATGGCGCGGACGTCTTCCTGGATCGCGGCGCGGACGATGTCCTCGGCGTAGCGATGGTACCCGAGATAAACCACCTCGATCCCGTGGCGGATGAACTCGAGGTTGATGGTGTTAATCGCGCTATCGTGCCCGTCGCAAATCGGGACCGCAGTCAGAATTCGGATCGGGGCAGCCATGGAGGTGAAATGTTAACGGCAATCGCTTGTCGAGCAACGGCGTTTCCGCCTAACGTCCCCGGATGCGCGCCGTCCGAGTCATCGCGATCACCGGGTTGATCGTGGGCGCGATGGATATCACGTCCGCTTTCATTCTCGCGATTTCACGAGGATCGACCGTTACCCGTCTGCTTCAATTCGTGGCTAGCGGTCTGATCGGGCTGAATGCATTCGCCGGCGGAACCGCAACGGCCGTGCTCGGCCTCGTGTTGCATTTCGTGATCGCGTTCGGCTTGGTCGCTGTTTTCTACGCCGCCAGTCGGACCTTCGCGTTTATTCCGCGTCACCGCGTGATGTCGGGACTAATTTATGGATTGATCGTATTCGGCGTCATGAATTTGATCGTGTTGCCGTTATCAGCTGCCAAGCCTCGGCATTCGCCAAGCGGCGATCTTATTCAGATCGCGATCCATATGTTCGTCATTGGGTTGCCAACGTCGCTGCTAACTCGCCGGCTTTCTGGCGCGACCTGCTCGTGAATGGTATCTCGTTGCCATGACTGATCCTTTGGATTTCGGCGGCAAGATCGTCCTCGTCACAGGCAGCTCGCGCGGCATCGGAGCCGAGATGATAAAGGCGTTCGGCGCCCGCGGAGCTAATTGCGTCGTGAACTACGTGGCGGATCCGGATGGAAAGAACAAGTCGGAGGCAACGAGTGTGGCCGCGACGTTGAAAGAGCCGCTCCTGATCGAGTGCGATGTGACCAGACCGGAGCAGGTGGAAGCGATGATGAAACAGATCCAGGAACGGCATGGCGGACTCGATGTGCTGGTAAATAATTCCGGCATCATCCGCGACCGGACGATGAAGAAAATGGCGCTCGAAGATTTCGAAAGCGTTTTGCGGGTGAACGTGACCGGTACCTTCAATGTCACGAAAGCGGCGGCTGCGATCCTGCGAAAGGACGGCCGCGTCATTAACCTGTCGTCAGTCAGCGGCCAGATGGGTTTGTTCGGCCAGGCGAATTATTCGTCCAGCAAAGCCGCGATCATCGCGCTGACAAAAGTTTCGGCGCGAGAGTTGGCCCGGCAAAACATTACCGTGAATGCGATCGCCCCGGGCTTCATCGACGTCGGGATGAGCAAGGGCATGCCAGACGAAGTCACCGAGAATTTCAAAAAACAAATCCCACTTGGCCGGCTCGGCGACGTCCAGGAAATCGTCAACGCCGCGCTCTTCCTCGCTTCACCAATGGCCAGCTACGTCACCGGCCACGTCCTGAATGTGAACGGTGGATATTACATGGGCTGACTGGTGCCGGATGGCGTGGAGCGCAATCGCCTGAAGAATCGCTCCGCCGTTGCAGTCGCCAGTCAAGACGTTGCGGTTTCGACACGGCGTCGTTCCTGCGGGATGCGGTTGTCGATCGTTTCCCAGGAAGCAACCACGGTGACGATCAGTTACCTCGACGGGACTTATGCAACCCCAATTGCGTCCACCGGCTTGCGATAAACGCGGGCTTGTCTCGCGCGGCCGACCAGCTAGCGTGCAATTCCTCGCATGAGATTGTTGTGGCGCTTGTCGTTGGCAGCTTCGCTTTTTGTCGCGACGTCCAATTTTGCGCAGGTCAGCACCATCCCTAAACAGGGCATTCGCGAGAACAACCCGCGCGTCCATGCACTGACGAATGCGCGAATCGTCACAGCGCCCGGAAAGACGATCGAGAAAGGGACGCTGGTGATTCGCGATGGGTTAATTGCGGAGGTCGGGCTGGACGTGAAAGTGCCGCCGGAGGCTCGAATTTGGGACCTGTCTGGCAAGACGATTTATGCGGGCTTCATCGACAGCTACAGCCGCCTCGATCTCCCCGAGTCACTCAAACCGGAACCAATCCACCGCGACGAGGATCCCGATGACGCGAATGCGAAGCCGAAGGAAGTGCCGAAAGAAAATGCGAAAGGCACCCGTTCCTGGAATCCCCGCGTTACTCCCGAGCGACGCGCGGCGGATTACCTGAACGTTGACAAAAAAGGAACGAAAGCGCTGCGCGATCTCGGGTTTACCAGCGCGCTTATCGTGCCCGGCCGGGGAACCATTCGCGGATCGAGCACGCTGATCAATCTCCAGGACGCCGATATCGACACCATGGTCGTGGCGCCGCTTGTGGCCCAGCACATCGCCTTCGACTTCGATCGCGAAGGCCGTGACAGCGATCGCGGCTATCCCAACTCACTCATGGGCAGCATCGCCTTGATCCGGCAGAGTCTGCTCGACGCATCGTGGTACCAGGCCGCGCAGGAAGCCTATCGCAAGAACCCCGGGACGACCGAGCGGCCTGAAACAAACGCGAGCCTCGCTGCCCTGGCCGAGCAGGCGCAACGGAATCCCGCGGTGTTCGAAACCGAGGACGAGTTGGATCTGTTGCGCGCGCTACGGATCGCGGATGAGTTCAAGTTGAAACCGATTCTCTTCGGCAACGGGTTCGAATACCGGGTCCGCAAAGTCCTGTCAGAAAAGAAACCGGCAATTATTCTGCCACTCGATTTTCCGAAAACGCCCGAGGTCGAACGTCCGGACCAGGCGATCAACTACGAATTGGACGCGCTTCAACATTGGGATCGTGCCCCAAGTAATCCGGCCCGCCTGGCCGAGGCGGGAATTTCGTTTGCGTTAACAACCGACAAACTCGAGAAGCCGGAGAAAGATTTCTGGTCGCGCCTGCGGTTGGCCATCCGCCGCGGTTTGAGCAAGGAGGCGGCTCTTGCGGCGCTGACGACGACGCCCGCCGAGATGTTCGGGGTGGCCGACCGGCTCGGATCGATCATGCCCGGTCGAATGGCTAATCTTGTGATCGCGAGCGGCGATTTGTTCGGCGACGACGCCCGGGTCCTGACCACCTGGGTTGATGGCCGCTACTACGATACCGACCAGGCGCGCGAACGCGACATTCGCGGCACCTGGGAACTGGTCGCTGAAAACAAAACATTACCTTTGGTCATCGAAGGCAAGCCTGAGAAACTCGAGGCGAAACTCGGCGATCAAAAGGCGACGGTTACAGTTAAAGAAGATTCGGTGCTGCTGATCGCGCCCGCGAAATTGTTCGACAAGGGCGAAGGATCGATTCGCCTGAGCGGACAGGTGTTGAATGAAAATATTGCCGGCACCGGGGACGCGCCTGGAACTGAAAACCTGCGCTGGAACGCGAAACGAACAGCCGCCTTCACCCCAGCGAAAAAGCCGGATGAAAAATCGTCGCCCCTCGATAAAGCGCTCGATTTTCCTGAGACATATCCGGCCGGCGCGTTTGGACGCACCGCGCCACCCGATCAACCGAAAACCGTTCTGATTCAGGGCGCAACGGTCTGGACGTCGGGGCCACAGGGCATATTGCAAAATGCCGATCTGCTGGTTACCGCCGGAAAAATATCCGCGGTGGGCCCGGGATTAAAAGGGCCCGGCGGCTCGCCGGTGATCGACGGCAAAGGGCTCCACGTCACCCCGGGGATCGTGGATTGCCATTCGCACACGGCGATCAGTCGCGGCGTAAACGAATCAAGTCACGCCGTTACGTGCGAGGTCCGGATCGGCGATGTTATCGACGCGACTGATATTGGCCTTTATCGGGAGCTGGCCGGTGGAGTCACCAGCGCAAACGTGCTTCATGGCTCGGCCAATCCGATGGGCGGGCAAAACCAGGTCATCAAGTTCCGGTGGGGTGCGCTTCCGGAAGACCTGAAATTCGCGGACGCCATGCCCGGCGTGAAATTCGCGCTCGGTGAAAACGTCAAGCAGGCGAATTGGGGCGACAAATACCAGACGCGTTATCCGCAAAGTCGGATGGGGGTTGAACAGATCATCCGCGATCGCTTCCGCGCCGCGCAGGAATATGACGCGGCCCTGAAGAAAAAATCAGGCCTGCCAGTCCGGCGCGATCTCCAGCTCGAAGCGATCTCGGAAATCCTGAGCGGGAAACGGATCATCCATTGTCATTCCTATCGGCAGGACGAGATCCTCGCGTTCCTCGCCGTCGCGCGCGAGTTCAAGATTAAGGTCGGAACGCTCCAGCACATTCTCGAGGGCTATAAGGTCACCGATGTCATGGCGAAGGATGGAGTTGGCGGATCAACTTTTGCGGATTGGTGGGGCTACAAGTTCGAGGTTTACGACGCCATCCCGGACAACGCCGCGATGATGAACGGCCAGGGCGTGATCACGTCGGTCAATTCTGACAGTGCCGATCTCGCGCGCCGGTTGAACACAGAAGCCGCGAAATCGATGAAGTATGGCGGCCTTTCTCCCGAGGATGCGCTCAAGCTGGTCACGATCAATCCGGCGAAGCAGTTGCGGATTGATGCGAAGACCGGTTCGCTCGAGGCCGGGAAGGACGCGGATTTTGTTATCTGGACGGCGAGCCCGCTATCGAATTACGCGCGAGTCCAGCAGACCTGGATCGATGGCCGGAAATATTTTGACCGGGCCGAAGACGCTGAGGCGCGGAAGAGTTTCGCCGCCCAACGCGAAGCGCTCGTGCAGAAGGCGCTCACCGAGCGACTGAAAGAAATCGGCGGCGGCAAGGACAGCGACTCGGAGAAAAAGGACGACAAGGAGCCGCCGAAAATTTCAGCGCACCAGCAACACCGCGACCGCGAGCTCGCGCCGATTTACGGCGACGGCAGCGACAAGCACACCTGCATGGAGGACGCGTCGGAATGAGCGCGATAAAAGGCGTTCGGCTCGAGGTGAAACGCCTCGCCACTCTCATTGCATCGCTAGGCATCCTCGCCGCCGCGCACGGATCCGACACAATGCCGGCAGGGCCGCAGATTAAACCCGTGGCGATCAAGGGAGCGACCATCCATCCGGTCAGCGGTCCCGATATCACTTCGGGCACAATCGTATTCGAGAATGGAAAAATCACCGCAATTGGCGCCGACGCGGCCGTACCGGCTGGCGCCGAGGTGATCGATGGCAACGGCAAACACGTCTATCCGGGACTGATCAACGCGAACACCGTGCTCGGGTTGGTCGAAATCGGAGCGGTCCGCGCTACGGTCGACGTTGCAGAGTCTGGTGCGATCAATCCAAACATTCGGAGCCTGACAAGCGTCAACCCCGACAGCGAATTGATCCCGGTCGCGCGCGCTGCCGGGGTCCTGACCGCTCTCTCGGTCCCGGAAGGCGGTCTCATTTCGGGCCAATCTGCGGTGCTTCGACTGGACGGTTGGACCCCGGAAGAGATGTCGGTTGTCTCGCCGGCCGCCATGCATTTGCGCTGGCCCAATCTGACAATCGACCGCCAGCCACGGGCGCGGAAAACCGTAAAGGATCAAGAGAAGGAAATCGACAAAGCGCAAAAGCAGATCCGGGACGCTTTCCAGAATGCGCGCGCTTATTGGCAGGCTCGAAAAAATCCGCCGGCCGATTTCAAAACTGACCTCCGCTGGGAGGCATTGATGCCGGTGTTTGATGGCAAGCT
>JBJMXC010000190.1:0-10171 GCA_045809825.1 Chthoniobacterales bacterium | reverse complement strand
TGTTCGCCTTGTTTTTGATCAACCTCCTTCTCTTCTGCCCGTCGTAATCCGAAAATTTTCTGTGCTGATTCACGTTCGAGATTCTGATTCCGGCAGTGGCCCTGTGTGGCTGCATTGCCGTAAATCTTTCCGATCGGCCCGTCGCCGCGAAGGTCGGCTGGAATTCAATCATGGCCGTCGTCGCCACCTACAGTTTTTCGCACGGCATGATTCTGTGGGCGCTGGCATTGCCGTTGCCGAGTGATTGGGAAAAGAAGCCGGGCTGGATTCGCCGCTGGATACTTTGGCTCTTCGTCTACGCGCTGATAGGAGCGATCGCTGTCGGTTGCTATTTCATCGGATACAAACGCCCGGAGGTCGCTCCTTCCCCGGGGACTTCGCCTCGCTTACTATTGATTGCAGAATTCATCATCGTTTGGCTTGGGGCCGTCCTGAAATCCGATGCGATCGATGCCCACGTCGCCGGAGGATTACTTAGCGTTGTCTTGTTCGCGTCGTGTTCGATGAGCGCTTTGTTTGTCTGGCGAAAGCGCTCTGTGTGGCGAAACTACTATCCGTGGTTTCTTCTTGCCGGGTTCGCTATTGGTGTCGGCGCGGTTACCGCGGCCGGGCGAGCCCACCTTGGTCTCGAAGCTCTCGTTTACGATAGCCCGGAAGGCTTTGGCAGTTATCGCTACAAGATCACGTCCGTCCTCGCGTACATCGCGGCGATCGGACTCGTTTACCGTCTCTACCGCGATTGGGTGATGCACCTGCCGATTTGGCAGCCGCGGGTCCTTATCGCGATAACGGTGTTAATCACGCTCCTCGGAATTGCGGTGCTGTTTATTCTGCCAGCTCAGCCTCATCGATTGAATGCGTTCCTGGACAATCGCCGGCGCGCCAAAACCGCCGTGATCTGGAGCGAAGCGCTTCCGCGTAATCCCGAGCTTTTTCATGCCTATCCGTATACCGACCAATTTCCGGACCTCGTCGCCGAGATGAGAGGCGTCGGCCTGATCCAAACGCCACCAATCACCGCTCCGCTACGAGAAGCGATCTCGCATCCACCTTTGCCGGCGGATGCCCGCGTCGGTTCGATCGAAGGCAGCGTCGGCAATGATCGCGACGTCGTGCGTGTACTCGGCTGGGCGTTAATCCCTAATCGCAACGTAAGAGCAGACTATGTCGTTCTCGGCTGGCAAGGCGAAGACGATTCATTTCACCCTTTCACCGCGATGCCGACCGGGCGCAGCCGTCCAGACGTCACCGGTAAGGTTCCATCGACGGTGCGGAAGGCCGGTTTTCTGCAGGAAATAAATATTTCCGAACTACCGCGGAGTCCATTCAGGATCGGGGCGTGGAGCATTGACCTCGCGAGTCAGAAGGCTTTTCCAATCGACGGAGCAGTACCGGTCGACGCGCGGGCGAAGCCGTGACGGTTATCGTCCCGTTGCCGTGATCGCTTCGATGAACGCCGGTAAATAGCGCTTCGCCTTGACCTCGCCTACGCCGCGGATTTTTCGCCCTGCCTCAACCGAAGCGGGTTTAAGTCGCGCGAAAGCCCGCAATGTTTCATCGGGGAAAATGACGTAGGCGGGAACATTTCCGTTGTCCCGCGCAAGGTCGAGCCGGAGCTTCCTGAGCCGTTCAAGAATGGCCGCGTCGACGGGAAGCATCTCGTCGAGGGCGGTTTCCTTCGTTCTTGTCTTGCGCGAGCCTGTCCTTTCGGACGTCGAACGACTTGGCCAGCGCAGTTGGTAATCCGTCCGGCCTTTCATCACCTCATCGCCGCGTGGGGTAAGCGTCACCATCGGGTATTCGCCGCCGCTCGAAACAAGCATCCCGGCGTCCTGGAGCTCGCGGACCAACTGGTTCAAATACGCGACTCCTTCGCTTTTCAGCAGGCCGTGAGTAGACAGGCGGTCGAGCTGCGCATTGATAATTTCTTGCGAGCGGCTCCCGACCAGGGTCTGCACAATCCGTCCGCGACCGAACCGCGGTTGCCATGTTCCGTCCACCTTCATCGACATGCGCGCCACGCCGCTCAGCGCCTTGCGCACGATCAACGCTTCATCTTCCGTGGGTCCACGAGCCGGGCCGGCGGTTTCGAGGCAAATATCGCAGTTTCCGCAGGCCGCAGCATCGGTTTCGCCGAAGTAACGCAGGATCGCGAGCTGGCGACATTCGCGCGCGTAGGCGAACTCCACCATCAACTTTAATTTCCCGCGGTCGCGTCGTTCCTTTTCGCGCAGCTTCGCGATATCGAGCTTTAGCTGGGGGCCGCGCACCTCCGGCTGGAGCAAACGCGTGCCGCGAACGCGGCGGCCGGGAACGTCGAACCGGTCAATATAACCTTCCCGGTCCAGGACGTGAAGTGCGGAGCCGATCATCATGTCGCTGCGCTCGTCGCCCATTCGGGTCGCCATCTCTTTGATTGAAAGCTGGAGCTCGCCATTCTCTCCGGCTTCGCGCCGGAGCATCTCGTAGGTCTGAACGATGAATTCTGGCGGCGGGTTGCTCCCTTCGATGAAAAATTCCTGCACGCGAGTGTCGGCGTGGTTGAAAAGGAGCTCGCAGGTAGCCGCCTCGCCGTCGCGGCCGGCGCGCCCGGCTTCCTGGTAATACGCTTCCACACTCCCCGGCACGTCGAAGTGGGCGACGAAACGAATGTCCGCCCGATCGATCCCCATCCCGAATGCGTTCGTCGCGACGACGATGTCGCGCTCGCCCTGCATAAACGCGTTTTGCGCTTTCTCACGCGCCGCGTCGTCCATACCGCCGTGGTAAAGAATGCTCGAGATGTTGGCGTGCCCAAGGGTTTCCGCGACCGCCTCGACTCGTTTCCGCGTCGAGCAATACACGATGCCAGTCTTGTGCTCTTCGATTAGCGCGTTCAGCCGCCGATATTTCTCGGCTTCGGTTGCGACCGGCGTGATCAGGAGCCGCAAGTTCGGCCGCGCAAAGCCAGCAACGAATTCGCGCGGCTCGCGCAAGGCGAGATGGGTGAGAATGTCGCGACGCACCTCCGGGGTGGCGGTCGCCGTGAACGCCGCCACCTGGGGACGGCCGAGCGTTTCCAAGACCTGGCCAAGCCGAAAATAATCGGGACGAAAATCGTGCCCCCACATCGAAAGGCAATGCGCCTCATCGACCGCGAACAACGCGATCGTACTCTGGCCGAGCGCGTCGAGAAACGAGCGACTCCGGAAACGTTCCGGCGCGATATAAACGAGTTTGTAGTCGCCGCGAGCAAGAGCGCGGATGCGTTCCTGTTGCTCGCTCAGCGCGAGCGAGCTGTTAATCAGGGTGGCCGAAATTCCGCGACGTTGGAGCGCGTCCACCTGGTCTTTCATGAGCGCAATCAGCGGCGAAACGACGACCGTGGTGCCCTCGAGCAGTAAGGCGGGGAGCTGGTAGCAGAGTGACTTGCCGCCGCCCGTGGGCATTACAACAAGCGCATCCGATCCTCCGACGATCGCGCCGATCACTTCTTCCTGGGCGTCGAGGAATTCGCGGAAACCGAAATATTTTTCGAGAACTTGGTGAGGGGTCATCGGGATTTCTATTCTGCCGGATCAACCTCCGGCCGACAAGCGTTGAGCCCAAGGAGGGGCGCTTTCCAAACCGTGTTCTGCAATTTACGATTTCGGCGGTTTCGAAAGCAGCGCTTCTTGAAAATCCAATTCACAAAACGTGCGGACGGCAGCGCCATTCTAAAATGTGTCCGCGCGGACGGCACCGAAACATGGCAACGCCAAAGGAACGAGCATGCCGTTTTCTTTCCACTGCATGACCTCACCCATTACGCAGTGGAGACCGAGCTGGGTTTTTGCGAAGGCTTCTACGGCTTGATCGCCCGAGGATGGGACATCGAGGAGACAACTGGCCAGACGGCGCGAGGGCCGTTGCCGGACGAGGCTATAGAGGTGGAATATCTTGTTTCGGCGTTCTCCGCGGAACGAGCCGGCGGCACAGTCACCTCGTCGGAGGAGTTCAATGATCACGCCGCGAGGTTCGCGCGGATGAAAGGAATGGGCGCGCCAAGGGAATTGACCGACGACGAACTGAAGCGCGTCCGGGCGCGCTTCGACGAGCTGGCAACGAAGTGGCGAGGACTAGCGATGGAGAAGGCCTTGGAGCTACCGTTCGCGGTTTAACTCGCCAAGACGCCGATCGGGCATCCCTCCATGTGGCCGCGTTACGCGGTTCGGCCGCAGCAGTTCTTGAACTTCTTTCCGCTTCCGCATGGGCACGGCTCGTTACGACCCACTTTCGGGGTGTCGCGGCGCACCGGCGCGAGGTCGAGCTTCAGTTCCGAACCGTCGCCGTTCGATGAGACATCTCCGTCGCTGCCGGCCATACGATCACCGTGCCGGCCGGGAACCGGGCCAGTCGAGGTCGCCGACGTGGGTCCCTGTTCCTTGAGCAGAAATTGCGGAAGCGTGGAGAGGAAATTCTCAAACGCCTGAAGATTGGAGGTGCTTCGGAAAAGATTATGGAGCACTTCGTTTTTAATGTTCGCCATCAGCTCGACAAACATTTCGTAAGCCTCCGTCTTGTATTCGATCAGCGGATCTTTCTGCGCATAACCGCGCAGATAAACGCCTTCACGCAGTGCATCCATTGCGTAGAGGTGCTCCTGCCAGAGCCGATCGATCGCGTTCAGAATGATGTAGCGTTCGAGGCTCTTCACCGCGGTCGGTTCTTCGTGGCTCGATTTGCGTTCGTAAGCGTCCTTAATCTTCTCGATCAGGAATTGCGCATTCTCATCAACCGTCCGGGTCTCAAATTGCGCCTTGTCCTTCGCGAGACCGAGCGGGAACGTGACGTTGACCCAATTCAAAAGCCCCGGGTAATTCGGCTCATCACCGCTTGCACCGCTCCCCAAAAACTCTTTCACCTTCGCGGGTACCGCTTCGTCGATGACTTCGAAGACGAGCTTGCGGGGCTCGTCGGAATCGATCGTGTCGTTGCGGTAGGTATAGACCACCTCCCGCTGATTGTTCATCACATCGTCGAAATCGAGTGTGCGTTTCCTCTGGAGATAATTGCGCTGCTCGACGCGTTTCTGCGCGGTCTCGACCGATTTGTTGAGCCACGGATGTTCGAGTTCCTGGCCTTCCTCGAGGCCGAACCGCTCCATTATTTTGGTCATGCGGTCGGCTGCGCCAAAGTTGCGCATCAAATCGTCTTCAAAGCTAACGTAAAAACGCGAGCCGCCCGGATCGCCCTGGCGCGCACAACGTCCACGGAGCTGCCGATCGATTCGGCGCGACTCGTGGCGCTCGGTGCCGATCACAAAGAGCCCACCGCGGGTCGCTACTCCTTCACCGAGCTTAATGTCCGTGCCCCGCCCTGCCATGTTGGTCGAAATCGTAACCGTCCCGGCCTGGCCTGCGCGCTGAACAATCTCGGCCTCTTGCATGTGGAACTTCGCATTCAACACATTGTGCGGGACCTTCTCGCGCTTCAGCATCCGGCTGAGTAACTCCGATGCTTCCACGCTGACGGTGCCGACGAGAACGGGCTGCGAATTACTGTGCCGCTCTTTGATCTCGTTGATGACGGCGTTGTATTTTTCTCGCCGCGTCTTGTAGATCCGATCGTTGGCGTCCTTACGCGCCACCGGCCGGTTCGTCGGAATGACATTCACGTCGAGCTTGTAAATGTCGTGGAACTCGGCCGCTTCGGTGTCGGCTGTGCCAGTCATGCCGGCAAGTTTGTGATAAAGCCGGAAATAATTCTGGATCGTGATCGTGGCGAGCGTTTGGGTCTCGCGATCGATCTGGACGCCTTCCTTGGCTTCGACGGCTTGGTGCAAACCATCGCTCCACCGGCGGCCCGGCATTTTGCGGCCGGTAAATTCGTCGACGATGACGACCTTGTTTTCCTCGACCACGTAGGCGACGTCTTTTTCGAACAGGCAGTAAGCCCGGAGCAGCTGTGAGATGTTGTGAATTCGCTCGGCCTGCTGGTCGCAATGGTTCTGGCGCTCGACCTTCGCTTTTTCCTTCTGCTCCGGCTCGAGGTTCGGATCGAGATCGATCTCGGTGAACTCGCTGATCAGATCCGGCAAAACGAAAGAGTCGGGCTCGTCCGGGTTAAGAAAAGCGCGGCCCTGCTCGGAAAGATCGGCCTCGTGCGATTTTTCGTCGATAGTGAAGAAGAGCTCTTCCTTGAGCTGGAATAGCTCCTCCTTGCGTGCGTCCTGGTAAAATGAGAGCTCGGCCTTGTCGATCGCCTTGCGCTTTTCCGTGTCCTCCATCATGCGGAGCAACTGCTTGTTGCGCGGCTGACCGAGCTTCACCTTGAACATGGCAAGGCCGCCCCCTTCGATGTCGCCCTTGTCGAAGAGCTCCTTTGCTTCGCTCGCGAGGCGATTGCAAAGCATGTTCTGTTTCCGCACGAGCTGGTCGACGAGCGGTTTCCAACGATCGTATTGATGAGTCGAAACCGTGGACGGTCCGCTGATGATGAGCGGAGTGCGCGCTTCATCGATCAGGATCGAGTCGACCTCATCGACGATCGCAAAATTATAACCGCGCTGGACCTGTTGCTCGCGGGTCGTGGCCATGCCGTTGTCGCGCAGATAATCGAAACCGAACTCGCTGTTCGTCCCGTAGGTAATGTCCATCGCGTATTGAGCGCGACGTTCGTCCGGGGATTGATCGTGCTGGATGCAACCGGTCGTGAGACCGAGGAAACCGTAAAGCTGTCCCATCCATTCGGCGTCACGGCGTGCGAGGTAATCGTTCACCGTCACCAGGTGCGCGCCTTTGCCCGTTAACGCGTTGAGGTAGAGCGGAAGGGTGGCGACAAGCGTTTTACCTTCGCCGGTCGCCATTTCCGCGATTCGCCCGCGGTGCAACACCATTCCACCGACGAGCTGAACGTCGAAGTGGACCATGTTCCACGTCATCGGCTGGTCGCAGACCGTGAACTCCTGCTGCTGTTGGGTCAGGCGGCGGGCTGCATTTTTCACTACCGCAAACGCTTCTGGCAGAATTTCGTCGAGCTTTGCCCACTGGTCTGGTAGCTCGGGAATCTGGGCAAGCTCCGCCTTCCACACCGCGGTCTTCGCGCGCAGATCGTCGTCAGAGAGCGCCTTGAATTGCTCGTCCAGCTCGTTGATCTGGCGGACGAGGGGCATCATCCGCTTGATCTCGCGCTGGTTCTTCGATCCCAATACTTTCTTTAAAATCCAACCGACCATAATGAACCGGTAATATTGACGGAATTCGGGCAGAAACAACCGGTTGCCGCGCTTTCACGGGCGGCGAGCATCGGAGTGACATCGCAGTTTTTCCCGCTAAGATCGCCGGATGAAGAAGATCATCTCCACCAACGAAGCCCCGGCGGCGATCGGGCCTTATTCGCAGGCTGTGCGGGCGGGCTCGCTCGTATTCTGTGCCGGGCAGGTCCCCCTCGACCCAAAATCAGGGCAGATTGTTTCCGAGGATATCGTCGAGCAAACCAAGCGGGTTCTCGATAGTGTGACCGCTATCCTGAAGGCGGAGCAACTGACCCTGGCCAATGTCGTGAAGACGACGGTCTTTCTTGCCGATTTCGGCGACTTCCAAAAGATGAACGAAGTTTACGCGACCTATTTTACGGAAAGTCCGCCTGCCCGGTCGACGGTCGGCGTTTCGACCTTGCCGAAAAAAGCGCGGGTCGAGATCGAGGCGATTGCTTTCGATGATCGCAACGGAGGCGGCAAAACGGCGAGCGACGTCCTGGGTGAATGAGCGAAGATCTGCTCGCGCTCTTCCGTCAGACGGGTGCGCTCCTGGACGGTCATTTCGTCCTGCGCTCCGGCCTTCATAGCCGCCAATTCTTTCAATGTGCATTGCTTCTCCAGCACACTGACGTGGCGGCAGATGTTTGCCGTCGCCTCGCGGATAAGTTGCGAGATTTGGAATGCGAGGCCGTGATCTCGCCTGCGCTCGGCGGGATTATCGTCGGCCAGGAAGTCGGCCGCGCGCTCGGCAAACGTCACATCTTTGTCGAGAAAGAAGCGGGCGGCCTCGTCCTCCGACGGGGCTTTCAAATTCGACCTAACGAGCGGTTCATCGTGGCGGAAGATGTTGTGACCCGCGGGGGCCGAGTCCAGGAAACCGTGGATATCGTCCGGGCCCACGGCGGAGAAGTCGCAGGCATCGGCGTTATCGTGGATCGAAGCGGCGGGCAACGGCCTGACTACGGCTGCCGTTTCGTCAGCCTGATTGAGATGAATGTTGAGACCTTCGAAGCGCACAAACTCCCGCCAGATCTTGCCGCGACCCCGGGAATGAAGCCGGGCAGTAAATGATCGCCCCATGAAGGTCCTAATCTCGGGCGTTTGTGGATTTGTGGGAAGCACGCTGGCCGAAGCATTGCTCGATAATGACTCGGGCTGCGATATCACGGGTTTTGATAACTTTAGCCGCCCCGGGAGTTCGCTCAATGTTGAGCGCTTGCGCAAACGCGGCATCAAGGTGCGCCACGCTGATGTCCGTTGTGTTAGCGACGTCGATGCGTTTTCCTCGGTCCACTGGATCATTGACGCCGCCGCCAACCCGAGCGTGCTGGCAGGCATGGATGGGACGACCAGCAGCCGCCAGCTGATCGAGCACAATCTTTACGGAACAGTGAACCTGCTCGAGTACGCGAAACGGCACGGGGCCGGGTTCGTTCTTCTCAGCACCAGCCGGGTTTACTCCGTCAAAGCGCTCGCTCAAATCCCAGTCACCGCGGTCGGCGATACTTTCGCACTCGATGACGAGGCCACCCTGCCCCAAGGCACCACTCGCGACGGTATCACTGAGGAGTTCTCCACCACGCCGCCGCTTTCTCTATACGGCAGCTCGAAACTCGCGTCGGAATGCATCGCTCTTGAATACGGCGACGCGTTTGATTTTCCGGTTTGGATCAACCGTTGTGGGGTCCTGGCAGGCGGCGGCCAATTCGGGCACGCCGAGCAGGGCATTTTTTCGTATTGGATCAACGCCTGGCTGCGTCGGCGCCCACTCCGCTACCTCGGTTTCGATGGACGCGGCCGGCAGTGTCGCGACTGTTTTCATCCGCGAGACCTCGTGCCGCTCCTGGAAAAACAATTTGCAGCGGGCGTTTCCGCCAAACCTCGAGTCGTGAATCTTGGCGGCGGCCGCGCCAACGCAATCTCCCTCGCGCAATTAAGCGACTGGTGCTCGAACCGTTTTGGCGCGCATGACGTCGTAAGCGACCCGACGCCTCGCCAGTTTGACGTCCCGTGGCTAGTGATGGATTCGAAGCTCGCCCAGCAATTGTGGGATTGGAGACCGACGCGGAGTCTCGAGCAAATCTTCGACGAGATCGCCGCGCACGCGGAGTCGCATCCCGATTGGCTTGAAATCTCGGCGCCTCCCGATTTTCCTGGCTCGACCCGATGACACGGGAAGCCCCACCACCAGGAGAGGAGGAGCTCAAGCGCGAACTGCGTCTTGAATACGACCTGCGCTTCAAAAAACAGCGAGCTTATCGCGATGCAGTTTGGAAAATCCTGATCGCGGAATTTTTTCAACAATTCATCCCACGTAACGCCGCCCTGCTCGATCTCGGGTGCGGCTGGGGCGAATTCATCAACAATGTCTCCGCGGGAAAAAAATACGGCATGGATCTGAACCCCGACGCGAGAGACCGTCTCTCCAGCGAGGTAGAGCTGCTGGAGCAGGATTGCTCCCAACCATGGCCGCTGCCCGATGCCAGCCTCGATTGCGTGTTCACGAGCAACTTCTTCGAACACCTCAGAAGCAAAGACGACTTGCGCCGGACCCTTGTCCAAGTCCATCGCTGTCTCAGGCCGAACGGCCGCCTGATTTGCCTCGGGCCGAACATCCGCCAATTGCCAGACACTTATTGGGACTTTTGGGATCACCATTTGCCGCTCAGCGAGCGATCCCTCTCCGAGGTCCTCGAGATCAGCGGTTTCAAAATCGAAAAGTCGGTCGACCGCTTCCTGCCCTACAAAATGTCGGGCGAAAGAGAAGCGCCCCTCCTCCTCGTCCGCCTCTATTTGAAGCTGCCTCTCGCCTGGCGCTTCTTCGGTTCCCGCGAAGGCACTACCCAGCATCGCGCAGTCGCCGCCGAACACGAGCGCCTCGGCGAGCGCGCCGTGACGCTTGATGCCCCCATCAGCGATGATCGGCACGTCGGGCGTGTTCGACTCGGCAAC
>JBJMXC010000189.1:0-7490 GCA_045809825.1 Chthoniobacterales bacterium | reverse complement strand
TACCTCGTGACAAGGCCGGACGGTTGCCCAAAATCTGCCCCGTTTTTGGCATGAAAAGTTCTGCAAAAAGGGCATGCGCATCCTCATCGCCGACGATCAACGAAGTGTGGGGACGACGTTGGCGGCGCTGGTGTCGCATTGCCAACATGAAGTCGTCGAAGTGGTTGGCTCCGGCCTGGAAGCAATCCAAGCCTACGACCGTCACAAACCCGATGTCGTCCTGATGGACTTTTGGATGGCCAAACTTAATGGCGCTACCGCCTGCCGAAACATCGTTTCCAAAGACCCCGGCGCCAAGGTGATCCTTGTTTCCGGCTGGTCCCCCACCCAACATCCGCAGGATTCCGGCGCGATCGCCGTCCTTTCCAAACCAGTCGATCTGGAAGTCCTTGAAAAAGCTCTCGCTGACGCCGGCCAAATGCTGACGTTTCAGCCGCCTCCTCCGGTCCCCCATCAGTCGGCGGCGTAATCGCTGCCTGTCATCCAGCGTGCGCAGTCCGAGCGCATCAACAAGCCTCGCTGACGACAGGGAACGCTACAACTTCGACGACGGCTCAAGCAGCCATTGCCCTGCGTCGCTTAACGCAGTGCAGCCACAAAGCAGCATCGCTTCATCCAGCTCGCGACGCAGAATCTCCAATATGTTTGCCGCTCCGTTTTCGCCGCCGACCGCCAGACCCCACAAAACCGGTCTTCCGACTAACACTGCACGCGCTCCCAGCGCGATCGCCTTCAACACATCGCTCCCGCGCCGAATGCCGCCATCGACGTAGACCTCGCAAAGATTCTCCACTGCCTCAACGACGTGCGGCAATACTTCACAAGTTGCCGGCGCCGTATCGAGCTGGCGTCCGCCATGGTTTGACACGACCAGTGCTTTCGCCCCATGCTCCGCCGCCTGTCGCGCATCATCTCCGCGACAAATTCCTTTTACCACCACCGGCAACCGCGTGCACCCGCACAGCCAATCCAGATCCTCGAATCCAAGGTCCGATTTGAAATTATCCCGCACGTAGGCCGCGAGCCCGGACCCTTCAACATTCGGCATCTCGCCCTTCCCCAACGGCGCCAGGTTCGCCAAGGTCAGCCCTTCCGGTAACCGAAACTGATTCCTGCTATCTCGTTCTCGCGTCCCGAGTCCCGGCGCATCGACTGTGAACACGATCGCCTCCGCGCCCGCTGCTTCCGCCCGTTGCACTAACTCCCTCGTAATCTGGCGATCCTTGTAAACATAAAGCTGAAACCACTTCGGTGATACGGCTTCCGCAAACACCTTTTCCATCGGCGTGTTCGACAAGGAACTTAGGATAAACAAAGTGTCGGCCTGTTTCGCTGCTCGCGCCGTTGCGATCTCTCCGTTTTCACACGCCAGCCCATGAAACGCCGTCGGCGCCACGCAGATCGGCATCGACACCTTCTGCCCCAGCACGGTTGTGCCCATGTCGCGCTCTCCGACTCCGGCGAGAACGCGATAATAAAGTTTCAGCCTTTCCCAGCCCGCCGTGTTTTCGCGCAACGTGATCTCGTCCAATGCGCCACCCTGATAATAATCGGCAACTTCTTTCGGGAGTCGCGCGATCGCGCGTCGCGCGTACTCTTCGACGTTCAACAACTCGGAAGCCACGCGCCTATTCTGTCTTCAACCCTCCGCTTATCAATGCTGGGTCTATCGACTCTTATTCGTCGATGCCGTGTTGTTACGGCACACGAAACGGTTTGTTCGTGTTCGGGTCGATGACCAGGGTGCCCGGAGGGAAGCCGCGAACGTCGATCAGGAATTTGGCGTCGTAGGGACTGGAAACGAAGCCGGGTTTGCCGGGGACGGGTTTTCCGAACGGAAGGTCATGAGGAGATTGGTCAGTGGCCGGTGATTGTTGAATAGCCGGCGAAAGACTGACGGAAGGAGAAGGGCGGAAGGAAGAAGGAGGAATTTGGGGTGGCCCGGCGACGACAGCGGTGGGCGAGGCGATTGGAGCAACGATCGGGGTCGGACTTTGTTGTGTTTGCGACGAGCTCGCTCGGAGGATGGTGAGAAGGCTTTCGGGCTGGGAGCGTTCGTCCTGGAGTTTGCCGGCGACGTAGACGCGGACGAGGAAGCCACCGTAGCGGAGGCGCTCAGGCATATGGCGGAAGGGGCGCTCTTTGAGATAGGTCGCGGCAAGATATTTCGGGGTGGGATCAGTCCAATCGCGAACCGGAGTCAGCCATTGATAGGTCACCTGCGCGTCGGTTGGGCGCATTTCGTTATTCGGCGTCAGGTCATAGAAGAGGACGCGAATTTCGATCGAGCCCTTTTCCGCTGCCGACCTCGGCGTCAGACCAATCCTTGCCACGATAAAATTTTCGCCGCGCGGTCCTCGTTGCTGGGCCTGGGAGATGTCGCTAATCGCGATGGCTCGCTCGAGCTCGGGAGCAACCGGAGCCGCAGAGGGAGTCGGTGTCGGTGACGCTTGTTCCGCGCCGGGCGAAATCCGAGCGAGTGCGCTGCTTGTGGGTATCGGAGCGATCGAGGGCGAAGCCAGGTCGCGTTTCGCCGTGAGGGGCGGCGGCGTTGATTTCAGTAGCGGACGGTCCTCGGCTGGCCGCTCGGGTTGGTTGCTCGGGGCGACGAGGTGCCAAACTCCGATTGCTGCGAGAAGCAGAATGGCCGCGATGACACCGGCCACGTAAATTCGCGCGGAACCGAGCCTGTCCCAGAAGAGGGCGAAGGCGCGGATGAAGTTGTTTGGTTCGGGCGACAAAGTGTTTCTTTAGGTTCGGATTGAACATGCCATTCGACCCTGCGAACGAGGCAGGAAGTCGGAGGTGATTGCGAACGGTGCTTTCGCGAGCGATGAGAAAGAACGATGTCGCTCTCGCTGAAGCTCGGATTGATTTACATGATTTCCGAAGCGGTCCTCACGATTACGCATCGATCGCGAAGCAAGACGGGGGAAAAGCAAGACCGGAGTACGCTTGGAATGATTTGGGTGGTGATTGGATTGAGCGTGACGGCCGGCGTTCTCATAGCGCGGTCAAACTCGCTTAGGGCAGGCGTGGTTGGGCTCTTCGACTTCCCGGACAGCAATTGGATTCCGGCGTTGGCCGTCGGGTTCTTTGCGGCCGGGCTGGTTTTACGTTGGTGGGCGATTGTGACGCTCGGTCGTTTCTTCACCGTCGATGTGACGATCGAGAAGGACCATGAGGTGGTAGAGCGCGGACCATTCAAATGGGTGCGCCATCCTTCCTACACGGGAGTGCTACTGGCGTTTCTTGGCTGGTCCATGACCCTCCTCAATTGGGTCGCGATGGCGGCAGTGCTGGTGCCGATCCTCGCGGTATTTATCCGCCGGATGAATGTCGAGGAAGCAGCGCTGACTCACGCGCTCGGGGAACGCTATCGCGAGTATATGAACCGCACCAAAAGATTGGTGCCGCTGCTCTACTGATCGCCCCCCCAAGCTAAGCTAGTTGCCGATCAGCGAAATCTTATCAGCTACGTTGTCGCCGCCGACTTTCGTGTAATGAACGCGAACTTTCTGGTTCGTCGTTAATCCGGCGGCTTCGATTGGTTTGCCGTCGGCGCCTGCGTAGGTCACGCTCTTACTCAATTTGAACTGGACCGGCTCACTCGGGGCGAGCGTTTCCAGAACGAGAGCCGTGCCTGGCGTGTATTCTTTGATCGTGCCAGTCATCTCAGTGCCGGTTTTTGGATCGGGACTGCCAGAGGTAGGCTGCGCCTGGGTGAGAGCTGCAATCAGAAGAACCGCGGCGCAAAGGAAAAATCGTTTGGTCATGCGTTTTTGGCAGCGTTTCGCGTGCCGCGGGAGGAACGGAGACGTCAGAACAGAATCCGGGTCTTCTTCGTCAACGGGGCGTAAATGTTATCTGCAACGTCGCCTGTTTCCCGCCCGGCGCTCCTATTATAATAGTGCGCATCTTCCCGGGGCTGGCTACGCCCTGGATTGAGCTTGTTGTTTTACTAACTGGCGACGATGGATCGTTCACGTCGAGCCGTTCGCACAGTTCAGCGCGCAACAGAAACGTCAGGTTACCGTCTTCAGTCTGCCGGAAGTAGATCGGCATCCGAATTCCGAGATACGCAGTTCGCGTCACGGTAATCCGACCTTTCCGATTATATTCCTTAGGATAACGGAATTCGCGCGCGAGTTGGATTAATCCTTCCGAACCGGAGGCGACAGTGATGGGCGGAAGGTCGGTCTCTTTCGATGACGAACCTACCGCCTGAACGAGGTCGTAGCCATTTAATCGGGAACTGATGTCGAAACGCGGTTCAGCCAAAGCCGAGAACGCGCCTATCGAAATTAGGACCGCGATAGCAACGCTTCGACGGAGCACGGCGCGGGTTGCTAAGCCGGAACCGGTGCCGTTTCGCGTTGGTGTTCGAGAGCTTTCCTGACCGCGGTCGCCAGTTGGCTCCGCGTGAAAGGCTTCGAGAGAAATCGGTAGTTGTGCACCAGATCTTTGTTAAGCAGTCGTTTGTCGTCTGCATAACCGGAAACAAGGAGGACGCGCGTCGCCGGATAGTGCGTCGCTAACCAGCGAGTTAGACTTATACCATCGAGTCGCGGCATTCCGACGTCAGTCAGGACGAGGTCTACCGACGCGGCCCCGGGAGCGCTCAGGATCTGCTGGGCCGCTTCGCCGTCCGCCGCTTCGCAAACCTGGTAGCCAAGTTCGCGCAAGGTATCGGCGGTGACATCCCGCAGCGACTCGTCGTCCTCGACCACGAGGATGAACTCATCGCCTCGCGACAACTCGGTCGGCACTGGCGTCATCGAGACGACGGGCACGGTCTGATTTTCCTGCGGCAAATAAACGCGAAACGTTGTACCGCCGCCGAGCTCGCTCGCGACTGAAATAAAGCCGCCGCTCTGTTTGGCAATGCCGTAACAGGTTGCGAGGCCGAGACCGGTGCCCTTGCCTTTTTCTTTTGTGGTGAAGAATGGCTCGAAAATATGTGCCTGGGTCTCCGCGCTCATTCCAGTGCCGGTGTCGGCAACCTGGATCACGACATACTCCCCCGCGGCGACGCCGTGTGTTTCAGCTTCCGGCGCGTCCAGAGTTACCTGTTCGGTTTCTACACGCAATTCACCGCCGGTTGGCATCGCGTCCCGCGCGTTGACGACAAGGTTCACTATGACCTGCTCGATTTGACCCGGCTCTGCCTTAACGCACCCCGCTTCGGGACCTAAAAGAAGCGTGAAGTAAATGTCCTCCCCCGCAATTCGGTGAAGGATCTTATCAATATCAATGATCGTTGAGTTAACGTCGATGATCCGCGGCCAGGTCACTTGTTTCCGGCTAAACGCGAGGAGCTGGGAGATAAGCCCGGTTCCGCGGCCGGCGGCTTTGAGGATTTCGGATAGATTGTCCGCTAACACGCCCTCGCTCTCAGATCGATTCAGCAGCGCTTCCGCATACCCGATGATGACGCCCAGAATGTTGTTGAAATCGTGCGCCACACCCCCTGCTAATTGACCGACCGCTTCGAGCTTCTGCGACTGGCGCCGCTGCGATTCAAGCTGCGTCCGCTCGGTAATGTCGACCGCGACGCCACCGACAAATCGCTCATCGTGACGATCGTGAATTGGAAATTTCAACACGAGCCACTCATTTTCGCTCCGGCCCGGAAGCGGCATGCGTTCCTGGAATTCGCGCGGCTCGCCCGCACCTAAGACGATCGCGTCATTGGCCTGAATCTGTTTCGCAATCTCGGGGGGCCAGAGATCAAAGTCAGTCCGCTCGGCCTCATCGCGCGATACGCCGAACTGTTTTTCAAACGTCTTGTTCAAATAGACGTAGCGACCATATCGATCCTTCGTGAATGCGACCACCGGACTGTTGTCCATGAAGGCACGGAAACGTTCTTCGCTTTCACGCAAAATCTCTTCGCCCTTGCGACGCTCGTTAATTTCACGGCGCAACTCCGCGTTGGTCTCATCCAACTCGCGGGTCCGTTCCGCGACCATTTCGTACAGTTGCCGGGCCTGCGCGTTTGCTTCCTGGGTTTTCAGCCATTTGTGACAAAGCGCATGGGCAAGCTGAAGCACCTCGATGTTATCGAATGGCTTCTTTAGGACCACCAGGTTGTGCGGCGCGGTCACCGTCCGGGCAACTTCCTGCCACGAGTAGTCCGAATACGCGGTGCAAAGCACGATCTGCAGATCGGGCGCAACTTCCCACAACTTCCCGATGGTTTGCACCCCATCCCAACCCGGCGGCATCCGCACATCCACAAAGGCGAGCGCGTATGGCCGGTCTGCGGCTTGCGCCGCCTGGAGCGCGGCCAACGCCTCGTCGCCTTGAAATGCCGCGTCGATTTCAAAAGTCTTCTGCGGAATGCGCGGCGCAACCTGGTGCCCGAAAAGGATCGCTTCCGCGGCAGAAAGGTCCACCGCTCGACGCGCTTGCGGCGCCAGGATTTTGCGGAAGTCCTCAAGGATCGCCGGATTGTCGTCGACGATGAGGATGCGGTTGTTCTCGTGGGTCTTCATGCGTTGATCGCCGCAGCGACAGGCAATTCCAGGATGAACGTAGCGCCAGTACCAGCTCCCCCGCTCTCAGCCCATAACGAGCCGCCCAGCTCCCGCGCGACCAGGGCCGAGCTGTGCAATCCAAACCCATGGCCGTCGGATTTGGTGGTGAACCCGTGAGAGAAAATTCGGACGAGGTTCTCGGAAAGGATTCCGGTACCGTTGTCTTTCATCGCGATCCGCACTCGGTCGCTGCCCTCGGCCCAAATGTAAATCTCCAACTGTTTGTCGTCTCGTCCCTGCTCCTCCATCGCGTATTTAGCGTTTCGCACAAGATTGACCAGAATCTGTAGGACTTTGTGCTTATCCACGGCCACCGGCGGCACGTCCCCGTACTTGCGGAGGACGTGGACCCGGTGTCTGACGAGCGCGGCGGCGTTCATCTGGAGGGCATCTTCGGCGAGGCTGACGAGAGAGATCGGTTCAACGACACCGGCGACGCGGGCGTAGCTTTGCTGCATCGCAACGATATCCTTGATGTGATCAAGATTCTTCGTCAGAAGTTGGAGTTCGTTAAGCATTTCCGTTCGTTCTTCGTTTAAATGCGTGCCAAGATTTGGCAGGTATTCGAGGAGCAATTTCGCGCGCGGATCGTGCGCAAAGAACTCTTCCAGATGTTCCGCGTGCTCCCGTAGCAAGGTCGCCGCTTTCAGGAGATTGTCAGCTTTGGAGTCGCGCACCCGATCGCTCACGAGGGTGGCTGAAACATTGACGCTGTTCAGGACGTTACCGACATTGTGGAGAACGCCCGTCGCTACCTCAGCCATTCCGGCCTGGCGAGAGGTCTCGACTAGCTGACGGTGAGCCTCAGCGAGCTGCTGTTCAGCGCGCTGGCGGTCCGCGATTTCGCGCTGTAGGGCGGCGACCTGTTCCTCCAGTGTCTGCTGCGCGCCGTGGAGCTGGGAATCCTGGGCCTCGATCTGGGTGAGCATCTGGTTGAAAGCGTCGGTGAAC
>JBJMXC010000188.1:0-9388 GCA_045809825.1 Chthoniobacterales bacterium | reverse complement strand
TTAGTTCGATCGTAGCACGCGCTGATTTGGCGGGCGCCTCCCAAAAAACTTTGACGTTAAGCTGGTCCATGAGATCACGGGCCAACGCGAGTAGCTTCGCACTGCAATCAGAAGGCATCGGCATCTCCAATTGCTCAATCAAGGCAGCGCCGCCGAATCCCGACCGAAATGCGTCTATCGCCGTTTTCGCGCCGGATAACGAGTGGAGAAAACCGTCCGCATTTTCCGTTCGTGGGCCTAAGGCTGAAATCCGCAAAGGATGTTCCTGATCGAATTCATCGAGATAACGCGAGGCGGCATCGAATTCCGCGACCGGAAGGATAAACGCTCCGAGCATCCACGCGTCGTCATGGCGAACGTATTCGGCATGGTTTCGAATCGCCTGATCGAGGGAAAGATTGGCGGGCGGAAACAATCCCGCGTAATCGATTGTTCCGCTAAGCAACGCGCGGAGAGAATCGGCTGGCATCATGGAAAGTTACAAAGGTGCGGCCGCGCTGATGGTCAACCCGCTTCAGCGTAGGGAATTATTCCTCGCTGCCGGTGCCTTCGATCCACGCGATGAAATCGTTCGTCGTCTCGCCGCTGTAGCCGGTAAGTTCGCGGATTTTTCTTCCCAAGGGATCGAGCAAGACCAGGGTAGGATAACCTTTCTCGTCGATGCCATATTCCTTCGCGAGCTTCTCGTTTTGCTGGACCAGCTCGGCCGATTGCTTCTTTGCTTTCGGATAATCGACTTCGACAAAGATCAGGTTCTTGTCGGCAAAAGCTCGAAACTCTTTTGTCGAAAAAACGGTCTTGTTCAGCTGGATGCATGGACCGCACCAGTCGGAACCGGTGAAATCAAGAAGGACGCGCTTGTTCTCAGCCTTGGCTTTGGCCAGCGCCTTCGCGTAATCGGTCTGCCATTCCGCAGCGGCCACCTGCAAAGCGGCGATCAACACGAACGGGGTAAGTAAAAGTTTGCGCGTAAACATCGGCAATCCTAGGGCCACGAAGCCCCTGCCACAATAGGAAGCTTGCCGCGCACATCCCTAAGGGCCGGCTGCGTGCCGGACCGACGATTGGCCTTGTCCGCGATGGCCCGTCCCCCATCGAACTAGAGCTACGTTCCCGGACTGGGAATCGGTGGAGGAAACGCGATCACTGGACGCTTGGATCCAAATTTCTCCGCCCAATTCACTTTAGCCGTCGCGCCCATCAACAAGGCGAGAGTAACAATCGCACCGATCGTGATCGTTAATCCAGTTAGGCCTTCAAAGAAGAAGCTGTAGCTAAACAGGATCATGTAAGCGAACTGCGCGATCGAACCTAGCTGCGCAAAGCGCCGGCCAGCTATGGCGAGGAGGTATCCATTAACGAGGACGAGTGAAACGACAGCTGAAATTATGAAAGCCCACGGCAGCGAAATTAGATCTACCAGGTAGGCAAAAAGCAATTGGAACGCGAAACAAGCCGCCGCGAGAAAGAAGTAATTCATCGGGTGGAGACTGATCCGCCACACCATCCCCATCAGGACAAGGACGGAGAAGAAGAAGAGGAGCGAGACGGGAGAGAAAAAGGCGATGCGCGACGCAACCGGGCCCGGATTCGCAACCGACGGCATACCCATCGCGATGTTCTGGGCGTTGATGACGTCGGGATAGGACCAGGCGAAATGCCATCCTTTGACGGTGCGTGCGCGTTCCGTCGGTGACCCGGTCCCGGCCGGGAAATCGAACTCGGCAAAATCGGTGGTCATGGAGAGGCGAAAATTGCGGATCCGGGTCGCGTTGCCAAAGCTGTAGCCCCAGCGCTCGGTCCCGCGCGATTTGTAGCCGACAGTGACGGTCGCGGTTTGTCCTGGGGCAAGCGTCACTGCCTCAGTGATGCCGTCCGCGGTCTTGTTGTTTCCCGTCGCCGCCTTGCCATCGATCACGAAAGAAAAATCGCTGTAGCTCGCATCGGCCGCCGGGAACTCGAACCGCACATAAATCGTCTGCGTGATCTGGGTCGGATTCTCCAAGCTATAGTCGCCGTGAAAATCGACCAGGTACGTCCGATACCAGAGCAACCCTTTCTTCTTCGGCTCGTAACGCAGATCGACTGCGACTTCGCTCCGCGATGGCTGGATCAGGTGCCGGCCGTTCGCACTACCGGGCGAATTATAATAGATCGCGGGATGCGGTTGGATCATCACCGGACCCCAGCCGCCGGTAACGTTTGGACCGCAGTTATTCAGCGAGCCGCCGGAGCGGACGACCACGCTGGTGCCGAGAATAAACCAACCGACGGCGGTGCAGACAATGATGGCACCGATGGCGAGAAGTCGAGTGAAGGTCATGAGCGATAGGTCTTTCTTTTTCGGGCTTTTGGTTTCCTTAACGTTGTAACCACGGGGCATTGCCGCCGTGAAATGCGTTTTGAACGTGACCCGAGCAGTCGCTCGAGCCGTTTTTCGATATGAGTAAGTCTCATCAGGATCATTTGTTAGGTTGCGGCTTCTGGTAGAAGAATTCGGCGCGTGGGCGCTCGTTTTTGCAAAGCTCCTTGTGCAATTGGATGGCTCGCGACGCGCCATCGGTTTTATCGCAGGCCTTCGATTCGACGTTCCCTTCGAAGGCCGCAATTTCATAGGCGGCGGGGATTCGCAGCTCCCACTCAATCCAATGGACGAGCAAATCTGTTTCCGGGAGCTCGACTGCGATCTGGCCGGAGACCGGCTTGAATGGCGGCTTCTTCGCGGTGTAAGAGAGCAAGATGGCGCTGACTGCTTTCTCGCTCGGTAATGAGAACTCGATGACGTGCTCGGCGCGCGCGATTGGTTTCACCGGTTGGCCTTCGACGCTCGCCGCCAGGAGCTCGGCTCCTTCCGGAAGATCGACCCTCCAGCGAAGCGCACGCTCATGCCGAATCGTGTAGTTGATCTCAGTCAAGAGCGCGCCATCGGAAACAATTCGCGTCTTCGCGCTAGCCGTTTCCACAACCGCCTGCGCGGTATCGACCAATGGCAACCACTTCGCGGCGATCGGACCGTCACCGAGAAAGAGGACGTAATTTTTTCCATCCGCTTTTTTGAACAACCAGGAGGGCAACTGTCGCGGAACCGCTGATTGGGTGGTGGCGGTGAGCTCGAGGCCGGGTTCGGCGACGACGACGTAGAGGGGTGGCGCATTCTCCCCGTCGACGGCGCGGGGGGCGTTCAAGCTCCATTCGGCGCCACTGAGTGATTGCGGGAAGTTGTATTCCAGTTCCAGCTCACGCCGGAGAATATCGCGGGTTTGCCAGCGCACATGGACGCGCTGCGTTTGTTTGTCCGTCGTCGCCGATTGCCAGTCACTGACGTCAGGGCCGGCGATGTTCGTGATTTCCGCGCCCGGTGGTAATTCGAGATCAATCGTCAAGCCGGACCCATCATTCGCGTTGGCCGCGAGCCGCGCGGTGTAGGTCAATTTGCCGTCAGCGAACTGAACGAACGCCTGGGCGTCGACTTTCCAATGGCTCGGAGCCACTGGCACGATGGCTTTCTCGGCGATGACGTCGAACTCAACCTGCTCGCGCGCCGGCAAACGGAAATTGACGCGGTCTTTCTCCTCCGGTAGTTGGGTAGCATCAGCGATTCGAATCGTTTGTTTTTCCGGCAAACCTCCAACCGACAGGGTATTGACGGTGCCGGGGGAAGTGACCAGGCGAAAATGCGTGCCGTCGGTTGTCGGGTTCAGCTTTGCCGCGAATTTGATCCGGAGCTTTTGTTTGCCGGGCCGATTCGTGACCAGGGCGTAATGCCCTTCCCGGACGATAAGCTGAACATCAGCCGGCTCGACTTCATCAATCTGGGTTTGCGCGCCGAGCAGCGGGATGACTGTCCACTCATCGGTGAAGCTCTCAGTCTCGTATTCAACGACGCCGGCCGCCTGGTCGCCTTTTAACAGGAGCTGGTAACGCGCGGCCAGCAGCGCCGATTCGACCGGCGGTTTGCGTTTTTCCGGCCTTTCCTTCTGCGCCGCTTGCCACAGCGCTTTCAGTTCAGCGTAAGGCAGAACGATGCGCGCTTCGTTCAAGTCAGGAACTAGCGGCGGCTCGGCGCTCAGGGTCGCGGTCGCAAAGGCGGCGGCGACGACCTGCGCGAAAATGTATTTACCCATGCACCTAGATTCGTGCGGCTATGTGAATCCTTGATGAAGCTGGCGTGAAACTTCGATGAAGTTTCGCGCGCCCGAATGTGCGCGCTGGAACGACGGCACTCTGTCGCCGTCAAACGCTCGGAAGGGAAGCCACGCCTTGGACGCCGACAGAGCGGCGTCGCTACATCAGAAATTGCTTTCTCACGCCGCCGGAAACGTCACACTGAAAGTGCTGCCGCGGCCGGATTCGCTCTCGACCGAAATCGTGCCGCCATTCGCGTTCGCGATTGATTTTGCGATGGCAAGGCCAAGCCCCGTACCACGATTTCCCGTGCGCGGGTTTGCTGTAGTGAAGAAACGATCAAAGATCTTCGGCAACAATTCACGCTCGATCCCCGCCCCTTCATCACGGACCTCGAATTCAACGGCACCATCGTGTCGCTTCGCACCGAATCGGATGGCGCGCCCGGAGTCTGTAAATTGAAACGCGTTATCGAGCAGGTTGGTAAGGAGTTGCTTCAATTGCATCTCTTCGATTCGGATAGGCATCGCCATTTCCGCGATCGCCGCTTCGAAGCGCAGATTCAAATCCGTCGCGCGGCGCTGATAAATCTCGGCGATTTCCTTCGCGGTCGCATGGGCGTTAATGGGCTGGAGCGCCGCGCCGGCTGGATGCCTTTCGATCCGTGAGAGTTTGAGCAATTCACTTACAATCCGGTCGAGCCGCGCGACTTCGCTTTGAATATTCGCGAGGAATTTTGCGCGGGCGGCCGCATCGTTGCTCGCCGGACCTTCGAGGAGTTCAGCCGACCCGCGTATGGCAGCCAGCGGCGTCTTCAATTCATGCGACAAGTTCGTCGCCATTTCTTCGACGTAGGCTTTACCCTCGAGCTTCTCGCGCATCCGCTCGACCGCACGAGCGAGGGTGCCCAGTTCGCTCCGCGTCCACGTTTCCAGGCGGACGTTGCCTTCACCGGCGGCAACCCGTTCCGCGCGTGAGGCCAGATCCCGAATGATTCTCGTGATGTAGGCCGAAAGCATATACGCCATTGCCGTCGCCAGGATCAGCGCGATCAATCCCGGAAGGACAAAACCCTCGAGAGACCGCGAAATGAAATTGCGGATCCGGTTGGTCGACTTCGAGACGCTGACCGCGCCGACGGTCCTGCCTTCAACGAAAACCGGGAGGGTGCTGTAAATATTCACTCGTTGAAGCGGCTTATCGAGCTCCCAGCGCGAGCCGTATCTCCCGTTCAACGCCTGGCTGACATCAGCCACTTTCGAAAAATCCTGATTCGTGGCGAGGCCCTTCGTGTCGAAAATGACACGCGCGGCCGAGTCGTAAACGAGCAGACGCGTATCCACCTCGGCCTTCGTGAAACCGAACAGCCGCGCCTTGATTTCGTAGGTCTCGTTCAAATTGGAATAAACGCTCGACAGCTCCGCCGCGACTTTTTCGGAGTCGGCGCCGAACTGCCCGTAAAGACGCGCATACAATTCGCTTACCACGGCCGCGGTATCGATCATTCCCTCCTCGGTCGAGTGGAGATAACTCGTCTCGATACTCGTCCGGACTTTGTACGAAATGTAGGCCAGCGGCAGAATGAGGACGGCGAGATGGAAGACAAAGACCTTCCAATGGATGCTGTGCAAGCCCGGGAGCCGCATCACAGCTCCCGCGCGCGATATCCGATGCCGCGCACCGTTTCGATGAAGTCGAACTTCCCGAACTTCCTGCGCAAACTCTTGATGTGAACGTCAATCGTCCGGTCGGTCACTACGCCGCCTTCCGCCCAGGCCCGGTTAAGGACTTGCTCGCGGGTGAAGACGCGGCCAGGATGCCTAACGAGCAGTTCCAAAAGCTTGAACTCCTGGGCGGTGAGCCCGATCTCACGGTCCTGGCAGTAGATCTGGAATCTGTCCAGGTCAATCGTGATAGGTCCGTAACGTAACTTCTTATCGGGCTCGCCTTCATTCCCCGCCGCCGCCGACCGCTCGTTCCGGCGACGGATCGCCTTTATCCGCGCCAGGAGTTCGCGGGGGCTGAACGGCTTGACGACATAATCGTCGCCGCCAAGCTCTAATCCAACTACTCGATCGATCTCATCGCTGCGCGATGTCAAAAAAATGATTGGCACCTCCGAAAAGGTACGCACGCTGCGGCAGACCTCGAACCCATCGATGTCCGGTAAACCGACATCGAGCACAATCAGGGTAGGCAAGGAACGCCTCGCGATCTCGATACTTTCCCGCCCCCGCTGGGCCGTTTCGACTTCGTAGCCGTCCGCCTTTAACGCGTATTCCAGAACCTCGGAAATGCGCGGGTCATCTTCGACGACTAGAACCTTCATGACTCGCCACCGTAAGATATCTTAGTCGGGGGCGCGACGGGAAACCGGACTTCCCCGGTTACTTAGGTGAACCTAACGGGATTACTCTTGGCCCGAGGCGGCGTCTTTGATAGAAAAGCAGCTTCCGCTAGCACCTCCGGCAAATGAAAATCCGCGCACTTGGTTTTTGCGTTCTGTTTTGCCTGGCAGCCTTCCCCGCATCGGCGCGACCTATAATTGGGGTGACGGGCGGCACCCCCATCCAGATGATCCGATTCGACAGCGCCGCGCCGGCAACGATCACCTCTACCATTACAATCAGTGGGCTGGTCACCGGCGACGTAGTCCGCGGGATGGATTTCCGACCCGCCAATGGGGTTCTCTACATCCTCGGTATCAACAACGCAGGCAGCACCGCGACCGGCCGAATTTACACCCTTGATCCGGCTACAGCCGTCGCGACCGAGGTGGGTACTGCGCCTTTTTCGACTACCCTGGTTTCTCTGTCCTTTTACGGATTCTCCTTCGACCCAGTCTCAGATCGTATTCGAATCGTAAACCAGGCTGGCCAGAATTTGCGAGTTAACCCGGACACGGGCGCGCTCATTGTGACTGACGCCAGCCTCGTCAACTCCGGCCCTCCCGGCACAGTCCAGGTTGTCGGGCTCGCCAATGACAGAAGCGACAGAAATCCGATAACGAGTAGCACTTTGTTTGGAATCGACTTCGCAAACGATCGATTCGTTCGCATCGGCGGCGTGAATGGAAGCCCGTCGCCCAGTCTGGGTGTCGTCACGACGATTAACCCATTGGGAGTAGATGTCAGCAGCAGAAACGTCGGCTTCGATATAGCCGAGGAGGGTACCGCCTTTGCCTCCCTCTCCACCGGCACCGTGCCGGTCGTCTTTTCGCTTTATACCATCAATCTCACGACGGGTGCAGCGACGCTGGTGGGAAATATCGGCACAGGCAGCACCACGATTTCCGCCATCGCCGCAGCGCCGAGCGCCGTGGCCAACATCGATTCCGGTGAATTTTTCGGCACGATTCAGGCGGCCATCAACGACGCCCAAACCTTGAGCGGACATACCATCGTAGTGAACGCCGGGACTTTTAATGAATTCGTGACGGTGAACAAATCGTTGACGCTCCTGGGCGCGAGATCCGGAACCGACGCCCGCGATCCACTTCGGGGCTCTTTCGAAACCGTGGTGCGCGGTGCTGTGTCCGCCGGCGGCCGCACCACCGCGTTTCGTATCACGGTCGATAACGTCACCCTCGACGGCTTTACCGTCCAGGATGCGAGCGATGCCGCTCAGTTCGGCACCGGCATCCTGATGGCTCCGAGCCTGGCCGGCTGCGCGATTCGGAACAGCGTCATCAAAAATAATATTACCGGGCTCATTATCTCGAACCGCGCAGCAGGCAAGCCGTTGATCATCGAGCGAAACCGGTTTTCGGCCAATAATCTGCCGGGACCGCTCAGCGGCACCGCGATCTACACCGATCAATTTGATGGAGGCCCCGTTGTCACCAGCGTTTCGATCGACAACAACAGCTTCGAGAACAATCAAAATGCGGCTGTCCTCTTTGGCTCGACGACGGCCGCTAGCCAATCGAACATCGGCATCACTAACAACACCATGTCGGCCAATGGGAACGGCATCCTGCTCTTCAACACTGCAGCCTCGTTCGTAACCGCCAATACGATTACGGCATCCGCTGGCTCTCAAATCGTCCTGGGAGGCGGGATCAATGATGTCACTCTCTCGGAGAATATCGTCGAGGGCGGGGCGACCCGAGGAATCCGGATAGGCGACTTCGGCGGCGGCGGCACCAATAGTAATATTATTCTCGGATCTAACCTTGTTCAAAACAACGGATCCGCTGGCTTGGACATCGACGCGGCGAGCGGCTCGTACACCGGAACCCTGATCGCCCAAAATAATTGGTGGGGTTCTGCCACCGGCCCAACCATTTCCACCAACCCCGGCGGAACCGGTCAGACCATCGTCGACCCGGCAGCCCAGATAGTTTTTCAGCCTTTCCTCTCTTCGAGCTCGGACAATCAGAGCACCGTCCCCGGTTTCCAATGCTATCCGGCGCCGACTTTGTACGCGATTAACTCGGCGAATAATGATCTTGTTCGGTTCTCCAGTGTCTCCCCGGGCTTCGTTACCTCCGTCGCGATCACGGGCCTGATCGGAGGCGATACTATCATCGGACTCGATTTCCGCCCCGCCACGGGTGAGCTCTTCGGGCTCAGCAGCGGGAGCCGCCTTTATGTGATAAACCCGGTAACCGGGGCGGCGGTGCAACGCGGCAGCAACGGCGCTTTCACCCTTTCCGGGGTGTCGTTTGGATTCGACTTCAATCCTGCCGCCGATCGGATTCGCGTGACCAGCGATAGCAACCAGAACTTACGACTCAACCCGAATGATGGCACCGCCGCAGTCGACACCCCGCTCGCTTATGCTTCCGGTGATCCCGGATTCGGACTTGGCCCGGACTCTGGAGGAACCGCTTACCTCAACAACTTCTTTGGCTCGACCAGGACGACGCTCTACGACATCGATACGGCGCAGAATGTCCTCGCCCGGCAAGGATCATTCGGTGGGGCCCCGGTTTCGCCTAACAGCGGTCAGCTTTTCACAGTTGGCTCACTGGGATTCAATCCGACGGATGATGCGACGAAGGCCAATTGTGCGTTCGACATCTTCAGCCCGGTCGCAGGTGTGAATCTGCCACTGGCGGCGCTCACCCTCGACGGAACCATCTCTTTACTCTTTAAAATCAATCTCGTAACCGGTTCGGCGACCTTCGTCGACGTTATCGGGGGAGGAGCGAGCCCCATCCTGGTGCGGGCCGTGACGGCTGCGCCCGTCGGAAATTTGGAGTTCAGCGCACCCACGTACTCCGTCAGCGAAAGCGGACCAGTCGCGACCATAACCATTA
>JBJMXC010000187.1:0-8791 GCA_045809825.1 Chthoniobacterales bacterium | reverse complement strand
TGCCTTCACCGACCTCGTCATCAATTCACTCCTCATTCGAGACATCATTACGGGCATCGCCAAAAGTCTTCTCTTCGGAATTTTGATTGCGGCGATCGCTTGTTATCGCGGATTGAATGTGACCGGCGGCGCGTCTGGCGTCGGCAACTCCACTACTTCCAGCGTCGTTACGGCAATTACGACAGTGATCGGTTTCGATACCCTCTTTAACATTGTTTACACCGTGTTTTTCCCAACATGAGCGCGCCGACTCCCGATGTGGTCGAGCTGCGCGACGTCCGCCTCAGCTTCGACGAAAAAAAAGTCCTCGATGGCGTGTCGCTTCGGGTCGAGCCGCTCGATCGTCTCGTGGTCATGGGTCAAAGCGGCAGCGGGAAAAGCACGATCTTGCGCTTGATCCTGGGGATTCTGCAGCCGGACAGCGGTTCGGTTTTCTTCAAGCAATTCGAGATTACCCGGTTGAACCGACGCAAGCTCCAGCGGGTTCGCACCCAAATCGGCATGGTCTATCAATATTCCGCGCTCCTCAGCTCTCGAAACGTGCGCGATAACGTCGCCTTGCCCCTTGAGGAATTGACGAAAAAAAGCCGGGACGAAATCGATCGGATCGTCGACGAAAAATTGGAGTTGGTGGGAATGCTGGAAGCGAAGAGCCAGGCGCCGTCGGAATTGAGCGGCGGGATGCGAAAACGCGTCAGCCTCGCACGCGCGCTTGTCATGGAGCCTGAACTGATCCTGTTCGACGAACCCTCCGCCGGGCTCGACCCCGTCATCGCGACCGTGATCGACGAGTTAATTATCAGCCTGACCGAGCGCTCGAAGGTCACTTCGATCATCGTGACCCATGAAATGGACAGCGCGTTCCGGGTCGGCACGAAAATGGCCATGCTTTACCAAGGAAAAATTATTGAACAGGGCGAGGCCGAAGCGTTCAAAAACTCGACCAATCCGGTGGTATCGCAGTTCTTGAGCGGCAGCACCGAAGGCCCCATTCTGGAAGGAAGCAAAGATGCAATTGCGACGAAATGAAGTCCTGACAGGTCTGCTCGTGCTGGCCACGATCGCGGTCCTCGCCTTTATCCTGATCCTGTTAGGCGCTCCCGGTCTGTTTCGGCCGCTCGTGACCTACAAGATCTATTTGGATAACGCAGCCGGAATTAAGCAGGGTGCGCCGGTATTGCTGGCGGGCCGTAAGATTGGACAGGTCGATAAATTGTTTTCGCCTGTTTCGAAAGAAGAAGCGGCCAAGGCCGAAGCAGCTGCCGAGGCTTTACACAGCGGCGATCCCAGTCCGACGCCGGCCGACAAACCGAAATACGAAGCCCGCATCGAAGTGAAGGTCGACAAGAACGCGCTCGTTTACAAAGACGCGAGGGCGCGCCTGATCACCCTTGGATTATTGGGCGAAGTCGCCATCGACATAACCCAGGGCAACGACAGTTCGGGCCGTGCGGCGGACGGCGAAATTTACGCGGGCGAACGCGTCCCGGATTTTGGCGAATCGATCTCGAAGATGCTCGATATCGTGAAACCGGTCGCGGCCGAAGCGACCAACACGTTGAAGGAATTGCAAACGACCGCGCAAAACCTGAGCCGAATTACGGATGAAAACTCGCAGCTCAACATGGGGTTGGCGCAGTTCCGTACCTTTGCCGAAAACCTGACGAGCCTGACGGCGCGCGACAGCTCACTCTCGATCGCGTTAAAGAACGTGGAGAAAATCAGCACTGATCTGTCGAGTAATGACAACATCCAGATCACGCTCCAGAATTTCCGGGAATCATCCGAAAAGCTGAAAGGAATCATGGACGATGTCGGTCAGCTCGGTCCCGACCTGAAAGCGAGTGGCAGCAACGTCAAGGAGTTCACCGAAACGGTCAAAGCCCAGCCGTGGCGTTTGATCTGGCCGAGCACGAAAAAATATCCGCAGGACGAAGCAGCGGCCGCGGAGACAACGCAGGTCAAGAAAAAGGCGCAACGGCGGACCACGCCGAGCCCGACGCCAGGGCGCACGCGATAGGTTGGCCGCAGTTTGGCGCGCACAATTCTCGTTCCCAAGTTGGGGCGTGAGAACGAGGAGTTTTTGCGCGCTAACTTTTCTTCTTCTTCTTCAGTCGCGCCTGGAGAAAGGTCATAACCGCGGCTTCCTCAGATCGCAGACTTCCGAGTTTGCGGACTAACGTCTCTTCCGTTTTTTGTTTCAGGCCATCGATCATCGCGCCGTCCAGGTAATTTTCGAGGACGGCGGGATGAACGTAACATTTCCGGCAAACCGTCGGCGTGTTGCCCAGGATCTTCGCCACCGCGGAGATCGCGTCCTTCACGTTTTTCTTTGCCTGCGTTTTGTTCTCGAAGGCTTCCTGGGCGTTCAGGGCCATTGCGGCGAGGACCGTTCCGGCCCAGGTCCTGAAATCTTTCGCGGTGAATTCTTCACCCGTTATCTCGCGCAAATAATCGTTCACATCCTGGGACGTGACATTTCGCACTACGTCATCGCCGTCCACGTAGCGGAAAATTTCCTGCCCGGGCAACTCCTGGAGCTGACGAATGATCTTTGCCAAACGGCGGTCTTCCACCCCGACCTCGTGTTCGACCCCGCTCTTGCCGCGAAATTGAAATTTCAGGGTTGAACCGCGCACATCAACATGGCGGTTGCGAAGGGTCGTGAGGCCGAACGATTTGTTTTCCTTCGCATATTCCTCGTTCCCGACGCGGATGAAGGTGCGCTCGAGCAACTGCACGACCGTCGCCAGCACTTTCTCACGTGGCAAACCACGCTGCTTCAGGTCGCGATTCACCCGCCGGCGGATTTTCGGCAGCGCTTTGCCGAACACAACCATGCGTTCGTATTTGTTTTCGTCGCGCACTTGGCGCCACCGCTCATGGTAGCGATATTGTTTCCGGCCACGGGCATCGCGGCCGGTTGCCTGGATGTGGCCATTCGGCGACGGACAAATCCAAACGTCTTTGTAGGCGGGCGGGACCGCAAGCCGGCGTATCCGGAGCAAGCGGGTTTCGTCCCGGATTCGTTTGCCTTCCGTATCGAAGTAATCGAAGTCGTCGCCGTTCTTCTTTCGCGTGTAACCCGGCTGTTCGTCGTTGACGTAACGAAGGCCTGCTTCTTCCGCGACCTCGACAGGATCAGGCGCGATCTCGATTTGATCGATTTTCTTTTTCTCCGCGCCAGGAGTCTTCGAAGGCATCCCTCCTATACGCGCGGAAGGTCGCTTCAGGTTGTAGCTGCGCCTTCTAGGCGCCGTAGCTCTTGGTGAATTTCTTGCGGGATTCCCCCTCGGCCTCGGCAGGCGTTGGCGTCTGCGACTGCTCGGCCACAGGCTCTGGCCTTTCGGCTTTCGGCGCCGGCGCTTCTGTCGCCGCGGCTTCGCTTTTACCTGCTCGCGTCTCCTTCGACACCTCGACAAATACCATCTGCAAATTTGAGAGCGTGTTCCGGAGCACGGCGCCTTCTTCGTTCGTCAGGTTGCCGCGCGTTTTCTCCTGAATCATCCCAAGCTGATCAATGAACATCTTGGCCAGCTCGAGGTTCACTTCGCCTTTCCCAGTCTGTGGATTAGGAATCTGCCCCAGAAAGAGTGCAGCGTTTTGCGCCTGCATCATGACAAACTCGATGAAGCGCTGCGACATCTCGCCCGATTGCGTATTGGTTTGGACTTCGGCCATAACAGGAAACTAAACTTTCTCGGGCGGCCGCACCACCGCCAAAACGTAGGGCTGGTTCAGAAAATATTTCGCCGCCACCCGCCGCACCTCGTCCACGCTCACCTTTTCGACATCGCGCTCGAGTGCCTTGTAATGATCGAACCCGAGGCCGTAAAGCTCATCGAGCGCGGCCATGTATCCAAACGAATCATTGCTCTGGTTCGCAATCTGTTGTTGCCCGATCAGTTTCTTTTTCGCGCGTGCCAGCTCGATTTCGCTCAATCCGTCCGTTGCGAGCCGTCCGATTTCTTCGAACAAGGCCGCTTTCACTGGCTCGATCTTCTCCGGATCGGTCCCGAGATAAAAGAGGAACAATCCTGGAACCAGCCCCTGCATCTGGCTTGCGCCGACATAATAGGCCAGACCCATTTGCTCGCGGATCCGGATAAAAAAGCGCGAGCCCAGGTCGCTGCTGGCCTCGTCGATCAATTCGAGCGCGTGCCGGTCCGGACTAAAAATGTCGGCGCCGGGGTAACCTGCCATCAACACGCCCTGTGCTTTTTCTTTCCGGCTTTCGACGATGACCGTTTGCGACAACGGCGCCGGTCGCGCGGCCTGCGTCAGGGCCAACGTGCTCGGTTTCATCTTACCAAGCGCTTCCTCGAAAAGCTCGCGCACCTCAGCTGCTTTGACATTGCCGAAGACGGAGACCACGCCATTTCGGGCGACGAGATGTCGATCACGGAATTCGACAAGATGGTCGCGGGTCAAAGTGGCAACCGATTCGGCGGAGCCCTTCCCGCGCAAGGCGTAGGGATGATCGCGAAATAACGCCGCGCGCAAAATGTTGCGCGCGACCGTCGTCAATTGCTCCTCATCCTCCTTGATGCCGGCGAGCTGCACCTCTCTCTCGCGGGTGACGGCAGTTTCGGGAAACGTCGCGTTCAAGAGGACGTCGGCAAGAATTTCGAGACCGAGATGAAGATCAGGCTGAGTGACGTCAACCGCGACGCTAAAGCTGTTGTTCCCGGCGTCGCTGCCAATGCTGCCGCCCACGGCCTCGATGCTGTCGGCGATCTGCTCCGCGGTCCGCGTTTTCGTTCCCTTCAAAAGTGACTTCGCCATCAGCCGGGTGATGCCATTGGTGGCGCGCGATTCGGCGAGCAGTCCGCCGCGAAATACGGCCGCCATCGAAACCAGCGGGAGCCGCGCATCCTCCCGGATGAGCAGCCGCAGACCGTTGGACAGTTCCACCTTTTGAATCTCAGCATCGACAGGGGCGGGTGGCTTGGCCTTTACCGCCGCGCCGTCTGTTTTTGGGTTGAGCGAGACGATGGTGAGATTGTCGTCGACCATGTATTTCGTCGCGACGCGCCGGACGTCCTCGGAAGTGATCCGCTGGATTGCATCGAGATAGTCGCGGGTGAAATTGAGGTTCCGGGTTAGGAACCAATTCGAGCCGAGGTCGGACGCCTGGCCGCGCATGGTGGTGAGCGCGCCGAGATGATGACTTAATGAAATCTTCTTCGCCTTCGCCAGTTCTGCCGCGGTGACGCCGCCCTTTTGGATTTCGTCCACGATCTTTAGAATTTCGTCACGGGTCGCGTCCCGACTTTCCGGCTCAACGGTCGCGTCGACGCCAAGCACGCCGGGATCACCCGGGGTATACGAAAATGCCGATACCCCGTAGGCGAGCCCTGTCTGTTCACGGAGCTGGCGGTAGAGACGCGAACTGCGGCCGTCGCCGAGGATCGTTGAAAGGAGATCGAGCGCGGGAACGTCGGGATGGGTGATCTCGGGAATGTGCCAGGCGAGCGAGAGTCGCGTGAGCTCGGTCACAAAATCCTGATGCGCTTCCCGCCGGCCGAGCTGTGGCGGCTCGCTCGGAATGAAAACCGGCTGAAGCGATTTCGCCGGATGCGACTTGAAAAAATCCTCGAGCTGGCGATAGACCGCTTCAGGATCGACGTCGCCGACGACGATAAACGTCAGGTTGTTCGGAACGTAACGGGCCTGGTAATATTGCATGACCTCGTCGCGGCTAAGCTGGTCAAAAACATCGATTAAACCGATGACCGGGAGCCGATACGGATGGCGCTGAAAAGCGGTCGCGAAAAGTAACTGGCCGGCCATCCGGTCCGGATCGTCCATCCCCATGGCGAACTCGCGCCTGATCACTTCCTGTTCCTTCGCGTATTCTTCCGCGGGCAGGGTCGAGTTCATGACCGCGTCGGAAAGAACTTCGAGAGCAACTCCGACTCCGTCCTTCGGCACATCTATCCAAAAGACGGTGCGATCGAATGACGTGTATGCGTTGATGTAGCCACCCACGTCCTGGACCTTTTGCGCGATCGCATTGGCCGGATTGGATTTGGTCCCCTTGAAAAGCATGTGCTCAAGAATGTGGGAAAGCCCCGCCCCGAGATGTTGATTTTCGTCCACGCTCCCGGTGCCGCACCACGCCTGGACGCTCGCTACCGGCGCGCTTCTATCGACCTGCACGATGATGGTGAGACCGTTCGACAGAATCCGTTTCTCCGCTGAGCTCGGCGGAAACGTGATCGCAGGACCGCTTTCGGCGGGCGCAGCCTTAAGATGGGCGCTCAACATGGCAGACAACCAAAGCGCTCGAAGGCGCCCGGCGCAATCTCACGAGAGTTTCGGGGCCGAAGTAGGAAGCCGGGCCGGCACGTCCGGATGTGAACGTTTCTCCGGCTCGAACGGTTTCACAAAGGCTTCATGGAAATCAAACACGTTCTTGAAGTCCTCGATCGAATCTTCCTCGGTCTTCCCGAAGATGCCGGCGCCGATCAGGTTAAAAACCATGTGGCCGATATCTTCGGTGGAACGGATCCCCCAATAAGAAAAAACGGTCACGACCATGGGCCCGAATTCCTTGAGCGCGTATTGGCGCACGCCTTCCAGCAGCTCAGGGCCGGCCACGTGCCGCACGGATGCGCCCTTTGTTTTTTTCTGCTGCTTGGTCGTGTAATCGAGCGCGTCGCGCAAAAAGATGTAGGCCTCCCGCTGGTAGCGAGGGTCGCTGGCCACAATCGAATCAAGCGCTTCGGCGAATCCTATTTTTTGCATGCTCCATCGCCCGGTTTGTAACCGAGAGCCGCCATGATAAGAGACAACCCGCCCGCGAGCAACTCTGCGCTGAAGGTGGATCGAACGCTCCGTCGCTCGATTGCATCGCGAGATCGCGGGCGGAGCGCCCGATCCACCTTTCCCTCGAGGGAGCGCGATATTATCACGCTGCCGGCGGTAAAGTGACTACGTGGCCTTCGACCGCACGATCCAGATGAGAAACACGACGATAGCGATATTGCCGAAAAGCAGCGCTCCCTTCAGAACGCTGGCCGTTTTCCAAAGTTCGTAAATCTCGACCGGGATAAACAGGCCCGTCGCGACGATCGTGAGGTATTCAGCCCAGCCTTTCCGCAGGGCCAGCCCGGTTCCTTCAGTCAAAAAGATCGCGGCGTAGAAAGCGCTGAGAAAGCTCAGCTCTTTCAGCTCGCGGGTATTGACCAGGTCTAACTTCTCCAGCGCCGCCGCGATGTAACGATTGTCCGGGTCGATCCGGCAAGCGCTGATCCAGTGCTCGACCTGAGTCTCCACGTCCTTGTGAAATAAGTTGATCGCGCCGACGGCTACGGCCAGAAGGATCGCGCCTTTCGTCCACTTGAAAATCGCGATCGCGAACAGGGCGCGGCGTCCGCGCGAATCATGTTTTGAAGAACGAGACACGATCAATGGCGCTCAACCGGCGCCTCGCGAGTAATCGTCCCTGGATGGCGGCATGGTGGCATTGGTTCCGCGAAAGACTTCGAAATGCGATCAAAAACCGGCCGGAAACCGGCAGTGCTCGATACGGCACGGAAGCCCTTTGCCCTAACCGAGACCCGGCGCTAGGATTCGGCCAATGAGTTCGCTGCAACAGGAGATCGAGCAACGCGGCTTGCAAATGTTCGATCTCGTCGACCAGAACCCGGAGTCGCTTTTCAGCAAAGCCGGGTTCTACCAGCGGATGATGGCTTTCTCGATGCGGGACGAGCATTTCAAGGTGCAGATGTTCCGATTCGTGGATGTGCTCGCCTCGCTCCGACGTTCGAGCGACATCGTTCGGCACCTCGACGAATACTTCGCCGGCATGCAAAACGGTTCTATTCCGTTCCTCCACGCCGGCATCCGGGCCGCGCGAATCTTCCCATGGCTCACGGCCCCAGTTTTGCGCTGGAACGTCTCCGGCATGGCCCGGCAATTCATCGCCGGCCGCGACCCCGACGACGTTATGAAGACGCTGCGAAAACGGCGCCGGGAAAAAATTGGATTCACCGTCGACCTGCTCGGCGAAGCAGTCGTTAGCGAACATGAAACGAACGAGTATGCCGCGCGATGTCTCGCATTGGTTGAAGGCCTGACTGCGCAAACCCACGGCTGGAACGATCCGCTCGGCAAAAACACCGAGCTCTTCCCGGTCGTGAACGTGTCGGTGAAAATCTCGGCGCTCTATTCGCAGATGAACCCGGCAGATCCCGAGGACGCGATCGCGCATCTGGGCCCGAAACTGCGCCCCATCCTGCGGCGCGCTCGCGAGCTCGGCGCTTTCATCAATTTCGACATGGAAAGCTACGCGCACAAAAATGCGACGCTCGAGCTTTTCCGGACGCTATTCATGGAGCCCGAATTTCGCGAATGGCCGCACGCCGGCATCGTTATCCAGGCGTATCTGCGCGACGCCGAGCGCGACCTCCGCGAGCTCATCGAGTGGGGCAAGCAGCGCGGGACGCGTTTCACTGTGCGACTCGTCAAAGGCGCGTATTGGGATTACGAAAAGATCAAGGCGGCCCAGAATGGCTGGCGGGTCCCGGTGTTCCTCCAGAAACCGGAAAGCGACGCGAACTTTGAAGTCTGCACCCGCATCCTGCTCGAGAACGAATCGCTCGTCACCTCGGCGTTCGGTTCGCACAATGTCCGCAGCATCGCGCACGCCCAGGCCTATGCGCAGCAGCTCGGGATCGATAAGAGCCGGATGGAATTTCAGCTCCTTTACGGAATGGCGGGGCCAATCAAGCGCGCGCTTGTCGAGATGGGATATCGGGTCCGGGAATATTGCCCGGTCGGCGAG
>JBJMXC010000186.1:0-9564 GCA_045809825.1 Chthoniobacterales bacterium | reverse complement strand
TTGGCGGCCTTTCCCGTAGTAAACGAGATCGATTCCAGGGTAAACAGATGCGTACGATACTTTCCGGTAGGTCGGAACGTCGGTGACCCATTTGTGCTCATCGTTGCCGCGAAAGTAATTGATTTTGCCCGGCAGCTCTTCCATCCCGGTAACGACCGGCTCGCGGTTGGCGCCAGCGAGACTCATCCGCACCACCGCCTTGTCGACTTTTGATCGCTGCGGCGGGACTGCCGAGTTACTGGCGCCGGGTGTGTTGTTGGGGCCGCTCGCACTCGCGGCGGCTTCGGCGCCGGGTTTCCTGAGCAGGAAGACCGCCTCGGTCCTGGTGAAGAACGCCTTAGAACCACCACCGCGCGACGCGAACTGGACCTCCGGGTCGAATTGGCCGCGATTCATTTCGAATGAGAGCGGCAACTGGCCCATTGCCATCCGGACCCGCTTTTGCTCGGCCCGAATCTTTGGGTCGGCCGCGGTCATTGAGGGTCGTGGCATCGAACCGACGGAATGGTCTTTCGGCAATAACAAATAGGTCGCCAGGATAAGCAGGAGAGTAACGAGGAGGCTGGCGCCAATCCTGGTGACAGGGTTTTGCATTTTCATGGTTTTGACTCCTCGCGGCTAAGCTTTGATGAGGGTATCGGGGCCCGTTTCATCCCGATGGAGACGGCCGCATTTGGGACCTCGCCCCCCGCGAGAGGAGGGGGACGCTGCCAAAATGACTGGAGACGTGGGGTTCAAAAGTCGGGCGGAGCCCAATTGTTGCGAGGCGGGCGGCTGACTAACAAGCCTTTTCTTATCTCAGGCCCATCCGGTTATGGGGTTTCGAACGAACACCGGTAAGAGCATTTTACTTCCCCTTCACGCGATCCTCGCGGTCGCGGTTTATGAAAAGTACCAGCGTCAATCTCAGGGTTGCTTTTGCAGCCGGGCTGGGGCTCGTCTTTTCAATGAGTATGAGGGGCGAACCGCCCTCGGACGCGACCCGTCCGTCCCGCTCGAAGCCGCAGGTCATCTATCATTTGCCTCGCACCTCAACCTATGCGGCCACCCTTCATTCCCAGGCGAAAACGGAAGGGGACCGGTTTCCCATCGATAGCGGCGCGCCGCCGAATCCGCCGCCACGCTCCGCTCCAAGTGAGGCTGTTCCCGAGCCCAGACACGAGATGGAAAAGCACGTGAGCGAGCCGACGCGCGGCCCTTCCCAGCCTCAGGTCAAGCATTCGGCCGGCCGGGGTAAGGGGCATGGCAATTCGCGCGGCGGGGGCCACGGCCACAAGAAATAACGCGTCCCGGCGGCGGAAGTAGCGAGATTGATCTTGCGAAAGGCAGCGCGCTGGGTTGCGTAGGCACTCATGCTGAGAATTCGTTTATCCATCGCCGCTGCCTGCCTTTGTTGCGGCGGTCTTTTCGCGGCTGAGGTTCAGGTCCAGACGAAACCTTCGGCGAGTCCACGTCCCCCCTCACCCGCTGGCACGCCGAAGCCGGCAGCTTCATCATCTCCCGCGGCGGTGCAGTCGCCGCAGACCCGGCCCGCGATGCTCGGGCTCGGGCCGGCGTCGGTCGTCAACCGGATGGACACGGCGAAGCTCATCGCAGACGGGCAAAAGGATGGGAGCATCTCGTTTTGCTGCTCAGTCCGGCCCACCGGCGAGACTGCAAACACCTGGACCTACCGCGGCACGCCCGATTCCAAATTGCTCGAGAGGGAACTGGTTCGCTGCCTGGACACGGCCGTGTTCGTTCCCGCACTTCATAAAGGCAAACCGGTCCACGTCCTCTTTTATGGCACCGTCACTTTCCAGGTGGTGAACGGGAAGCCCCGCCTCCGTATCTTCGCCAACCAGGAAGCGGCCGAGGTGAAAAAGGAAAGCGACTTCGTGGGGCCCCAGCCGTATGTCGGACCCGATTCGAAATTCGAGGGGCTGCATTACCCGGCTGACACAATGACCACGGTGTTAAGCGGAATCGTCGAGCTCGCTATGAAGATCGACGTGGAAGGCAACCTGAAGGAGCTCAACGTCGTCTCCGAAGATCCGCCGTTGGTTGGATTCCGGCGCGCGGCTGCCGAAGACTTTCGGGTGGCTTCGTTTATCCCCGCATTCCGGGACGGCAAGCCGGTCGAATGCAGCATCACGCTGCCAGTCTACTACGAACCAATCGACGACACTCAGTAAAGTCGCCCTTCGTGGTCATAGCTCAGTTTTTGCCAGCCTCGTTCTTCGAGCGTGATCCGTTGCTGTGCGCCCGCGAATTAATCGGCACCGAGCTCGTTTGGCAAAAATGCTCCGGTGTCATCGTTGAGACGGAAGCGTATTTGACGCTGAACGACGAAGCCTGCCACACTTTCACGCGGCCGAGCACGCGCGCGTTCGTCGAGCGGAATGCGCCAGGCGCCATTTACATTTACATGAACTACGGGGTCCATTGGATGCTAAACCTCCTCGTAAAGGGCGGACCCCGGAGTGGCTTGATCCTCATCCGGGCCCTCGAGCCGAAAACAGGACTCTCCCTTATGCGGCGACGGCGCGGCGTGTCGGACATTCGCCAGCTCTGTTCTGGTCCAGGTAAACTCGCGCAGGCGCTCGACATCACGAAGCGGCACCACGAAATGAGTATCTGCGCCGAGGGCGAGCATTGCCTGCTTCCGCGCCGGGAAAGGCGCCTCCCGGTCGTTGCGGATCCTCGGATTGGCATTAGTCGTTCGAAGGAATTCCCATGGCGCTTTACCCTGCGCGGAAGCGAGTTCATCAGCCGGCGCGTTCGCGAACAGGTCCCAAATGACTTATAAGTCCTACCCCATGAAAAAGCGCGTCCTCCTCGGCATGAGCGGCGGCGTCGATTCCAGCGTCGCGGGGTATCTTCTCCGCGAGCAGGGATATGACGTCGTGGGCGTGACTATGAAGGTCTGGCCGCAGGATTGCATCTCTCGCGCAGAGGACAAATGCTGCGGGCCCCAGGCCGTGGCGGACGCGCGCAGCGTCGCTCACTCGTTAGGCATTCCACATTACGTGGTCGATGAGGCCGACCAGTTCGAGCGTCTGGTGATTGATTATTTTTCGAGCGAATACCAGGCCGGCCGGACACCGAATCCCTGTGTGATGTGCAACGAGAAACTGAAGTTCGGTAATCTTTGGAACAAGGCCGAAGCGCTTCAGTGCGATTACATCGCGACCGGTCATTACGCGATCATCGAACATCACGCCGATCGCGCTGTTCTCCGGAAAGGCGCCGATCCCCGGAAAGACCAGTCCTATTTCATGTTCAGCCTGCGGCAGACGCAGTTGCGTCGCGCCTTGACCCCCCTTGGGGCGATGGCCAAGCCGCAGATCCGCGAGATCGCACGATCGTTAGGCCTGAAAGTCGCCGACAAGGCGGACAGCCAGGAAATTTGTTTCGTTCCGGGAAACGATTACAAGGCGTTTCTCCGGTCCCATCTCGGCCAGGACGAATTTCATCCCGGCGGCATTTACGATTTGGACGGCAACTTCCTGGGCGAACACGAAGGCATCGAAATGTTCACGATCGGGCAACGCAAAGGGTTACCCGGTGGATCGGCACAACCGCGTTATGTCGTCGATCTCGATGCGGCATCGAATCGAGTCATCGTCGGCACGGCTGACGATCTCGTTTCCGATGAGTTCGAAATCGACAACGTGAACTGGATCCGTCCCCTCGTAGCCGGGATCGGTGATCCCGGCTGCAGCAGCTTCGAAGCGACGGTGAAAATTCGTTACAGCCATCCCGGGACTGCAGCCACCGTGACGCGCGGCGAGGATGGCCGCACCCGGATCGAGCTCCATGAGCCGCAGCGAGCCGTCACTCCCGGACAAGCCGCCGTTATTTATGATGGCGACGTCGTTGTGGGCGGCGGATGGATTTGCCGCGCCGCTGCTCTTCAGCCTGCCTGAGCGATGGCCGACGAAATTCGCCTCGCTTTCTGCACATTCCCAGACGCCGAGACCGCCCGGCGAGTCGCGCGCGAAATTGTGGAGCTCCGACTTGCGGCTTGCGGAAACATTGTCCCGCAAATCCATTCGATTTATCGCTGGCAGGGTGCCGTCGAAACAGGTGAGGAATCACTCGCCATTTTCAAAACGAGCGCAGGCGCCTATCCCGCCTTCGAAGCGAAACTGCGATCGCTCCATCCCTACGAAGTGCCGGAAATCATCGCGTGGCCCATCGACCAGGGTCTCCCTGAATATCTGCGCTGGGTATGCGCGAATTCCGGTTCCGGATCCTGACGGCTTTAAGCCGTCAGACGTTTCGCCCCCCGGGGCCGGCCAGGCTTCCAGTTCGGCCGCGCGGTGGTGCTAAATGCCGACGGCTTTAAGCCGTCACAATGTTTTGCCGGGGGGGGTGGCGACGCTTCTCATTCGACCTCGCGTGGTGGTGAAATGTTGACGGCTTTAAGCCGTCAGATGTTTTGGCGCGGGTTGGCAAAACTTCCAGTTCGGTGCTGAAATGTGACGGCTTTAAGCGGTCACCGTGTTCCGTCCGGGTGTTCACCAACTCCCATTTCAACGGCGGTCCCTCAAGCGCCCACGGCTTTAAGCCGTCAAGCTCCGCTGGCGTCTGCGGCCGCCAAGGAAAACGAAAACGCCGAGCACGTTAGCCAACACTGAAACGCCAACGATTTTTAGGGCGAAGACCAGAGGGCTCGGAACGTCAATGATGGGATAGATCGTAAAAAAGATGGCGAGCAGACACGTGACCAGGCCGGCGGAGGCCACGATCCTGAGCCAGAGAGGCGCGGCCTTGCGAAGAGCGGCTGCGCCGAAAAGCGGGATCGCGAACATCACGAAATAAGCGATGCCGTAGAAGACGTTCGCGGCATTATCGATCAACTGAAATGCTTCCTGGACGCCAGCGCCGATCTGGCTAGCCAAGGCCATGACTAGCGTGATCGCGCCGATAAAGAGAAGCGAGTTGACGGGCGTTTTATAGCGCGGATGGAGGCGCGAAAACCACCGCGGCAAGAGGTTGTCCCACCCCGCGACCATTGGGAGGCGCGAGCTTCCGGTGAAGTGGATGCTCATCACCGAAATCGAGCGCAACGCCATAAACATGATCGCTACCGACGCGATGGCTCCGGCGATTTGAAAAGAGTGCAGTCCGAGCCGCAGCGTTTGCGGAACTGGCCCGATCAGATCGATCTCATTATCGCCGATGAAGGCGAGCACCGAACTCGTGCCGAGAATGAACATGGTCGCGATGATTGGCGATGCGATGAGAACGCTGCGACCGATGTTGCGCGCCGGCGCGCGGCATTCGCCGGCGAGAATACCGACATATTCGAATCCACTCAAACCGCCGACCGCGAGCTTGCTCGTGATGTTCAGACAATAGAACAGGGACATCGTCGGGGCGGCCATCGCGAGCGGGTGATATTCCTTGAGCTCGCCACGCGCGTAACTGACGAATGGGAGGAGGATGAGCGCGCCATAGGCCGCGAACATGACGAGGGCGCCGAGATTATGAAGCCATTTTCCGAGCGCCAAACCTCGGACTCCGGTAGCGCAGAGGCCGGCGACGAGGAGACAGCTCACCGCCGCGATGCACCATTTGCTTTCGCGAATCCAGACACCGGAGTCACCCAGTGCATAGGAAATGTTCGTCGTAATGAACATGCCGCTGAGCGCGAGCACACTCATCGAGAGCAGCCACAGATTCCACGCCACGATGAAGCCCACGAATTCGTTGAACCCGAATTTCGCCCATTGGTATAACCCGCCTTCGAGCGGCATCCGACCGTTGAGATAGATGACGACTGCGCCCTGCGGAATATAAAACAGGGCGATCGCTAGCAGCCAGAAAAGTAGATGTGCCCGACCGAGCTTGGCTGCGGTCCCGACCCAGGTCGAGCCGACCACGAACACGACCTGGGTGAGGACGAGGTCCCACAAACCGAGCGGCTTTTTTAACGAAGCGCTTTGCGTTTCAACGGTGTGCTCAGCCTGCTCCACCTCGCGAATCACGATCTAGCGCGGTTCCGGCTCTGTCTTCGGTGGCGGCGCGCTCCGAAATTCCCGATGCCGGATCTTCCCGCCGGCGTGGCCAATGTATGTCCCCGCGCCTAACGAGAGGATCGCGAGCACCATCGTTCCAATGACCAGGGGCGTTGCCGCACGCGGCCATTTTTTGGGCAGAAATATCGCGCAGGCTGCGATCAAGGCGGTCGCATAGAAAAGGAAAACGAGCTGGTCGGCGCGGTGGACATGCGCTTTGAGCCAGTCTTGTCCCGCTTCATCGGCCATCGAAAGGACACGGTCGTAGGCCTGGTCGCCGTGATAAACTACAGGCCACACCGCGATCGCGGTCGCGAACACAAGGACGAGGGCTGCCACCTGCGCACTTCGACTCCGCAGGTAGGTGGCCGCGATCAATCCGAAAAGCGCGATACCGAGTCCATAAAGGGGGAGGGGATTGAGCAAAACATGAAGATACTCCGGCTGTTGAAGCTCGCGCAGGAGATGCTCCATCATTGCTGTTCCAACTTAAGCTGAGGCACCGGCGGAAAGCGCTTCCAGTCCGGCGCGCAGAAGTGCCACCACTCGGTTCGCAGACCGTAAAAGCCGCCGTGCGCCATCGCCTTTTGGAGCAACTTCAGGTTCGATCGAACAATAGAATCTCGGCCCGCATATTGAAGTAACGCGGCGGGAGTAAAGTTGTCGAAGTCAGTCGGCATCGGGACATCTCGGCCAGCCGCGTCGACCAGGGTCGCGTCCACGGCGGCACCGCGACCATGCATTGAACCGACGCCTTCATTGGGGTCGGCGACGAAGGAACGGTTATGCATCGTGCGCCACAGCGCTTCCTGCGTGGAGTGCGGCCGGTACGCGTCCCAGATCTTGAGCCCATATCCTTTTTCCTGCAGATATTTCTGTGCAATGACGAGACGCTCCGCGACGCTCGCTCGCACCAGCGCGGCAGTGGCCGACGGATAAAGGGCCCGGTGTGCGACATTCCGTTCGCTGGCATACCGCAACTCGACTCTGATCGATGAATCGATCCGGGTGATGTCGACAAATTCGCTTCCATCGCTCTCGACTGCTTTTTTCCGGCCGAGACTCGTCGTCGCAAACAGAACGACAACCGCGCAGGGCGCGGCGAGTTGGAAAACACGGAGGCTCACAGCCGCGAACGCTCAATTCGTTGCGACGGCGGGCGCGGGCCCGGCCTTGGCGAGTCGCTGCAAGAATAACCGGGCCGCATTCTCAGGCACGTCGCAGCGAATCTGGACGTTCGACCCTTGCACATCGACGTCCGGAGGCTGCACATAAAACAGCAGATCGGAATCGGACAGGCGAAGCAAGCGCTGGGGTTCGTTCCGCACTCTCGTGGCCAGGTCCCCGGCCGCCTGCGCCGATTTGGCCTTAAGGATCATCCGCACTTTTACGGGGTTCTGCAAAGTGAGCGAAACGCCCAGCAGGTCGCAATTGTCCACCAGCTCATTATTAAAAATGGGGGAAAACACGCGGCCAAGCTTTGCCGGGTCGCGCGAGACCAGTCGGAGCGCGTTGCCTTCTTTCAACGATTGAAAGCGGTCGAAGAGTGCCCCGGTAATTTTTAAATCGGGATCGATCCCGAGACGGACGCGCGCCAACGAGGCCACTTCGTTTTCGCCGCCGACCGCGAGGGTTCTTGGACCCACCCGGGCGAGGGCAAATTCCGGCCGAAGCCACATTGTGAGGCCACTGATGATGCGCCGCTCAAAGGATTTGTCACGCTCCACCGAATTCACCACCCGCGAAACATCATTACGCGCCTCGACGAGGACGTATTCATGCGCCGGCCCCGATTCGGTGGCAGCGAGGGCGCGGGTTACGCGAACCGCATCGCGCGATAGATTGAGCACCGGTGTGCGTTGGGCGCTCGCGATGAGGCCAGCCCAGACTGCCTGCCATTCCTGGGCCTGGTCTCGCTGCCAGCGTTTCGGCAAATCTTCCCGGTCCAGTTGCTCAAGATTCACCGAGAGGATGGTCTCGGTCTCCTGCGGCAGCCATTCCCGTTTCTGCGGCGACTGGAAAACCAGCGCGACGATGATGCCCACCACCACGACGACTGAAAAAACCGCGAAATAAAATTTTCGCAGCTCCTGCTTGTCGATCTGGCTCGAAAGGACTGCAAGCTCGGCGGTGTGCTGGGAATGACGCTCGACTGCCGCCCGATGTTTCTGGACCTCGACGAGCAGCTGGGGCGCATTCGGCGGCGCGATTCCCTGGGTGGCGAGGTGGCGCCCAATATTTAAATAAGCCGGGTTTTTCTTTTCTTCGACAATCTGGTGATGGCTCCGCGCTTCCTTCAATGCTTCCTGCTGGGTCCGGCTGTTCTCGTTCAGGACGCGATCTCGTCCTTCGTACTCTTCGCGGACCTGCGCGATCTTTTTGTCCACCGCCGCAATCGCAGCGTCGTGTTCGCTCAACTTTTCCCGCGCCACACGACAGGCATCCGCCGCGCCCATCCGCGCACGGGTGACTTCCGCGCGTTGCTCGGGAAGCCGAACCCGCTGGCTGCTGATCGCCGCCATTTGGGTGTCGAGATCATCGGGTGGGGGAACTTGCGCCTGCAATTCCGCCAACTTTTTCAACAGGTCGCGGTCGGCAGCATCGTTGTCCTGGAGCCGCCGTTCGACGCTCGCCAGCTCGCGGTCGCACAAATCCGCGGCGGACTTCGCCTCGGTCCGTCTCTGCACCAGCGGCTTCTTTTCGTCTTCCAGCTTGGCAAGGGCGGCGTTCTGCTCTTTCGCGTTTTGGTCGCGCTGCAATTCGATCTTGCGCATTCCTTCCTCGATCGTCGCAATCCGCAGCCCCACTTCCTTTTGTTCCTGCTCGAGCTTTTTCAGCGCGACGATCTCGTTCCGGACCTCCGGGAAATTGACCGCCTGCGAAACACCTTCGCGCCCGAGATTGATCTCGCTCTTTTGCAGCACTCGTTTCTGATGACGCAACGCCATCCGCGTCTTCTGCCGGCGGATCTTCAACCCGATCTCGCGCAGCCCTGTTCGGATGAAACTCACGCGGTAACGCTAGCCGAAGTAGGGTTTTGACAAAGGTTTTTCGAGGGAGAGCCTTCCCGACTCTTCTTGATAGGGCGAGACTCTGTCGAGCCCGCAACGGCTTACATCTCGCGTTGACGGCCGACAGAGTTTCGCCCCCCCGACCCGCTCACTCTTCTTCCGTGCTCAGTTTCGCCAGGACACTGAGATCTTCCAGCGTTGTCGTGTCGCCCGTGACCGCCTTGCCGCTCGCGACTTCTTTCAGGAGCCGCCGCATGATCTTGCCGCTTCGTGTCTTGGGCAATGCTTCGGCAAAGCGGATCTCGTCGGGCTTCGCGATCGCGCCAATATGAATCCCGACATGGTCGCGCAACTCGGTCTTGAGCGAGTTGGTCACCTTCACTTTCCCTTTCACGGTCACGAACGCCACCACGCTCTGTCCCTTGAGCTCATCCGGCCGTCCTACCACCGCCGCTTCGGCAACATCCTTGTGGCTGACCAGCGCGCTCTCGATTTCCGATGTCCCGAGCCGGTGACCGGCCACATTTAAGACGTCGTCAATTCGGCCC
>JBJMXC010000185.1:0-13923 GCA_045809825.1 Chthoniobacterales bacterium | reverse complement strand
CCTTTATGATCGAAGGTTGGCAGCTCCAGGCTGATTGGCCTTACGGGGGCCTCTTCCTTGTCATCCTGGCGATCGCTGTGACTACCACCACCGCTCGTTTTCTTCGCGCCCTGGATTCAACTCCTGCCGCGCGCGGGATTTTCGTCCTCACTCAGTTTGGCGCGGTTTGTTTCCTGATGCTTGTTATTTTAATTGGAGCCCGAGAAATCCAGCACCCGTCACCCGCCGGTTTCCGCGATTACCTCGTGGGCTCGCGTTATCTCATCCCCGCGGGATTTAGTCTGGTCGGACTCATTATCCTCACGGCCATCCAGTGGAATCGCCTGCCTTTGGCGATGAGCCTTCTCATAAACATTGGCTTGTTCATGAGCGCGATCATCGGCAACGCGCAGTTCGGAAAGAACGTTTATCCGAAGCTCGAGCCCCAAGCCATAATTTCTCACGCAAACGCCTGGCGATCGGTTGTAGCGATGGCATCACAATGCCGCCAGGCTCACCTGCCCATTCCCAATGTCCCCCTGGGCATCCTGGTTCGCGAGTTCGACTGGGATTTAAAGACCTTTGAGCCATTGCTGCGCGCCGACTTGAAATTGCCGCCGGACACCGGAATTGAGTTCGTTCCCTTCGACACAGTGTCAGGGATGCGTTCTGACGAATACGCAAAACAAGTTCCGGCTCTTCGGGACGTGAAGCAGACGCTGCGGCTTCGGTAACGCACGGTGCCAGCACGAATCCGCCCTTAAAATTAAAAAACATTTCTGAATCCGAATCGCGCGGGCCGCGCATCTCATTGTCGATCCCACGACAATGCAGACCCTGTTCCAGGACATTCGCTACGGCTCGCGTCAGCTACTGAAACGTCCCGGCTTCACCCTGCTCGCGATCATTTCGATGGCGCTCGGGATCGGCGCCAATACAGCCATCTTCAGTCTCGTCGACACGGTCGCGTTTCGCCCGCTCCCGGTTAAGAATTCCTCGGAGCTCCAGGAACTTTACGGGACACTTCACAACGGCGCAGACTACACCCTCCAGTCCTATCCGAACTACAAGGACTACCGGGATCGCAACCAGGTCTTCTCCGGACTGATCGCGTATCGCATTGCGGTCGCGAGTCTCAGCCACAACGGGAACAACGAACGCGTCTGGGGCACGATGGCCTCTGCAAATTATTTCGATGTTCTCGGCGTGCCGCCCCTTCTGGGCCGCGGCTTTCTCCCGGAGGAAAATCAAACACCGAAGTCGCACCCCGTTGTCGTCCTGAGTTACGGATGCTGGCAAAAACGTTTTGCTTCCGATCCCGCGATCGTCGGTCGCAGCGTGTTGATCAACAACGTGCCGTTCACTGTAGTCGGCGTAGCGCGAAAAGGCTTCATCGGGACGGACGTTGCCTACTCTCCCGAATTCTGGACGCCGATGATGATGGGGCCCGTGATCGAGCCGGGCAGCACCTGGCTCGACCGTCGGGACAGCGACAATAGTTTCGTCGTCGGACGACTCAAGCCGGGCGTCAGCAAGGCGCAGGCCGAAGCATCTCTGCGCGCGCTCACGTTCGAGATGGGCAAGGAATTCCCGAAAGAGAACGCAGGTCGCGGGATCGAGCTGATTCCGCCGGGCCTTTTCATTCCCGACATCCGGAACGGTGTCTTCGCCTTTACCGCAGTCCTGGGCGCGGTCGGTTTTCTGGTGCTGCTCCTGGCTTGCGTGAACCTGGCCAACCTGCTTCTGGCGCGGGCCACGGAACGCCGCAAGGAAATCGCCATCCGCCTCGCCGTCGGTGCGAGCCGGCGCCGGCTGATCCGGCAATTGATGACGGAGAGCGTCATGCTTTCGGTGATCGGTGGAATCTTCGGCGTGCTCGTCGCGGCCGCGATCAACCGGGTCGTTCAGCGGGTCGATTTTCCGGTCGACATCTCGCTGGTCTTCGATCTCCGGATCGATTGGCGCGTGCTTTCCTTCACCCTCGGTCTCTCGCTCCTGACTGGAATGCTCTTCAGCCTTATTCCTGCGCTGCAATCATCGAAGCCGCAGCTGGTCCCGGCATTGAAAGACGAAACTTCGATGGCTGGCTTCCGCCGCTCCCGGTTGCGCAACACCCTGGTCGTCGCGCAGATCACCCTCTCCCTCGTTCTCCTCATCAGCGCCGGGCTGATCGTGCGAAGTTTGCAGGAAGCCCAACGGATGCGGCCCGGATTCAATCCGGAGAACGCAGTGGCGTTTTCGTTTGATGTCGGCTTGCAGGGTTACGACGAAACCAAAGGCCGCGCCCTCCAGAGACAGGCGCTCGAGCGAATTCGGGCGCTTCCGGGAGTGGAGGCTGCCGCGATCGTGGACAACATTCCGCTCAGCCTCAATTACAACAGCGCGACGATTTATCTGGAGGGACAGCCGCCCACTCCAGCCAGCCAGCTTCCCCTCGCCATTCCCAGCTCGGTCACTCCTGACTATTTCCGGACGATGGGGATCAGTCTGCGCGGGCGCGACTTCACCGAGCAGGAAGAGAAAATGGAAGATCGGGTCGCGATCGTGAACGAAACTTTCGCCAAGATATTTTTCCCGGGCCAGGACCCGATCGGGAAGCGGTTCAACTTTAGCGGAGCGGAAAACCCCTTCTGGCAAATCATCGGCGTGTGCGGCGATGGCAAATACAACAGCCTGGGCGAAGATCCAAAGACCGCGGTATTCCGACCGCAATGGCGCGACTACAGCACGGCGGTTTCAATGGTGGCGCGGACGAAAGGCGATCCAAAGACGGTCCTCACCGCCATGCAGCGTGAGATGCGAAACCTGGACCCGACCCTGCCTCTCTACGGCCTGAAGACACTTAAGGACCACATGAAGATCCCCCTCTTCCCGGCCAAGATCGCAGCGGGAGCTCTCGGAAGTTTCGGGGTGCTTGCCCTGGTCCTGGCCGCGGTCGGAATTTACGGGGTGATGTCTTATGTCGTTGCCGGCCGGACGCGCGAGATCGGTCTCCGGATGGCGCTCGGCGCGCGGACAGGCAACGTCCGCGGTTTAATCTTGCGCCAGGGAATGACGCTGGCGGTCATCGGTTCGGTGATCGGACTGGGGATCGCCTTCGGGGCGACGCGGTTCCTCAAGAGCGTGCTCTACGGCGTGAATGCGACTGACCCAACAACCTTCATTGGCGTGACGTTGTTGCTGGCAACCGTAGCCATGCTCGCCTGCTGGATTCCCGCGCTCCGGGCAAGCCGGGTGGATCCGATGGTCGCGCTAAGAGCGGAGTAGCGGCCTGAAATGCCGAAGCCCGAATGAGGGTTTCATTCGTCATTTGCCGGGCACCGGCCGCGTAATCAACTGACCGATCCAATCCGGATTTGCCACCCCGCTCCGGTACGCCTCCAATGCTTCGACGGACGAATTCACCCGCAGATTGCTATAAGTCTGGTCGGGGTTCTGCCAACGCTCATGCCAGTAGATCGCAGCCTTAATGCGCGGATAACGGGTCCGAAACATTTCCAGCGCCTGTTTGATCCATTCCGGCTTCAGCATTCCGTGGACGTCGGCGGAGAATGGAAAATCCCCCGTCGCCCATTCCGCGATCATCACCGGCTTGTCGGGATCGAGACCGCATAACTCTTTGTAGGGCCAATCCACTAGCGAAGGCACATCGGGGTTCGGTTCGTCTTTGAATTGCTGGCCGTAAACACTCATCCCGAGCCAGTCCACGTAATCTGCACCGGGATAATAGGCGGGCGCGAAATTCCAGGTATCGATCGGATACGAATAATTGTTGGTATGAAACATCCATTTCACATTGGTGGCGCCGCGGGCGCGAACGCGATCCACGACGTAGCGATAGGCCTTTTTGAAATGCTCGGGCCCTTCCCATTCGTCCGGCGTATCACCGACCCACTCATCGGCGCCGTAATACCAGCCTGACCACGGGAACCAATCGCCATTCATTTCCACGCCGAATGCGACGATTATCGGTTTGCCGAATTCGCGCGCGCTGTCACCCCACTTGTCGATATAGGCGTCCCATTTGCCGTCAACAATGGCGTTGAGATTGAATTTGTCCGGCCCGCGATTCTGGGTGTAAGGGCGATCCCAGGGGGACCAAAAGACGAGCGGCATCGCACCGTGGCGCCAGATCACGTTGAGATTTCGGGTCGGAAAGCTTTGTTCACCCCAGTAGCTGGAGGAAGCAATGATCGCCTGGTGTTTGCCCACCATGCCTTCGAACTCCTCGATCATCTCGAGGGTCACGTCGTCTTCAGCATCGCCGAAATCCATGAAGGCGCCGGTGTAGGCGCCGCGCGGCGGAAGAAGAACGTCGACCGGGGCATCGGGATCGCGAGGCCTAACGACTTCCTTGTCGCGACACCCGCCGATCGTTAGACCGATCAGTAGCGCAATGACGAATGACGAATGACGAATGAAATCCGAATGCTCAAATGACGAAACGCTCGTGGCATGGCGCGCAGGAACATTCGAGTTCGTCATTCCTTCGTCATTCGTTGTTCGTGCTTCGTCATTCCTCAGGCCCGAACAGGGACTGAGGCCGTCCGTTCCAATTTTCCCCACCCGACCAAGGCTCCTTTAACCGCGCGCAGGATCGCTTTCCAGACCACGTAGCTGAGCATCGGACGGTAAATCAATCGCATCGGGAGAATGCGCCAGGCCACGAAGATTGATTCGCGTTCGATAATGCACGCGAGGGTTGCGAGGACGACATCCATGCCCAGGAAGACAATCACGAAGGGCAAGACCGCGCTCCAGGCTCCGAACGGAAGCGAGGCGAGCAGGAACAAATCAACCATCGGGGTGATCGCGACGAGAATGATCTGGAAGAACCAGACGCTTGGTAAACTGAACCAGCCGAGGGCGCGGTAATGCCAGTTGAACACCATGTCGCGATGTTTCCAAAGGCATTGCAAGGTGCCGTAAGCCCAGCGGAAACGTTGCCGTGCCAGGGTGGCGACCGTCTCCGGCGCTTCGGTCCATGCAATAGCTTCCGGCACGTACACCATCCGCTGGCCGCGCTTATGCAGCATCAGGGTAAGGTCGGTATCTTCAGCCAGTGTCTCCAGGCTCAACCCGCCGGCATCGTCGATCGCGGATTTGCGAATTGCGCTGATTGCTCCCGGCACCACCGTCATGCAGTTCCATCGGGTGTAAGCTCGCCGATCGAGATTAAACCCACAGGTGTATTCGAGTGCCTGGCATCGCGCGATGAAGGTTCGCAGGTTGCCGACTTTCGCGTGACCGGACACACCCCCAATCGTCTCTTCGGAAAATGGTTCAACAAGACGGCGCAAGGTGTCGCGCTGGCACTGGGTGTCCGCATCGAGAAAGACTGCAATCCCGGTTCGCATCGCTGCGAGGCCGCGCTCAAGGGCGTGTGCCTTGCCGCGGTTCGGCTGGCGCAGCAACCTCACCCGCCCGTCCTGGTTTGCGACCGCTTCAACTTCGAGTGCGGTCCGATCCGACGACCCGTCGTCAATTACAATGATTTCGATTTCGCCCTCGTAATCCGCCCCCAGCAAACTCCGGAGCGTTCTTGCGATCACTTTCTCTTCGTTGAACGCAGCCACGATCACGCTGATCGGCTCCTCGAAGTCGCGCGACCAAAAGCGTCTAAACCGCGCCGCCAACAAGATCACTATCAGGGTTCGCAAAACAACGAGTGCGGTGGCGACGATCATGAAGGCCCAGAGAAATTGTTCCGCGGCGTGGAAAATTCGGAAGCCTGCTCCCGAAACGAAATGCCTGAGCGAGCGCGGCTGGGTGTGGGTCGAAGGCATCAACGAATCCCGGGTCGTTCCCAGGAGCGTGCTTAACGACACGATGGAATCGCCGCGCGTCTTCAGGTAATCGAGGATCCGCGGCAGCGCTTCGACAGTTTGCGCGCGGTCACCGCCGGCGTCGTGGAGCAGAATGATGCTGCCGTCGCGGCGCTGCTGCTTTATCCGCTGCAGGATGATGTCTGGACCGGGTCGGGCCCAATCCTGGGGATCGATATTTTCCAGGACGACGAGATAGCCAAGATCCTGAGCTAGTTGGAGGGGAGTCAGCTCAGTAATTTTCGACGGGCTCGTGTCGGCCGCGTAGGGCGGGCGAAAAAGCGTCGTCGAACGGCCGGTGATTGTCTCGAGGAGCAATTGCGTCGCGTTCAACTCGAGCCGGATATGCTCCGGCCAGCAAAGGGCGAGGTTCGGATGATAATAGGTGTGGTTCCCGATCTCGTGTCCTTCGTCGACGATGCGGCGAACGAGGGCAGGGTATTCTTCTGCATGCGCGCCGACCAAAAAGAAGGCGGCCTTCACGTTGTAGGCTTTGAGAATATCCAGGATCTGGGGTGTCCATTTCGGGTCGGGCCCGTCGTCAAAGGTGAGAGCGACCTGGTGAGGTCCGCCTGCACCTTGATGGTAAAGGGTTGGGAACTGCGGGAATTTCGAATAGGTCGCCGTCAGATAACCTTCGCCATCCACCGCCAATGTCCGATAACCGTCCGCGGTCGTTTCATCGACCGAAACCATCTCGCCCTCGCCGACATCGGCGATCGTGTCGGTGCCTTTCAAAACTTCGAGTGGCACCCGGGTCGCAGTATCCATCTTGAAGTCGTTCGGAATGCTGAGGGCGTCCCAGATGGCGACGTCCTCGGTCCCGAGTCGATAAATCGCGAACCCGCCGGCACTGGCTTCCCGAACACGTCGCAATTGATTAAGGAACGTCACGACATCAAGGAACCAAACCGAGTGGTTCTTGTCGGCGTCTTCGTAGTAAAAATACGGATTGTAGTGCGGCGCTTCGATCGTCGTTTTCTCGATGGCCGCGTAGCTCGCGCGGCTCATCGCTTCCGGAAAACTAATCAGCTCGGCCTTCTTCCCGCCGCTGGTCCAGTCGTAGCCGTAATTGCCCAGCGCGATAATCCACTGGTTTTTTTCGGCCCCGTCCAGCAGAACGCTGAGCCAGCCCTCGAACCAACGACGCGACCCGAGCGGCCCGGGTTGATCGATGTCTGAAGTTTCATCAAACAACATCGCGACGTAGCGATCGACATTGTCCGAGAGCTCGTCGAAATCGATGTAGTCGAGGTCCTGCCCGGGCTGGACGCAGAGCCAAAGCTGTTTGTCGTCGTAATGAAGCGCGTCGGTAAACCGATCGAGAAAGGCGGTGATGTCCTTCTTGTAAGCCGGATCGATTTGCTCCCAATCGATGACCACGCCCGCCGCTTTCGCCTCGTTCAAAATAGCGAGGACTCTCTGGATGAACTGGTCCTGCCGTTTTGTTGAAGCGTGGGCCAGATTTTCGACCGCTTCAGGTTGCCAGGTGTCGCCCACGAGATTCGTAAGGAGCGGCATCAAGGCGATGCCTTTGCTCGCGGCCAACTTTGGCAGCCGTACGTCCGCGTCGATTTGAATATCGCCGGCGCCGCTCGTCATCGCCATCCATTCCGGACAGACATGTGTGATCTGGCCGGCGTGCTGTTCGAGCGAAGTATAGCTATAGGGATCGCCGTTCGCGTAGAAGGCGAGACGGACCTCATTGCTCGGTAATTTTTTCCGCGGATGTGCCGGAGGCGAGGCTTGGGCCGGCGGCTTCGGTTTTTTCCCGGCCAGCCGTGTCGCCGCAAACTTTTCCCAGAGCGCGAGATTGGCCGCTGTCTGGCCGGCGGGGTTTGCGGTTTGGAGCGACTTGAGCTGCCCTTTCAATTGCCGCAGTGAAAATGGAAGATTGAGCTGGGGCGCGACGAAGAGGGTTTGGACAAAGAGAACGGTGCCCACAAAGATCACGACCGCGCCGATGACGAGCGCGAGCCGGAGCCGCGGCCAGCGTTTGCCGGCCGGGTCGGAAAAAACAAAGGGCGTTATAGAGTGGGACTGCTCCTCTTCCATTTGCGGCGGGCTATTCTACATCATCCGCGCCAATTCTCGCGCCCGTTCCTGAAGAAGCTCGCCGGCCCGGGCGATCGCTTCTTCCGGGGTCACCGGCGGCGTTACCAGAGTTAAAACGTCGTCGAACAGGCCGTGGACTTGCGGCGAGTCACTGGCCGCGCCAGCAATGGCAAACACCCGCTTGCCACTTTCCCGGGCAAGCCGGGCCACGCCCGCCGGCCCTTTCCCTTCCAGTGTCTGCCCGTCAAGCCGGCCTTCCCCGGTAATCACGATGTCGGCTTTGCCGATCGCCGCTCGGAGCCCGACAAACTCAGCTACGACGTCGAAGCCTGGCTTAATCGTCGCGCCACAAAAACTCATCAGCCCGAATCCCAAGCCTCCGGCCGCGCCCGCTCCCGCCTGGTCGCGAAAATCAAATCCGAGATCACGTTTTACAACTTCAGCCAGCCGCTCCAGAACGCTTTCGAGCGTCTCGCTTTGCTCGGCAGTGGCGCCTTTTTGCCGACCAAAAGTGCGGGTTGCGCCGCGCGGACCGAGCAATGGATTCCGAACATCGACTGCTGCCACAATTTTTGCGGGCAGCGGCCGATCAGGCACAACGATTCGGTCCAGCCTTGCCAGCTCGCTGATGTCTTGCAATTCGCGATCGCCCTTTAAAAAACGGTATCCGAGCGCACGGGCCATCCCGAATCCGCCGTCATTCGTTGCGCTGCCGCCCAGGCCGATCAGGATTTCTTTTGGATTCCTTTGGGCGGCGTCCCTCGTCATTTCACCGACGCCGAATGTGTTTGCTCGAAGCAAGTCGCATTCGTGCGCAGCGATCCGCCACAACCCGGCGGTTGCGCTCATTTCCATGACCGCAGTGCGGCGATCGCCGAGCCAGAAGTAATCTGCCGTGATTTCCCTGCCGAGCGCGTCGTGCGCCAGACACGTGATCCGTTCGCCGCCGCATGATTCGCCAATTACGGCCGCCGTCCCCTCGCCTCCATCAGCTACCGGAACGGTCGCGATAACCGCGTCCGGCAAAACATCGCGGAGCCCAATGGCAATATTCTCGGCGACGGCCCGCGCATCGAGCGAACCTTTGAACTTATCGGGCGCGATTAGAATCCGCACTTTCGACGATCCTCACACAACGGGCACAAAGGGACACAAAGGAATTCAAATGCGCGTGACCTCTTTGTGTCCTTAGTGCGAGATTTCTCTCAGCTTTCGCTCCAAAGTTTCGCCGACCAAGGCTGGATTCGCGGTTCCCTTCGAGAGCTTCATTACCTGGCCCTTTAGAAAGTTCAGCGAGGCGACGTTACCCGATTTGAAATCGGCGACGGGTTTCGGATTGGCGGACATCACCTGGTCGCAGAGCGCCCCGATTGCTCCGGTGTCACTCAGTTGCGCGATGCCCTTCTCTTGCACCACCGTCGCCGCGTTTTTGCCAGTCGCGAACATTTCCGCAAACACATCTTTTGCCTGCCTGCTGCTGATCGCGCCGGACTCGATAAGGTTCACCAGTTCATCGAGCGCCGCCGGCGCGACCGGACAATCCGCGATGGCGCGATCCGCAGTCGAAAGCGCGCTTTGCAAATCGTTCAAGATCCAGTTCGCCACCATCTTCGGCTGGCGTGCGCCGGTCGCGGCTGCCTCGAAATAAGTGGCCAGGTCGAGATCGTTCGCCAGCACTCCCGCATCGTACGTGGTTACGCCAAATTGCTCGACGAACCGGGCTCTCTTTGCCGGTGGCAGCTCCGGCAACCGTTTGCGCGCCGCTTCGATGAGCGGCCCGGTCTTGAACGCGAGCAAATCCGGGTCGGGAAAATAACGGTAATCATGCGCGAACTCTTTGGTCCGCATCAGGAACGTCTCACCGCTCCTGTCGTCCCATCCGCGGGTTTCCTGCTGCAGGATTTCGCCGCGCCCCAGCGCTTCGGTTTGCCGCCGGACCTCATAGCTCAGGGCGCGCCGGACACCGCTGATCGAGTTCATGTTCTTAATCTCGATTTTCGCACCGAGCTCGGATTGTCCGTTCGGGCGGACCGATACATTGCAATCGCACCTTAGCTGACCCTTTTCCATGTCGGCATGGCTGATGCCGCCGTAGTGCAGCAATTGTTTCAGCGCCGTGAGGAAGGCGAAGGCCTCCTCCGGAGAACTCATCTCCGGCTCGGTGACGATTTCGAGCAGCGGCGTTCCCGCCCGGTTGAAATCGATCCCGGTGCTATTCTCGAGATGAAAACTCCGCGCGACGTCTTCCTCGAGATGAATCCGGGTGAGGGCGATTTCCTTCCCCGGCGTCGCTATCTTCTTTTGCGCATCTTTCGGATAGGCGAGGTCATGAAGTTTGACTCGCCCTCGCGCGCAAAACGGCCGCGCGTATTGGGTGATCTGATAATTCTTGGGCATGTCCGGGTAGAAATAGTTCTTTCGGTCGAAATGCGAGACAGCCGCCAATTCGCAATCGAGCATCAGTCCGGTCAGCGCCGCCAGCCGCACTGCCTCCGCATTCACCACCGGCAACGCCCCCGGCAACCCAAGGCAAACCGGACACGTGTGTGAGTTCGGCGCCGCCCCAAATTCCACCGGGCACGCGCAAAACATTTTCGACCGCGTCCGTAGCTGGGCGTGAACCTCGAGGCCAATTGTTGTGACCATTGGAGATTTCAGATTGCAGATTGCAGATTGAAAACTGCGGATTTTCGCGAGCTGAAGTTCGCCGCGACCGACGTTCCGCTGCGCACAAGCTGATTGGCAATGGCACGGCCGGCTATGGTATTTGGCAGCGCGATCACCAGCTTCAGAATACGTAATGCAAATTGCTTCGTTCTCTCTTTAAAATCTGTGGGGTTCATTTCCCCAATCTGCATTCTGCAATCTGCAATCTTCAATCCTTTTCCTTCGCCGCGTACTCCAGCGCTTTCTTGATATCAAACTGCTTCACTTTCTCGACTAGCGTCGGATCGTTCGCGGCGTCCAGGACGCAGCGATTTTGAAGGAGTTCGAGGATGTGCCCTTCGCGGATGAGACGCGCGACTTCGGGGTCGTTTCGCAGGGCCACGATTTTAGGATGTTCGCTCAACTCGACCGCGCCCGGGAAAGAGAGAAATCTACGGGCGCTCTCCGGATTCGCGGCGACCGTGCCGGCGTCCTTCAGGGACTGATACACGCCCGGCGGAGTCACGTCCGTCTGCTTGATGACGTCTCCAAGCTTGCCCTGTTCGACGGAGTTCTTCAGCCGCGCCAGGAAAGTACTCAGTGAATCTCCGTCGAGATTCTGAAGCGCGATTGGCTTGGTCCCATTCGACGCCGACCGCGAGCGGCTCGGTCGCGGGCGGGCAGTCGTTTGCGCCTCGGCAACTGAACCCACGGATCGGATGCCGACGAGGACCAGCCAGATAAAAAAGAAACCGAAACAGAGCCCGGTGAACGCACCGGTTAGGCCATAGATGAGTCTGACGGTTCCGGAACTGTGTTGCGCCGTGCGCTTGAAAAGAATCGAGCCAAGACTTGCGATAAGGCCGTAAACAACGAGCGCGAGGATTGAGCCGGCGATCATCGACACGATAAAATCCGGCCACTTAAAAATTGGCCGGAAGAGCGGCAACAGGATTCCACCGCCGAAATACGCGGCCACATAGGCGGCGATAATGGCGGCGCCGCGCATCAACTGCCGCGGAAGGCCAAGCCGATATCCACGAACCACCTCGAGCAAAAGCAGGATGACAGCGAACGACAGAAAAACCGTCTGCCAAAGGGAAGAGCCGGCGGTCATGGGTTAATCGCAGATTTTAGATTGCAGATGATTTTCGGAGCGACGCGGTATCGCGTTTTCAATCTGCATTCTGCAATCTGAAATCTCCAATCGCTCTCTGCCGCAGGGCGTGATCGCATAACACCAGCGCCGCCATTGCCTCCACAATCGGCACCGCTCGCGGCAAGACACACGGATCATGACGGCCTCGCGCCGCCAGGGTCGTTTCTTCGCCGTCAGCGGTCACTGTCTTTTGCTTGTGCGCGATCGTGGAAGGCGGCTTAAAAGCGACCCGAAATAAAATCGATTCGCCATTGCTTATTCCGCCCTGGACGCCGCCGGAATTGTTCGTCGTCGTCCGTACTTTTCCGTCGCGGACTTCGAAAGGATCGTTGTGCTCCGAGCCGCGCAACGTGGTTGAGGCGAAACCTGAGCCGATCTCGAAGCCTTTCGACGCAGGCAAACTCAACATCGCCTTGGCCAGGTCAGCTTCCACTTTATCGAAGACCGGCTCACCCAACCCGGCAGGAATGCCCCGCGCAACGCAGCATATAATCCCGCCTAACGAATCGCCGTCCGCGCGTGCTTTCTCGATCGCCGCGATCATTTTTTCCGCTGCCGCCGCGTCCGGACAACGGATTGCGTTCGCCTCAATCTGCTCGCGGGTGATCGCGTCCGGCTTGATGGATGCGGAAACGTCATAGACCTGACTCACGTATGCCAACAGCTGGAAATCAGGATACATAGTCCCGAGAATTTTTTGCGCGACGGCCCCAGCGGCGACGCGGCCAATCGTCTCGCGAGCCGACGCGCGCCCGCCCCCCTGCCAATTCCGGATGCCATATTTGGCTTCGTAAGTGTAGTCAGCATGGGAAGGCCGGTAGGTCTCTTTCATTTCCGCGTAGGCTTCGGGCCGGGCGTCCTTGTTCGCGACCATGATCGAGATTGGCGTGCCCAGGGTGCGGCCTTCGAAAACGCCGGAAAGGATCTGGCAACGATCCGCCTCGTCGCGCGGTGTTGTAATCGCACTTTGGCCCGGGCGGCGACGATCGAGTTCGCCCTGGATGTCTTCCACGCACAGCTCGATCCGCGGCGGGCAGCCGTCGATCACGACACCCACGCCACCACCATGAGATTCGCCCCAGGTCGTGATGCGGAGGAGTTGGCCGAAGCTGCTGCTCATGGCTGCGCACATCTTAGACGACCCTGTAGCGGCGGTCTATGACTGCCGAAAGGGATAAGCAAAGACGCCGGTGGGGACAGCGCCGCTCCTTAGGAAGAAGACTACGGTCCTAGATTGCCGCAAACGCCGTCTTCAGATCGTCGATCAAGTCATCAACTTTCTCGACGCCGACGGACAGACGGACAAGCGAGTCAGTGATCCCGAGCGATGCACGCATATCCGGCGGAATCGATCCGTGAGTCATGATCGCCGGATGATTAACGAGGCTTTCGACGCCACCGAGGCTTTCGGCGAGCGAGAATAGGTGGGTATTCTCTAGAAATCGTCGCGTCCCGGCGAGATCGGTCTTCAAGACAATGGTCACCATGCCTCCGAACGCGCGCATCTGCTTTTTCGCGAGCTCATGCTGCGGATGCTGTTCAAGCCCCGGGTAGTAAATCTTCTCGACCTTCGGTTCCTTCTCCAACCACCGCGCAATCTCCAACGCATTTTCGCAATGGCGTTCCATTCGCAGCGCGAGCGTCTTCAACCCGCGCAGCGCCAGGAAGCTGTCGAAGGGTCCGGCAATCGCGCCAACCGCGTTCTGAAGAAACGCGATTTGATCGCCGAGCTCTTTGTTGTCGCCGACGACAATCACGCCCCCGACCATGTCGGAATGGCCGTTCAGATATTTCGTCGCGGAATGAATCACCATGTCGAACCCGAATTCGATTGGCCGTTGCATCCACGGGCTGGCAAAAGTGTTATCGGAAACGCTGATGGCCTTGTGTGCTCGCGCTATCTTCGCCACCGCTTCCAGGTCGATCAGTTTCAAGAGCGGATTGCTCGGCGTTTCCACCCAGACCATCCGCGTATTCGGCCGCATCGCTGCTTCGACTTTCGAGGCGTCCGACATGTCGATGAAGGTGAAATCGAGGTTGGCCGATCGACGGCGAACTCGTTCAAAAAGGCGAAAGGTGCCGCCATAAAGATCGTCGCTGACCAGGACGTGCGAGCCGGTATCGAGGCCATCGAGGGCAGTCGCCATCGCTGCCAATCCCGAGGCGAAGGCCCAGCCGCGTGTCCCGCCTTCCAGGTTCGCAATGCAACGTTCGTAGGCGCTCCGGGTTGGATTGATCGACCGCGAATAATCGTAGCCT
>JBJMXC010000184.1:0-7918 GCA_045809825.1 Chthoniobacterales bacterium | reverse complement strand
GATGGTGCCGCCGGAGACGTTACCGATGAGATTAAAGTTTTCCGAAGTCAGCGCGCCGGAAACGTCGGGGCCGCTGGCCGCGTTGTTGAGGGCGATGATCGTATTCTTCGCCCGAATCGAGGCGCCATTGTTGCCGTTATTGAACACTCCGCCACCACTGCCGCTGGCGGAGTTTCCCGAGATGGTGCTGCTGGTGAGAGTCACGGTTTGCACAAAAATGCCGCCGGCATCGCCGCTCTGGGCCATGTTGTCGGCAATCGTGCTATTGATGGCAATCACGGTGCCACCGGAAATTCCGCCACCGTTGTTTGCCACGTTGCCCGAGACCGTCGAGTTGGTGAGAAGGAGCGTGCCATTGTTGGCAATGCCCCCACCGATGAAGCCGGCCGAGTTCCCGGAAACAGTGCTTCCGGTTAAAGTCAACGTGCCGGCGCCGGAGTTCAAAATCCCACCGGCGAAGCTTATATTTCCGGAAACCTTTCCGTTAGATATTGTTAGGCCCGAGATGGCGACGTTACGATTTCCGACAATATCGAAAATTCGAAATTCTGGCGTGCCCGCGGCAGTGCTGCGTTGCACGCTCAACAGATTCGCCCCCGGGCCGTTGATCGTCAGGCTGTTATTGATCACCAACTCGCCACTCGTCAGGTTGATCGCACCCCTGACGTTCGGAGCAAAATCAATCGTGGTCCCATTGCACACATTGGCGATGATGTCCCGTAGAGACCCGGCGCCACTATCATCATTGTTGTTCACGGTGTGATTGACGTTGTTGCAGCCGGGTAGCTGGTCGGCTTGCACTTCGTAGGCGCCGATGTCGCTTCCATCGCCGCCACTGGGATTGGGGACAGAGCCATCGACCGGCCGCGCGTAGCCGCGTTGATCGACAAACGCGCCACCGGAGTCACCTGCGTCAATCGCGGGGCTGCCGGAGCGTAGCGCGTGGGTAGGGGTGGGGCCGCCGTTGTCCTGCAAGGCATCAAGCTTCGGATTGACACCCAGCTGGTCTCCCGGCGCCTGGTTGAAGCCCGTGCCGTGGACGTCGCCGATAATATTGTATCCCTGTGAGGTGAGGTCGCCGGCAAAGTCCGGGCCCGTCTTACCTGCCGGTACGGTATTCCCGGCGATGATTGAGTTGTTAACGTAGAGAACGCCGCCTGGAAAATCGGACTTGCCATTAACAACGCCGCCGCCGTCACTGCTTTGGGTATAGTTGTTAGTGACGGTAGTGTTGGCCAAGGTGAGCGTTGCACCAGGGTTATCTGTTTGATCACTATAGCAAATGCCGCCGCCGCTCCCGCTGGCGTGATTGCCCGAAATAGTGCTGTTAATAATCATTGCTTTTTTGTCGTTGGGTCCATCCTTCGCGAACACGCCGACGCCCCCGCCGAGGGAATTGAGACCACTGGTGAAATTGTCGGCAATGGTACTGTTCGTGATAGTGAGCAAACCGTCGCCGCTGAACAAAATCCCGCCGCCGAAAAAGCCCGCTGAGTTCTGAGATATAGTGCAGCTTGCGACGGTGAGGTTCACAGAATAACAAACGATGCCGCCGCCGAAGTCTGCAACCCCGTGGGCAATACTGAGACCAGAGATGGAGACGTTGACCGCGGGTTGTATGATCTCGAAGACGCGGAAGTTTGCGCCGTTCTGAACTCTCAAAGTGTTCGCACCCGGGCCCGTAATCGTGAGGCTCTTATCGATCAGCAGCTCATTAGTCGTAAGGTTGATGATCCCATTCGCAGGGACCGAGAAATTGATCGTGTCGCCAGCCGCCGCATCCTTTATCGCCTGACGCAAAGAACCCGGACCGGAATCGCTGGTGCTCGTCACCGTGATCGTCGCCCCGCTCGCGGCGGAGAGCGCGCAGAGCGACCAACAGATGATCGCAATCGCGGCGCGGAAGCGGGAAGGTTTGAACTGGGAGTCGCTGTGTCTTTTCATGGCATTTTTCTCTCTTTCTGGCTTTATGTGGGTGTGATTCGGACTGCCGGCTCCAGCCTTCCCGCGCGCGCTCTGAAAGTCTTTAGGTCGCGGGTGAATTGCTCTGAATTGTTCTGAAACGCCCATGCCGGAAGCCACCGCCCACTTCTACGAATTCGGCGATTTCCGTCTGGACGCCGCCAAACGGCTCTTACAACGCCACGATGGCACGACGGTTCCCCTTCCCTCCAAAGCCATCGACACACTTCATTTCCTCGTCGAGCACCACGACGTCGTGCTCGACAAGGAACGGCTGATGGAAGCGGTCTGGCCCGACTCGATCGTCGAGGAAAACAACCTCAGCCAAAGCATCTCGACGTTGCGGCGGGCCCTGGGCGAAACGCCGGATTCGCATCGTTTTATTGTTACGGTCCCCGGCCGCGGCTATCGATTTGTTGCCGAGGTTAGAACGGCGGACGAAGTCGAGGCGCTGCCGACCGAACCAGTCCACCCGTCCCAGCCACAGGTAGCGAGGGAGGATCCCGCACCTGCGCCGCCGACGCGGAGCGGAGGATACCCGATCGCTCCGATTGCGATCGCGCTGGCCGTTCTTCTCCTGGCGACAGGCGGATTCTTTTGGTGGCGAACCTCAACCCGCCAAAGCGCCGCCCAGCTCCCCGTTTCGACAGCAGCCAACCGGGTCCCTGATAAAAGCATCGCCGTGTTGCCGTTTGAAAATCTCAGCGGCGACCCCGAGAACGCCTTCTTCACCGCCGGCGTGCAGGACGAAATCCTCTCCGACCTGGCAAAGATCGCGGCCTTGAAAGTCATCAGCCGTACTTCCGCGAATCTTTACAAGAGCGGCAGCCCGCGAAACGCGCGCGAAATCGGGCAGCAGCTTGGCGTAGCTCATCTCCTGGAAGGGAGTGTTCAACGCTCCGGCAACCGGATTCGCATCAATGCTCAACTCGTCGATGCGCGCACAGACGCCCATGTATGGGCGCACAGTTACGACCGCGATGTCGCCGATGTTTTCGCCATTCAAAGTGAGATCGCGCAAACCATCGCCGATCAGCTCCAGGCCCGGATTAGCCCAGCCGAAAAGGCGTTCATCGAAGAAAGTCCCACCGCGAACATGGCGGCATTTGATTCCTACACGCGCGGCGCCGCGCTAATCAATAATGCGCGAATGAACCGCACTGAGAAAGAGGATCTGCTCCAGGGAATCGTCCTCCTGGAGAACGCGACCTCGAACGATCCCAAATTCTTTCTCGCTTACTGCAAATTAGCGGAGGCACACGACCGCCTTTATCGCGCCGGGCTCGACCATACTCCAGAACGCCTGGCCGCCGCGGACTCTGCCGTGCGCTCCGCCGTTCGATTGCGACCGGACTCTGGCGAATCACACTTCGCCCGGGCCCTGCATCTTTACAGCCAGGGCCTTCATGACGCGGCGCGAGAAGAGGTCGCCCTCATGCGTCGCACTCTGCCTAACGACGTCCGTTGCTTTGCTCTCGTCGCAAACATCGATAAAGAAGAGGGCCACTGGACGGATTTTGTGGAAAATCTGCGGCGTTCTCTCGAGGTCGATCCGCGGAATACCGAGCTGCTCTATCAAATTACATGGGGCTACGAATCTTTACGCGATTACCAGCAGGAGGCGGCTACCCTGGACAAGGTCCTGAGTCTCGAACCGGATAATCTGGAAGCCTCAATCCACCGAGCCCAGGTCGAGATCTCCTGGCGCGCCGACACACGACCGCTGCGAACTGTCATCGACACTCAGATAGCGCGAAATCCCGCCATGAGTAGAAAGCTCGCGCCGATTCGCGTCTACCTCGCCCTTTGCGAGCGCGACGCCAACGCCGCAGATCTGGCCGCGACGGACCTGAGTAATGACAACACGTGGGGACCAGGCCCCTTGCAATTTAATCGAGAATTCACACAAGGGCTGATTGCGGGGATGCAAGGGGACACGCCGAAGGCCCAGGCCGCTTTTTCCGCGGCCTATCTGATTCAGGAGAGAATCGTGCAGGCGCAACCTGATTACGCCCCTGCCCTTTGCATGCAGGGCCTCATCGAGGCGGCTCTTGGTCGAAAGGCCGAGGCGTTGCGCGACGGGCGGCGCGCAGCGGAGTTGAACCTCTCAATCGACGGGACAGTTATTCTCGATTTTCTCGCGGTAATTTACGCGTGGGCAGGCGAACCCGATCTCGCCGTCGACCAAATGCAGAAAATGATCCAGCTCCCGGGACTTACCGGTTACGGGCAGCTCAAGCTCCTCCCGTTCTTTGATCCATTGCGCGGTGATCCGCGTTTTGAAAAGCTGGTCGCGAACCTCGCCCCCAAAGACTGACGATAATCCGCCGCTCTTAATCGACGATCTCGAGGCCCATCTGGCGGGCGGTGCCGGCGATAACGCGGAAGGCGGCTTCGTCGCTGCGCGAATTCAAATCCTTGGCCTTCGTTTTCACGATCTCCATGACCTGCTTCCGCGTGACCTTGCCGACTTTCGTCTTGTTCGGTTCTTTCGAACCGGCGGCGATGTTCGCGGCTTTCTTGAGTAGAACCGCGGCGGGCGGGCTCTTCGTGATGAACGTGAAGCTCTTGTCTTTGAAAACGGTGATCACGACCGGCAGGATGTCGCCGGCCTGCTTCTGGGTGGCGGCGTTAAATTCTTTGCAGAACGCCATGATGTTGACGCCGCGTGGTCCGAGCGCGGTACCGACTGGCGGTGCGGGATTGGCCTGACCCGCCGGGATCTGCAGTTTGATGTGAGCGATGATTTCTTTTGCCATAACAAATTAGCCTCTCTCGACCTGCCAGTATTCGAGTTCGACCGGCGTGGCGCGGCCGAAGATCGTGACTGAAACACGGAGCTTGCCGCGGTCCGGATCGATTTCTTCGACGATACCGTTCTGATTTTGGAATGGACCGTCGGCCACTTTCACCGTCTCACCGACCTCGAAGCTGACCTTCGGTTTCACCTTCTCCTCGCGCTCTTTCATTTGCGCGAGCATCTGGTCCACCTCCGATTTGCGCATCGGAATCGGCTTGTCCTTCGTGCCGGCAAAGCCGATCACGCCCGGCGTCTCGCGGACGAAATACCAGGTGCGGCCGACGAGCTGATTGTTCTCGTCGAGCAGATGCATGTTGACGATGAGATAGCCCGGGAAAAACTTCCGCGTCGTCTCGCTCTTCTTGCCCTTCTTGATTTCGGAAACGCGTTCCGTCGGCACGAGGACTTCGAAGATGACGTCGCTCATCTCCTCCGTCTTCACACGTTTCTCGATGTTCTCGCGCACCTTGTTCTCCTGGCCGGAGAGCACGTGCACGACGAACCACTGATCTTTGGGGGCGAGCGCGAGAGCCATGTCAGTGCAGCTTGGTGAAGAAGTGGATGAAGTTGATCAGGACGAAATCGAAAACCGAAACGTAACCGCCGAGCAGCAGCATCGCGATCACGACGACGAGGGTGGAGTCCGTCAGCTCTTTGTAGCGGCGGACGCCTTTCTCCTTCGGGTCCCACGGCCAGGAAGCTTTCTGCAGCTCGACGCGGACTTCGCCGAAGAAGTTTTTCGTTTTTGTGAGCATGTCGCCTAACGAGTCGCGGCCGCCGAACACGCCAGGAGGGACTCGAACCCCCAACCGACGGTTTTGGAGACCGCTACTCTACCAATTGAGCTACTGGCGTATTAATCCTCCTGCTCGTGCTCTTAATCCTACTCGTAATCGCTTCCCCATCGAGCAGGAGCACGATTACGAGCATGAGCACGAGTAAAGTTAGTCGAGAATGTCGGCCACGCGACCTGCGCCCACGGTCTTGCCGCCTTCACGGATCGCGAAACGAATCGTTTTCTCCATCGCGATCGGAGTGATGAGCTCCACCTCGACGGAGACGTTGTCGCCCGGCATGACCATCTCCACGCCGTCCGGCAACTTCACGGTCCCGGTTACGTCAGTGGTGCGGAAATAAAATTGCGGACGATAATTGGTGAAGAACGGCGTGTGGCGTCCGCCCTCTTCCTTCGAGAGAACGTAGACCTCAGCCTTGAACTTCTTGTGAGGCGTGATGCTGCCCGGCTTGGCGATGACCTGGCCCCGCTCAACATCTTCCTTCTTCGTGCCGCGGAGCAGCAGACCGACGTTGTCGCCGGCGCGCGCTTCGTCGAGCAGCTTGCGGAACATTTCGATGTCGGTGCAAACCGTTTTCGCCGTCGGACGAATGCCAACGATTTCGACTTCCTCCATTTTCTTGAGGATGCCGCGCTCGACACGACCGGTCGCGACTGTGCCACGACCTTCAATGTTGAACACGTCTTCCACCGGCATGAGGAACGGCTGATCGATCGGGCGATCCGGCACGGGGATGTAGTCATCCACCGCTTCGACGAGGGCGATGATCTGCTTCTCCTGGTCGGCGTCGTTGTTCAGCGCCTTGAGTGCGCTGCCTTTGACGATTGGAATTTTGTCGCCCGGAAATTCGTACTGCGTGAGCAGGTCGCGCACTTCCATTTCGACGAGGTCGAGCAACTCCGGATCGTCTACCATGTCCACCTTGTTCAGGAAGACGACGACCGCCGGCACACCGACCTGACGAGCGAGCAGGATGTGCTCGCGGGTCTGCGGCATCGGGCCGTCCGCTGCTGAAACGACGAGGATCGCACCGTCCATTTGCGCCGCGCCCGTGATCATGTTCTTCACGTAGTCAGCGTGGCCGGGGCAATCGACGTGCGCGTAATGGCGCTTGTCGCTTTCGTACTCGACGTGCGCGGTGTTGATCGTAATGCCGCGCTCTTTTTCTTCCGGCGCGTTGTCGATTGAATCGTACGCGCGCGCCTGGGCCATGCCCTTTTTCGCGAGCACGTTCGTGATTGCAGCGGTCAGCGTAGTCTTGCCGTGATCGACGTGACCGATCGTGCCGACATTGATGTGCGGCTTGTCGCGTTTGAATGCTTCCTTAGCCATCTCGTTTTCCTTTCGAAATAAACTGCGTCTTTTAGTGGTTTCTGGTCGGGCTCAACTGGAGCCCATGACCGGGATTGAACCGGTGACCTCGTCCTTACCAAGGACGTGCTCTACCAACTGAGCTACATGGGCAAACCGGCCGCCGATTCGCAGAGAAGCAAAAGTCCCAGAGTCGCCTGTTTTTGCGAACGACCTTGGGACTCCCAGTTCTCCAGCGAAAAAGCGGCGGCAAAGTATCAGCACGCCCAAGTGTGTCAAAGCGATTTTTGCCTCTTCGAAACGTCATGCTGAGCCTGCCGAAGCAACTCTAGTAGAACTCCGGAATGCTTCTAGCGATCCCTCGACAAGCTCGGGATGACCGCGCGCAGATCAGCGGTACAAGTCGCTCGTCGTTTTCCGCCGCCCCATTGCCACCGCGATGATGATCCCGATGACAATCACAGCCACGAGGCCAATCGCAATATTCAGCGGCGTGAACATGCTCGCCGGCTTCGGCGTTGGAGCAGGAGTTGCGGGTGGCGGCGGCGACGCATTCTGGGCGGCGAGCATCCCCTTCGCGTACTGCAACCGCTGCACTGTGTCGTAATCGTTTGGATTGACCTTGAGCGCACCTTCGTAGTCGTTGATCGCGTTCTGATATTGCTGCGCAAGCGAGTAGACGTAGCCACGTTTCGTCAGCAGATCAGCGTCGTTCGGCGCGAGTTCAACAGCCTTGTTGTAATCGTTGATTGAGTCCGGATACCGTTTCAGGTCCTTGAAAGCTGCCGCGCGTCCACGGTAGGCCATCACGTCATTGGGATTGGCCTGAATGGCCGCACTCAAATCGTTGATTGCCGCATCGTCGACGTGCGATTCCAGATTAGCGAAACCGCGCAGCTTCAACGCCGCCGGGTCATTCGGCTTGATCTCGAGCACCTTGTTGAAGTCGGCGATCGCTCCCGGAAAATTCTGCTGCAGCTGCAACGTCTGGCCGCGCCCGATGTAAGCGAGATCGTCCTTCGGATCGACCTCGATCGCTTTCGTAAAG
>JBJMXC010000183.1:0-8784 GCA_045809825.1 Chthoniobacterales bacterium | reverse complement strand
TCCACTTCGAAACGCTGCCTCGCCCGCGATGTTTAGGAGCCGCGCATAAAAAGATCGGAGGTTTTTTTGCTCGGGTGAGAGGCGCGCTCCGTCATAAGCATGATCGTTCACCCATTTTGCCATTTCCGGCATTGACCAATAATCGAAGATGCTGGTGCGAGAATCATCGCCACCGAACCCTTCGGTAGCTGCGCCGGGTTCGCCAACTTCCTGGCCGTTATAGACCATCATCGCGCCGCGGGAGAGCCCTGCCAAAATGGCGGTGACCGGGCGTCCGACATCCATTCCGACCTCGCCCCACTCACCGGGGGCGGCGAGACGGACCTCGTCATGGTTCTCCGCGTAACGAACCGAATTGTGAAAGATGAAGTCGTCGCCGATCTCACGGTCGATGTCGTTCGCCCAACCGGAGCCGTCGTAGATCCGTTTCAGGGCTCGGTAAACCGGCGCATCATAGACGGCATTGAATCCGGCATTCAGCAGGTCGAATAAGACATTGCCGCGTCCGAAATTGAGTTGAGAAACAACGGGATCGGTCCCAGGGACTTTCGCCGGATCGTCGTCGTACGCTTCTCCCATGAAGAACACATCGCCGGAACGGCGGCGCGCCTCGGTGATTGTCCACGACCACATTTCCGGTGGGACCATATGAGCCATGTCGCAGCGAAAACCGTCGACGCCTAACGACTGCCAATATGCGATGACATGGTCGATCTTCTTCCAGGTATCCGGGACGGCTTTGGTGGGCGTCCTCGCATTTGGATATTCGCGAACCGATTTCGCCGGATCGGTAAAATCGAAGCCGTAGTTCAGCTTGATGGTTTCGTACCAATCGTTGAGATGCGGCGTCCAGGTGACCGCATTATTGCCTGTCACGCGTCCGAAATTTGTCTCGCCAGAAAACAAGCCATCGCAGACCTGTAGCGGCGGTCTGTGACCGTCGTCTTCGATTTCAGATCGACGGTCACAGACAGCCGCTACAGCCTGACAAGTCGGACTGACGGGCTGACCGTCGCGAACCGTTGGTAATCTCAACGGAGGCCCGCTTCCGTCGGGGACCAAATAGAAAAAGTTGTTGTGCGGGTTGAAGAACTTCGTCGTGTCGTCGCCCGCCCCAGCACCGCCGCAGGTCCCGAAATTGTGATCCGGTTTGATGCACGACGCATAGCTCCGTGCGACGTGGTTCGGCACGAGATCGATGATGGCTTTCAAGCCATGGCGATGGAGACGCTCGATCAGATCGACGAATTCCTCGAGACGCCTGCCCGGATCCATGGCGTAATCCGGACAAACATCGAAATAATCCTTGATCGCATAAGGGCTGCCCGCGAGCCCCTTGAGCAGATCGGTATCGTCGGCCGGCTGGCCAAATTCAGAATAATCGGTGGCGGTCGCTTGTTGCAGTACGCCAGTCAGCCAGACGTGCGTGAATCCCATCTGCCGGATCGCGGTCAAGGCGGCGTCATTGATATCCACGAATTTGCCCACACCATTTTCTGCCAGGGTACCGTTCTGTTTCCGCGTTTCGTTCGTGTTGCCGAACAGCCTAACGAACAGTTGATAGATCCGGATTTTGGCGTCGGTGCTCTGACAGCGGCTGCGCAAGGTCAGAAGCTGGCCGTCGTCGAGTCTCAATTCGTGGTAATGCGGAATGGCTTTGTCGCCGACTCCGCCGGTGACGGTGCGATCCGAGCAACCCCAGAGCCAGCCCCATCCGTGGTTGGCTGCCGGATCTTTCGCATAGCTGACGAAGTCAATGCGCCTCGTTCCGGTAAAGAGCGTGCGAGGAATCCGAAGGGCCAAGTCCACCCCGCTCGTCGTCGCTTGATACGCGTCAGTGGGTTCGCGCTCACTCCATCGCCAGTCATGCCACCGGCGGATGAAACAGGTTAGTTCGCTTTGCCGAATCTCGATGGTCAGGAGCAAGTCCGCCTTGAAAGGCAGGAAAACCGTCGAACCTTCCGCGTCTTGGGTGAAGGGCAACACGGCAGCACCGATTTCGCGGTCCGTGCCGAATGCTAAGAATACATTTTGCGGATCCTGGCAGACAGAAGGGAAACGGTATTCGAAACAAAGATCCGCTTCGGTGATTTCGACTGCGATCGTGATGTTATCCGATCCGACAATCGTCTGGGTCACGCCCTCGTTATGGAGGGGAGAATGGCTGAGGAAAAGGAGAACATCTCGTTACCGGGGCAGAGCGGCTATTGCAGGTTGTAGGCTTCCACGAGGGCGACGCCGGTTTGTCCGCCAACGATCACACCGATGTTGCCATTGAACGCGATGACGTTCCCCTGGCTGGCGCAAAGTGCCTGGCCCTGAATTGTTGGGACTCGTGACGATGGACGAGCTTGCAAACACCGACTGGGCGATGAGCGTTCCGACGAGGGCCAGAACGAACTGGGAAGCGCGCATAATGATTCTCCGGGGTTAATCGCCAGGAGAGGCGTGCTTCTGGCGAGTTGTAGTGGATTCAACTGAAGCGGCCCCGGAAAGTCGAGCCGGAAAATCCGCCGCTTTATCAAGGACCGAGTTTGTAGATTTCGACGAGGCCGTTGCCGGTGCCGCCGTCGGCGCCCTTAAGTATTGCGGTGTAGTTACCGGGTGGGACTGTGCTAAGGATAGCCGATTCCAGATTGTTGCCTGGCGCGAGTCCGGTGCCTTGCAAGACAGCTTCCTGGGTCTCACGCCAATTATTATTCGCCTGGATCAAAACGCCGTTGCTGTCGTGTAACTCGAGCAGAGGATCGGCCAGCACGTCGGGCACGCCGAAATCGGCCAACGAAGGTCCGATTCCGCGCAGCACTAGTCGCGACGAATCGTTCCCAGTAACAATCAGCCCGCCGATCATGACATTTTCTCCGGTTAGAACGAAGCCGCGGGTAGAGATGTTGACGACGCTAGCGTCGCCGTTCGCGTCGAGATCATAAACTTCGATAAGACCGATGCCGGTCGAGCCGCTTTTGCCGCGCAGGACTGCTGTGTAACTGCCCGGCGCGACTGAAAGCAAAAGCGTCGATTCGATTGGATTCGATGGTGCTAGGCTCCTGGCCATGATCTCGCCGGCATTTGCATTGTCCGGCCAGTTATCATTCGTCGCGATGAGAGCACCGCCGGCGGCGTTCAGCTCCAAGGTGGGATCCTTGAGTGGATCGGCGACTCCGAACGCAGCGAGCGAAGGGCCGATGCCGCGAATGATGATGCGCTTATTCTCGGTTCCTTGAACGATGAACCCCGCGATCAGGACGTTATCGCCGGCGTCGACTCGCATGCGGGTGGAAATATTTGCCAGGTGTGAGTTGGCTGTAGGAGTGGCGGTGGGTGTGATTATGGGAGTTGCAGTTGCGGTTGGAATCGGACTAGCGGTGGCGGTTGCGGTAGGCACTGGCGTGGCCGTCGCAGTGGCCGTCGGCGTGGAGGTGGCAGTCGGGGTCGCTGCGCTCACCGGCGTAGCTGTAGGTGTAGCAGTCGGTGCTGCCGTAGCTGTTGCAGTTGGAGTAGCTGTCGGAGTAGCGGTAGGTGTTGGCGTAGGTGTTGGCGCAGGTGTTCCGCGGCAAGGATGCAGCCATCGGCCAACGTTCGCGATTAACCTTCCCCAATCTCCGTTGTGAGTGTCGCTAAGGAGGGAGGCAGTGATGCCGACAGTGGTGGGTCCGCCGTTGACCACCCGGTAGGCCACCAATGGCTCGCCACCCGGAACCGCCGTTGCCAGTTTCGTCGCCCCGGGAGCGAGCGTCATTACCTGCAGGGCGCTGAAGTTGAGCGTTGTCACGCCGGCCATCACCGGATGTGCCTGATCGTCAACAGAGCCGCTGAATTGACCGAGATGCTGGGTGGTCGAGTAGTTAAATGGGCTGTAGTTCTCGGTCAGCCATCGGCCATTGAGCCCAAGGGCGGAGCCGCCGCTGTAGTAACCGCCGGCCTGGACGACGAGGCCGCCAGCATTTGCGTACTCGACCAGCTTGTCGCCAAGGACGCTGGGATTCGCAAATCCTCCCCCGCTCACGACGACGACGATGTCGTATTGCTGGAGCTCCTCCAAAGTGGGGGTGAAGATCCCCGCGTGGAAGAAACCTACTGAGACGATGTCTGGATCGGCCTGAATCTCGTCACGGAGGGTGGTTGGTTCATACGCCGTGGTGCTGGAATAGACGATTCCGACGCGAAAGTTACATCGCGCCGGTGTAGGAATGGGAGCAGGCGGCGGCGGGACTGCAAACCCGCGAACAATTATGACTTTGTTTTCAGTGCCGAATGTGCAGAACAAGGAGTCTCCCGTTACCGGGTCAACGACGGCACCGTCTGCGCCGCTAACTCCGGTTAAAAAATCCCGCGTGTTCGCTACGATCGGATCACCGTTCGAGTTCAAAGGTGCCGTTACGATCTTGCTAGTCGAGTACTTCGCGATGAGGACGCTGCTAGGGGCGAATGCGGGCGAACCTGGTGGCACAAACGCGATGCCTTCCGGCTCGCCGACGTTCGTCTTAAGGGTTGCTGAGTTAAGGGTGAAGGTGCCGTTGCCATCCGGAACGAAATCGACGTCATACCACTCACCGCTGGGGAAGGACGCCAGTTTCATCCTTCCCGCCCCTGGGAACCCTTGGGGCACGAAGGCGAGCGAGCCAACTGATGAGACCACGCCCAGAGCAGCAAGGTCGGTGACCTTGTCCGGGTTCACACTGCCGGGCTTGCTTTGTTCAACCTGATTGACAGGGAAGCGAGTTACAAACAGGACATTCTCCGGTCCAAACGCGACGCCACCATCGTTGTTTTTGCCAATTCTCGATGATGAGGTGGGATATAACCTGGCCGTTCCCGAAAACCCGGTGATGTGTCCGTTCGGGCTGCGAGTAACTCCGATTTGATAAATGCGGCCAGCAGGGTCGTTGGCTGCGCCCCCGATCAGAAGCGTGTTCGGATCGTCAAACTTAAAGGTAAGACCGCCGAAAGGCGTCGGGACTCCCGGCGCTGAGCCCAGGCTGACGCAGGAATAGTGATCAGCGAAAGGGGCGACGATGAGCGCCCCGGGTACCCCGATGCATTGTCCGGGGATCGCGTTCCCGTCCGGCTGATTATCTGCCGGAGTAGCCCAGACGGGGAAAGTCGCGGTTACGGCGACAGCTGCGAAAAAGAAGACCGCTGCGATTCGGCGAAGTTTTCCGTTCATGCCATTTACAAACGGGTTCCCGTGACGCTGCTGCACGAAATCGCGCAGCTTCCGCTCTTGTTAAGGCGAAAGCTTGTAGACCTCGACGAGGCCGTTGCCGGTCCCGCCGTCGAATCCTTTGACGAGCGCGGTATAGCTGCCGGGTCGAGCTGAGATGAGGATAGCGGATTCGAGCTCGTTGCCTGGGGCGAGGCCGGTACTTAGAAGGTCGGCCTCCTGGTCGTCCTGCCAATTGTTATTGGTCCGGATCGTGGCGCCGTTGCCGTCATGGATTTCCAGCAATGGATCGCCGAGGGGATTCGGAACCCCGAAGGTGCCGAGGGACGGCCCGATCGCTCGAATAACCAGCTGCGACGGCTCGTTGCCCGTGATGATAAAACCGCCGATCATCACGTTCTCACCGGTCGAGACAAACCCGCGGGTGGAAATGTTAACGACTTTTGCGGGACTGGCAGCGTCGAGATCGTACACTTCGACGAGGCCAACACCAGTCGCGTTATTCACCCCGCGCAAGACCGCGGTGTAAATGCCCGGGGCGACCGTCACCAGCAGGGCCGATTCCGTCCCGTTCCCGGGAGCGAAACCTGTCGCGACGATCTCTGCGGCATTAGGGTTGTCGCTCCAGTTGTTATTCGCGCCCAATTCGCTCTCTCCACTGAAAAGCTGAAGGACGGGATCCTGGAGCGCGTCGGCGATCCCAAACGCCGCGAGGGAGGGGCCGATCCCACGAATGAGGAGCTTCTTGTTGGTGTCCCCTTGAACAATGAATCCGGCTATGAGGACGTTATCTCCCGCCTCGACTCGCATCCGGGTCGAAATATTCGCAAGACGGGAATCAGCGGCTGGCGTAGCGCTGGGCGTTACCAGGGGAGTTGCGGTAGGGGTCGCGGTCGCGGCTGGAGTAGCCGTTGCTGTTGCTGTTGGAGTTGCTCTAGGTGTGGCTGTTGCTGTAGCCGTCCCAGTTGGAGTAGCAGCTGGCGTAGCTGTTGCCGTCGCGGTAGGCGAGGGCGGCGGGGTTGGTGGCGGGCATGGCCGCAGCCATCTCCCTGCGTTCACGATCAGTCTTCCCCAGTCGCCGCTCTGGCCGTCGAAACTGAGCAAGGCGTTGAGAGCGACCGTGGTGTGCCCGCGGCTAACCGGCCGGAACGCGACCAGGGGATAACCACCAGGAAGTGCGGATGCCAGTTCCGTCGCACCCGGAACAACAGTCGTCCCTGCCAGGACGCTGAAGTCGAGCCTTGTAACGCCGGCCAATAACGGATGGCTCGGATCATGGATGTCGGCAGTGAATTCGCCGGCGCCGCCGCTGGACGAGTAGTTTAACGGGGCGTAGTTGCCGGTCGCCCATCGGCCGCTGATGGTTCCGCCGGGGCTGCCCGGCCCGGAGAAGGTAGAGGCACACTGGATAGCCACGCCACCGTCATCCACGTAGGTGGCAAGGTTGTCGCCCAGAGCAACGCCGTCGAAGAATGGGATATTGCCGACTGCCAGCACGATCGCGTATTGGTCGAGGATCGCGACAGCGGGCGTGGCTAGCGACGCATCAAAAAAGTCCACAGCGGAAACATCTGGGTCGGCTCCTATTGCGTTGCGGATCTCGATTGGCTGCTGCCCGCCGTAATCTGCATAGACGATCAGGACACGGTAGCGACACGGCCCGGAAGGAGGAGTAGGTGTAGGAGTAGCGGTCGGTGTAGGCGTCGGTGTTGGTATTGTGCAGGGACGGAGCCATCTGCCTGCATTCACGATTAGCTTTCCCCATGGGCCATCGTGATTTTCGAAACCGAGATAGGTGTTGATACCCACAGTAGTATGCCCGTCGCTGACCGGCCGGACCGCGAGCAGGGGATAATTAGTGGGAAGGATGGCGGCGATCCTGGTTGCACCTGCCGGCAGGGTCACCTGTTGCAGAAAGTGGAAGTTGAGTGTAGTCACGCCGGTCAGCAGCGGATGCCCGGGGACAATGGGGTAGGACGCGTATGAGCTGGACTCTCCGCCGGGCGCGTAGTTAAAGGGATTGTAGTTCCCGCTGACCCATCGGCCGTTGATGCCTCCTACGGAATTTGGTCCGCTAAAGCTACTACCAGTCTGAACTACCACGCCGCCATCGTCGACGTAGCCGGCGAGGTTGTCGCCCAGCAGAGCCGGGTCGTAAAATCGACCGTTGCTCATCGGCATCACGATGTCGTATGGCTGAAGCTGTTCCAGCGTGGGAGTGCCTGTTCTAGCGTTGAACCAGTCCACCGAGGCAACGTCTGGGTCCGCTGCTATCTCGTCACGGATCGCGATTGGCTGAGAATCATTAAAATCAGCGTAGACGATGAGGACGCGGAACCGACATTCAGCCGGCCGAGGTGTGGGCGTCGGCGTAGGTATTGGCGTGGCTCTAGGAGTTGGCGTCGAAGTTGGAGTCGGAGTCGAAGTGGGAGTTGGGGACGGTGTGGGAGTAGGGGTTGGCGCAGCGGCGAACGTGCTAACAAGTACGATTTTGTTTTCCGCTCCAGAAGTGCCGAACAAAAAGTCTCCTGTCACCGGATCGATGGTCACGCCCTCCGGACCGTTAAGTCCCTCCATAAAAATTTGCTGCGGGGCGACAGTCGGATCGCCGTCGGCGTCCAAAGGCACGGTAACGATCTTGTTACTTGTGTATTTCGCAATTAGGGCGCTGTTCGGAGGAAACCCTGCTGCGCCGGGTGGGACAAAAGCAATGCCTTCGGCGTCGCCAACGTTTGCGCGAAGGGTTGTCCTGGTAATGTTATACAGGCCGTTTCCATCCGGCCCGAGAGCGACGTCATACCAGTCACCACTGGGGAAGGAAACCAGCTTGATAGTTCCCGCCGAGGAATAAATTCGCGGTACGACAGCCAGCGACCCAACGGATGAGGTCACGCCTAATGGACCGAGGTCAATGACCTTATTCGGCGTGGCGCTTCCAGGCTTACTCTGTTCGAGCTTATTGTCCGGATAGCGGGTTACAAACAGGACGTTGTCCAGGACAAAGGCCACGCCTCCGTCGTTGTACTGACCGATTCGCGACGATGAAGTCGGATATAATCTAGCCGTCCCGGAAAAGCCGATGATATGCTTGTTCGCGTCACGGTTAACTCCGATTTGATAGATGCGGCCGGTCGAGTCATTGGCGCCGCCTCCGATCAAAACCGTATTCGGGTCATCATACTTGAATGTGAGCCCCCCGTACGGAGTGGGGAGTCCGGACACTGAGCCGAGGTCCACGCAGGAATAGTAGTCGGAAAATGGGTGTGCCAGCTGCGGCGCCGCTGCCCCGCCACATTGGATTACGGTCCCGTTCGGCTGATTGTCGCCAGGAGTTGCGGAAACAGCCGGAGAGCAAATGAGCGCGGCACATGTGAAAAGTACGGCTGCCCCTACTCCGCTGGATTTTCCGTTCATACCGTTTACAAACGGACCCTCGAGAGGGTGCTGCACGAAATCGTGCTTTTTTTCGGGCGGCTTGGCTTTCTCGGAGCCGGTTGTTAGAATCTTCGGGTGCAGAATTTGCCGGGAACCGTTTACGGCCAGGCTGATCCGTTCGGCCCCACCCACTGGAGCGTGATTGTGGCGGCCGGGAAAACTCAGTCAGACCCGGAGATTGCCGG
>JBJMXC010000182.1:0-6688 GCA_045809825.1 Chthoniobacterales bacterium | reverse complement strand
CGAGTTCCTTTAACAATTTTCGGGTAAGCAGAAACCCGTTAGTGGTCAGGCTGGTCGCAAATCCGAGCTCGCGGCAGTAACGCACGATTTCGACGACATCGGGATGAGTAAGGGGTTCGCCGCCTACGAGCGCGATTCGCATCGTCCCAAGCTCACGGATTTTTTTGATCCAAAGCTTCAGGTCTTCCAACTTTGGGTGCGCCCGAGAGTTGTCGTACTCCGTGCAATAAGAGCAATCGAGGTTACACCGGTCGGTCAGGTACAAGCTGCACTGGAGCGGTTTCCGGTCGAAAAGCCGCTTGCCCGATTCGAGCAGATTATAGCCGGAAAATTCCCGGCCGATTTTATCGAGCAAATTCATGGAGTGACTGCGGGGGGTGAGTCTAGCGGTCGCAGGCGGTTATGTCATCTACATCTACGCGCTGGAGCCGCGGAGGGTGGCGACGGGCGCAAGATGGGCGGCGCGGCGGGCCGGGACGTAGCTGGCGATGAAAACGGCGATGATCGCGAGAATGGTCGCCCAGACATAATGCCGCCAATCCCAGGTCACGAGGAAATGGTTTGCGTAGAGGAGGCCGCGAACCTGGATCGGGATTTTCGAGACACCCCAGGTAAAGAGTGCGCCGGTGAGACAGCCGATGACAGAACCCGCGGCCGCGATCATCGCACCTTGCCAAAGGAAAATCGCGGAGATGTCGCTGGACCGATAGCCGATTGAACGCAAAATCGCGATCTCTTTGATCTTCGAGAGGACCGACATGGTCAGGACGTTAAAAATGCCGAACCCGGCGAGGAGAATAATCAGCGAAACCGTGATGGCGGCGGAGATGCGCACGGTCATGAAGAGTTGAAGATTGGCTTCCTCGCGGTCCTGCCAGCTTTGGGCTTCGTGTTGAAAAAGCAGTTCGAACGAACGCGCTAGGGCCGGGGCCCGCTCCGGATCGCGCAGCTTATAAACGATCATCGAGGCGGCGAAAGGCTTTTTCAGCAGGGTCTGCGCGACCCGCACGTGGCAATAAACGCGGACCGCATCGACGACCCCAACGCCGCTGCGAGCGGTCGCGGCAATGGCAAAGCGCCGGTACTCCCCGCCAGGAGAAAGAAGCTGAAGCGAATCGCCTGGCCCGACCTGGAGCGCGTCGGCGAGGCGAGAACCGATTATGATGGAATTTGGGTTGTTCCGAAAATCGTCGAGATCGCCGGTGGTGAGTTGGTCACGAAGATTCGTTGTCTGGAGGTGCTGGGTGGCGTCGATGCCGAATAGATCGACGGTCGCGTTATCGAATCCGGCCCGCGCGCTAACCGTGCCGCGCAGCACTGCGGAGCAGGATGCGACGTCGGCAAATTGCCGGCTAATCCGCATGATCTCGGGCGCGTTCGAAATTCCATCGAGCGAATGGCGGCGTGGCTGATTCGGGTTACGCACATTTTTAGGCGGAACGAGGAGGCCGGTAGTCGCGCTCTGAAAACGCGAACGCAAGAGGAGCGCGCCGTTACTTCCGAGGGTTGAATCGATAAAATTCTTCGCGAACCCCTGGGTCTGGGCCTGAGTGCAGATGAAGATTGCAACGCCGAAGACGACTCCCGAAAGGCTCAAAACAAAGGACCGTTTTCGGTGCCGGAGAAAACGAAGCGCAATGTAAAGCGGCGGGGTCACTGGACATTGACGCGCGCCGTTACCTTCGTGACGCGCTGCCGGACCGGCCGCCCTGGCCGCAGTTTGTCCTGGTCGGAAAGAACGACCCGATCGCCTTCAGAAAGGCCTTCCAGGACTTCCGAGAAATCAAGGGTGCGGTAACCGATCTTGACGGTGCGGGATTGAACGATCCCGTGTTTGACGATGAGTGCCTGGTCAATGAGGAGGGCGCGGGTCGGTATGAGAAGCGCGTTGTTGCGGGTGCCGGTAATGATGTTCATTTCGCCGGTCATTCCCGCCATCAGGTTTTCCGGCGGATCTTCGAGGTCGAGGACGATCGTGTAACGCTGCGTTTCGACATCCGCGGCCGGCTGGATCGCGGCCACTTTCGCGTGAAATGTTCGGGACCGATAGGCATAGACCTGGACGATCGCTTCCATGTCCACCTTAACTTCGCCAACGTCCTCCTCATCCACTTCTCCACGAACATAATTCTTCCGGGACGACACCGTGAAGAGCTCCGCGCGCTCCGCGACGAGCTCGCCGTCGATCGTTTTGATGCCGGTTAACAACCCGTCCATCGGCGAGCGAATCTCAGAGTTTTTCATTTGGGCCTCGAGCTTCTTAGCTGCTTCGTCGAGGCTCGCGAGGTTACGGTCGCGCTCGATCCGTTCCGTCTCCACGAGCGCCTTGAGCCGGTTCACTTCGCTCTTGGCTTTTTCAAATTCGACCTGCGGCACGTTGCTCAATCCCGTGAGTTTTTCGAGCCGGCCAAGGTTGTCCTGCGCGACTTTGAGCGCCTCGGAAGAAGGGAGCGGCAACTCAGCCCGCAATCTCGCGGCCTCAAGATCGGCGCGGGCTTGTTTCAGCAACCGCGCGGTCCCTTCATCCGCAATCGTCGCAAGCAATTCGCCTTTCTCAACGTTGCGCCCGATCGCCCCGCGCCCGGCCGAGAGCGCTTCGCCCAATTGGATGAACCCGGAGTTTTGGGCGCGAACTGGAATTACAAGGGACGGCTCGATCCGCACCGTCCCGTAAATCGCCGAGATGGCGGTACCGCGCTGGACAAGCGCGACTTCCGCTACGGGGAGGGACGCAAAATAGATGATCGCGATAATCACGACCACAGCAGCGACCCCGCCGATAATGAGATTCTTAGAAGCCGGGAATTTCAAGGGCTGGAACTAACGCGCCTTCGCGCTGGTGTCGTTTGAAAACTCGAAGTAACGACCGGTGGCGCGGTCCCATTCGGCACGCGCGACGTTTTGCTGATACGCCGCCGTCAGAAGGGCGCCTTTGGTTTCGAGGAAACTGCTTTCCGCGGTCCGGAACTCGAGTTGCGACGAAAGACCTTCGGTCAGGGTCCGTTCGATCACGCTGACGTTTTGTTCTGCCCCCGAGACCGCAGCGCTGAGAGATCGCCAGCGGCCCTCGACCGCGCGGAGATTATTCGAGATGCGTTGCAGATCGAGAGAGACATTCGCTTCCACTTGGCGAAGAGAAATCTCGTTCATTTCACGAATCGCGCGTTGCCGCGCAACGCGCCCACCGACAAGGCCATTATCAACGACGCGCCAGGTGAGGGAGAGGCCGCCGGCAATTTCGGATGAGATAGTGTCGTCGGAACTGCGGGCGGAGCCGCCGTTGGCCGTCCGGATGGTCACCGGAATGCCGGTTCCAGTGATCACGGCATCAACTGCAGGATAATATTGGGCTTCGATGATGCGCTGATCTTCGGCGGCGGCGCGAACGAGAAGGCGGGCAAGCTGGAGATCGGCGCGGCGTTCGACGGCAGCCGAGGTTTCGGAGGCGACGTTGTAGCGGACAGGCGCGAACTGCAATTCGCCCTGGGGCCGCGGGCCAGACGCCGGGTTCCTGACATCTTCGCCCATCGTGGTCGCCAGGGTCAGCAGCGCGCCTTCGTAGCCGCGCCGGACTTCCTGAATACGCGGGTTGAGCTCGCGTTCGAGAAGCTGCGCGCTCATGATTGCAGCGCGGTCGGATTGGCCGGCGCGATAACGTTCTTCCTGGGCGCTGACATTCTGGGCGAGCCGGTCGCGTTGGGCTTCGCCGAGCTGGCGGAGCGAATCGTTGTAGAGCGCAGTGTAAAAGGCGAGCCGGGTTGTGTGGAGTTGCTCGACGATGGCGACGTTGAGGCGTTGTTGCGCGATGAGCACTTCAATGTTGCCGCGTCGAAACGAAGCCGGGACGGCGGCATTAAAGAGCGGCTGGTTAAAATAGCCGCGCGCAAACGCGAACGGTTGCAATGGAGGCTCGTCGGCGCGACTGCCACCCTGGGCACCCGCAACCCCCTGGATTTTCACATCCGGCAGGCCGGTGGACCGCAGGACGAGCCGGCGTCCCGCCGCCTGTTCGAGCGCGATCCGCGCCTGCACGATCTCAGGATTTTTTTCGAGGGTGCGCGAGAGCGCGGCATCGAGCGTGATGGCGTGCCCAGTAGGGCACAACGAAATCAGAAACAGCGCGATTACCGAGAAGGTCTTCATCGGCCGCCTCCGAGTGTTGAGGGTGGGGCGGCGATCTCCGCGATTGCCTTCGAGCCGGGCGGATTTTTCGTGACCTTGGGAGCGAAGCCGAGCGCGTCGGGTTCACGCGCACAGGCGTGGGCCAGCCGGGCCAGCGCAACATTGTGTAAATAGATTGCACCGAGTCGTGTGGTGCGCGTTCGGGTTACATCGGATGCGGCCTGCAAGATATCGAGCTGGGTCCCGAGCCCCGCCCCAAGATTCCCTTTCGCAATCTCAAGCGCTTCGTCCGCGTTCTGGACGTTCCGGGTCTCCGATTGGAGAACGCGGTCGGCCTGCTCTAAATCGAGAAACGCGCTCCGGACATCGGAAGCGACCGAAAGCCTGGCCGCTTCGAGGGCGTGCATCGCAGCGTCGTGTCGCGCGCGGGTTGCCTGCATCCGTCCGCGCGTCGCGTAGCCGTCGAAGATATGCCAGGTCGCGTTGAGCCCGACGATGAATCCATGGTTGAATTCCTGTCCGACTTCCGGATCGCGTTCGCTGTAAACTTCATAACCGGCGAATGCTTCCACCCGCGGCCGGCTTTCGCTCCGGTCCAAAGTCAGCTGGAGAGTCTCGATCTCGACGTCGATCTGGCGAGCGCGGATTTCCGGACGGGTCACGTCCGCATAGGCAAGGCATTCGTTGAGGTCGGGGTGTTTCGGAGCGTACTCCAATTGTCCCGCCGCCTGGACAGACATTGGTTTGCCGGACGGGTCGACCCCGATCAATTGGGCGAGGCGCAGGTCCGAGTTTTGCAAACGCGTCTGGGCATCGATCAACTCCGGCTCCTCATTGGCCAGCGCGACCTGCGCCCGGCTGACGTTGAGCGATCCGACCGTGCCGGTCTCGAACCGTTCCCGCTGCGTCTTTAATTCTTCCTCGAAGACGCGGACCGATTGCTCGCGCACCTTAATTTTGGCGCGGTTCAGGAGAACGTCGTAAAAGGCGAGCCGCACATCCATCGAGACGCGATTGACCAGCGCCTGGTATTCCCGGGCGCGCTTTTCCTCGAGCAAACGGGCAATCCCAAGCTGGCTCGAGATTGCGCCCCCGGTGTAAACATTTTGGATGACACGGAGCGACGCGTCATAGTCAGTGTTTCGAAGCCGGGAAGGCTCCGCCCGTTCCCGTCTTTGGAGCAGCCCGGTGGAGACAACGCTGGGCAAATAACCGGAGCGCGCCTCGACCACGCCGCCTTTGGCAGCCTCGAGTTGCTTGGCCGCCATTAGGATTTCGGCGTTGCCGTTTTTTGCGGCCACGACGGCTTCCTCGACCGTATAGCTGGGCGTAGCGGCAATGGCCCTCACGAAAATGAGAGATAAACCGGCCAGAAGTGCCCTGCGGCGCATGGGCACTATCTCACCGCCACCCTGTGGATTTTCAATCAAAATCCCGGGAAATGCAGCGGTTTTAGTAGGTAAGGCGGCCGGGTTTGGCGGGGTCTTGGCCGGGGAGCGTCTCTGGGATTGCGCTCCGCGAATATGGCAATATTGTGACAACTTTCTTGCCCCGCACGAGGCGCACCAGCTACTTTCGAAGTTTTCCTGCAATGAACAAAATCAGAATCGCCGTCGTTGGAGTGGGGAACTGTTTCAGCTCCCTTCTTCAGGGCATTAATTTTTACAGCCGGCCCGCCAGTAACGGCAGCGCCGATATCGGGCTCATGCATCGCCGGATCGGGCCCTACGAACCGCAGGACATCGAAATCGTCGCGGCATTCGATATTGACCGCCGCAAAGTCGGTCTCGACGCCGCCGAAGCTATTTTTGCCGCGCCGAACTGTACGAAGGTCTTTTGCGACAAGGTCGCGCCGACGGGAGCCATCGTCATGATGGGCTGCGTTTTCGACGGATGCGCGGAGCACATGAAGGAATACGCCGCGGAACGGACCTTCCAACCGCTTGAGAAAGAGTCGACCCGCGAACAGATCATCGAAGAACTGAAACGGTCGGGGGCCGAGATCATGGTGAATTACCTGCCGGTCGGTTCCGAGGAAGCGACGCGTTTCTATGCAGCCTGCGCGCTCGAGGCCGGACTCGGATTCGTAAATAACATCCCGGTTTTCATCGCGAGCGACCCGGTCTGGGCAAAACGGTTCGCGGACAAGAATCTCCCGATCGTTGGTGACGACATTAAGGCGCAGATGGGCGCGACGGTCCTGCACCGCACGATCGTCGACCTATTCCGGAAGCGCGGAGTTAAAGTGGAGCGGACCTATCAGCTCAACACCGGCGGCAACACCGATTTTCTGAACATGCTGAACCGGAGCCGGCTCGCTTCGAAGAAGACGTCGAAGACAGAAGCGGTGCAATCGGTCATCGGAACGCGGTTGTCCGACGAAAACATCCACATTGGCCCGAGCGATTACGTTCCGTGGCAGAACGACAACAAGATCTGTTATATCCGCGTCGAAGGAAAACTCTTCGGCGATGTGCCCATGGAAATGGATGTGAAACTTTCCGTTGAAGATTCCCCGAACTCCGCGGGCGTTGCGATTGATGCAATCCGCTGCTGTAAACTCGCT
>JBJMXC010000181.1:0-13182 GCA_045809825.1 Chthoniobacterales bacterium | reverse complement strand
TCGATCCCAAAGCTCTCGGTTCTTACACGACCGCCACCCTTCAACCGAACGAGCGGCCCCTCTACCACACCACGATCCATTGGATGGCGCTGGCCGGCTCGATCACCGGCGCGATGCTCTCGCTTATCGTTATCGTCCCGATCGCAATGCTTGCGGCTTGGAAAGATCTCTACTGGGGTTGGCTCCTCCTCGTCATTCCGGTCGGCATTCTTCTCTCCGCCGCCGTTACCGTTCAAACCAGCGAGCTCGTCATCACCGACCGTCGCGTCCTCATCAAGGTCGGCTTCATCCAGCGGCACACCTTCGAGGTCTTCATTTCGAAGATCGAATCGGTTGCTGTATTTCAGAGCATGCTCGGCCGCCTTTTCAATTACGGCACCGTCGAGATCCGCGGCACCGGCGGATCGTCGGAATCTTTTCCGACCATCGCCGATCCCTTGAAATTCCGGGACGCGATCCAGCTCGTCCAAAGCGATTCGGAAAAGCGGTGACGCTCTTCCCTTGCCGCGACGAAGCATTTTTGCAGGGCAACCGCTCCGTTATGTCGGACCGAAGGCAAGCGGTACGCCTGCCCTACAATCACCGGAAAGACATCAACCGGTGACCTTCTTTACCAGTCCTTTAAGGGCGCCAGTCATGCCTTGTTCTTTCGCGGGCTTCTTCAGTTTCTTGGCTTTGAGATTGATGACCGAGCGGGCGAGCTTCGTCAGCTTCTTGTCGGTGGCGCCTTCCTCGTTGATTGTGGTTTCGAGAAGACGGGCACCGCTTTTGTCGCCTAACAACTGCGCGTAGGTGCGGGCGCAGCCGTATCCGGCAATTTCATAATGCTCGACGCGCTGCGCAGCGGAGATCAGCCCGGCGTCACGCACCTCATCTTCGGCGTCTTCCTTGGCCATCTTGTCACCCTCGGCGATCAACCCTTCCATGCCTTCACATTTCGGCGCGCGGGTCGACTCATCATGGCGTTTCAAAATCTGCTCAAGCCGCTTGGCGTGGCGTTTCGTCTGTTCCGCATGCTGATTGAATGCAGCCGACAATTGCCGGTTCTTCGCTGCCTTCGCCATTTTCGGCAGCGCTTTGATCAATTGGTTCTCGGCGCTGTAGAGATCTTTGAGCTCGTGAACGTAAAGGTCCTTCAAGGTTTCCAGTTCCATATGCCAGAGATATCGCGACTCCGGCCGGAGGCGGATTTACTTCGCGGTTCGCTTCCGCGTGGTCGCCTTGACCCGATAGGAAACGTAGACGCACCCGTTCTTTAATTGGCGGCAATTGAGCAGTTCGAGATTGATCTGCCCTGTCATCGGCGACGGCACCCGCCTCTCTAGCTCTCTATTCGCGGGAATCAGCCGGGATCTCGAAACAGACGATGCGATCCGCTTCGCGATGGTTGGTCCAAAACATCATGCCGTCGAAAGCAAGCGAGCGGCATTGGAACGGGACCCGCGCCAGCTCATGCACAACGGGCGTTTCTTCGCGGGGGTCCAGTCGGGCCACTCGCCAATCGCCTCCATTTTGCTCGGTGCCGCAAAGAACGTAGATCACGTCATCCGCCACAACATGGCCGCTGATCTCGGCGCCGACTTTTATGGCACGGACAATCTTACCGCCGGAATCCAGCTTTAGGATCCGGTGGTTATACCACTGGCTCAGATAAAGATTGGCGCCGTCATAACTCAGGTACGATCCGGTGAACTCCGGGCAGGCGATCCGTTTCTGGTCAAGAAAGCCGCGCCCGGGCTCATAGCGCCAAAGATAACGATCGTCGTCCTTTCCTTGCCCGAGCGTGAACCACACCGCATCGCTCACGGATGTCATCGCCCACGGGATTCCCGGCGCCTCGAATTCCTCCAGGACCCGCCATCGTTGTCTTTCCATCCGGTAAATGCGGCTCAGGTCGCGCGAACCCATCCAAAGCTCGCCCCGGTGCCAGGTCAGCGCCTGCGGTGTCGGCGCGGGTGATTGAATACGATCGCGTTCCAGGATGAAAGGGAGGGTCTGGACCATCGTAACTTTACATTAGCTCTTGGGATAGTTCGGCTCCGCTTTCACCTCGAGGATTTGCGCGGTGTGCCGTTTGCAATGCGCGCCGTTGAAGAGGAGCCACTGATAAGCATCCATTGTCTTCATCGCTGGATGTTCCTCGAAATGGTCTCGCAGGTCTTCTTTCGTCTCGGTCACGTAACTGATTTCCTTGGCGCGGGTGGCTTCAAAATCTTTGGCCAAGGCGGCGCGAGTCGCCCAACGGCCAGTCGGTTTCAGTTGCTCCGGCGCCTGCGCTTTTCGTGATCGATCGGGAATCTTCGACAAGATTATTTCGTCCTTCCCTTTCACTTCGGCGCGCTTTTCGGGGGTAGCGGGCGACTTCATTATTTTGTTGCTGATCACGTCCCAGATGAATTGCTCCGCCACCGCGATGTGCTCGGCTGTTTCCGCAATCGACCAGCGGTCAGGCGAAGCCTTGAATTTCCATTGCGCATCGGAAACACCGTCGATCGAAGCGAGAAAATCTTTCTCGGTCTGCTTGAGGTATTCGATTGCGCGACTCCGTTCTTCGGCGGTCAGGGTCGTGGAAGAATCCGTGGCCGTTGTTTTCGACGTCGGCGTTGCTGAACCCTGGCCGAGGACAGATGCAATGCCGGTAAGTGCCAGGCAGAGAACAAGGAAAAATGATTTCATGAAGCGAGTCTAGCCGCCCGCGTCATAAAATTGCAAAACTCTTCGAACTCGCGGCCTAGCGCGACTTGTCTGCTATCAGCTTGGCTTCGGCGTCTTCATTTTTGCCTGCCGCGTAGCCGACGACTTGCGAGTGCTCTTTGTCCAGCTTTATGACTATTAAACGGGTGTGAACCTGGCGCGTCTCATCGCTGCCAGCGCGGACGCGATAAATGATTGCGTAGGGAAAGAAACGGCCGCCCCGCTCGAGCCCGCGCCACTCGACGACATCATTTTCTTTGTTTGGAAAAGTTCCGTCGGCGGCTTTCATCGTCTCGATGTAAAGGTCCTGCGTCACCTTTCCGTAACGGATGTTGATCCAGCTGCGTTCGTCGCCGGAGCGATGAACGAGCTGATAGCCGTCGAAGCCCGGGAACACCCCAACGAATCCGTCTGGTTCGCCGGCTTCGCCTTTGTATTGCCGGAACGAGATGGCTTTCGTGCGCGCCGTGCTGGTGTACTTCGACAGGATTCCCTCTGCAGTGGCTCCATTCGCGACAACGCTCGTACCGATGACAAATGCAGCCCAACAAGCCAGATTGCGGAACGCTCGATTATTCACACCCGACGGGAGCGTTTATGAAAGTCGGTGCAAGGTCGAGCATAACGTCCCAATTCTGCCTTCCCGGCACATGCCTGGTTCTCTTAGTCTCTACTTATGGAGACAACCATTTCGACCGCCGGTCCGGGAACCAAGACCACAGCACCCGATGTGGTTGTACACGGAAAGGCCGGCGGGTTTGCGCAGGAAATCGTGACCGGTCGCCATCACCTTCGTGGTGACGAGCCAGTAAACTACGGCGGCCACGATGAAGGTCCCGGCCCCTACGATTATCTGCTGATCGCGCTCGGCACCTGTACCTCCATGACCATCGGGGTATATGCCCGCCGAAAACAGATTCCGCTCGAGAACATAACTGTGGCTCTTCGCCATTCACGCATCCACGCAAAGGACTGCGAAGAGTGCGAAACAAAAAACGGAATGATAGACCGCCTCGAGGTTGAGATTGGGTTGACCGGTCCGCTGACCAGCGAACAACACGCGGACCTCATGCGCATCGCTGCCAAGTGTCCGGTTCACCGCACCTTGAAGTCGGAGATACATATCCAATTGGCCTCTTCCCCTTCGTAATCGTGGTCATGCACGTGCTCGTCATCCCCTCTGCGTAAACCCGCGCCGTCCTTGACTGCATCGCCTGTTTCCCCTACTGACTGACTCAACTTTAGGAAAGGATTCGTATGTTCGTCGGCCTGATCTCGTGCGGTTTTCTTGTCGTCGTTGCCTTCGTGGTGTTGATCTTTGCGGTCACCACCTACAATTCTCTCGTCACCCTGCGGAATCGCTACAAGAACGCGTATTCGCAAATCGATGTTCAGCTCAAACGTCGCTATGACCTGATCCCGAATCTCGTCGAAACCGCGAAAGCCTATCTCGCTCACGAACGCGGAACACTCGAAGCCGTCATTACCGCGCGCAATGCAGCTGTCGCCGCGAACAGCCGCGCTGCACAAAATCCGGGTGATGCCTCCGCCATGAAGGAATTGTCGTCCGCCGAATCCGCGCTTTCCGGCGTGATGGGCCGCCTCTTTGCCCTGGCCGAAGCGTATCCGGATCTAAAAGCCAACACGACCATGCTCAGCCTGATGGAGGAACTCACCTCAACCGAAAACAAAGTTTCCTTCGCCCGCCAGGCTTACAACGATGCGGTCATGGTTTACAACACTCGCCGAGAGGTTTTCCCGACTAACCTGATCGCGGGCCCGTTCAACTTTGCCGCGGCCGAGCTTTTCGTGATCGATAAGCCGGAAGAAAAAGAAGCGCCCAAAGTTTCATTCTAGTCCAGCGGGCAACTCACCGAGCAGGTGGACTTCTTCGAGCGCCAGGATAAAGCCCGACGCAAAACCGGGCTGCTAATCTTGTATTTCATCGTCGCGGTCGGCCTCCTGATCGTATCGGTTTACATCGCGGTCGCCCTGATTTTCGGCGGTTTTAGGATCAAGGAAGGCACCGACGAAACGACGATCATCTGGACGCACGTCGCGATGTTCCTCGTCTCCGCGGTCTCAACCTCAGCCGTGATCACGCTCGGAAGCGTCTTCAAAACGTTGTCGCTTGCGCGCGGCGGCCGCGCGGTCGCAGAGCTGCTGGACGGCCGCATCGTTAATCCCAACTCGACCGACATCAACGAACGCAAACTTCTCAACATCGTCGAGGAAATGGCGATCGCTTCCGGCGTGCCCGTTCCGCAGGTCTACGTGATGGACGATGAACCGGGCATCAACGCGTTCGCGGCCGGACATTCCGCCAGCGACGCCGCGGTCAGCGTCACACGCGGGGCCATGACCATGCTGACGCGCGATGAGCTCCAAGGCGTGATCGCGCACGAATTTAGCCATCTCCTGAACGGCGACATGCGCCTGAACCTGCGTTTGATGGGACTGATCTTTGGCATTCTGTGCCTGACTGTCATCGGCCGCGTTCTCGTCCAGACCCGGGGGAAAAAGAATCCACTGCCGCTTCTTGGGCTGGCGCTGATTATCATCGGCTGGGTGGGTGTCGTATTCGGGCGTCTCATCCAGGCCGCTGTCAGCCGGCAACGCGAGTTTCTCGCTGACGCATCGGCAGTACAGTTCACTCGCAATCCACTGGGTCTGGCAGGCGCGTTGAAGAAGATCGGCGGGATCGAACACGGATCGCAGTTGCAATCACCCCATGCTGAGGAGGCGAGCCATTTCTTTTTCGCTAACGGATTGCGCAGCCGGATTTTTGGATTCGCAACCCATCCGCCGTTGCTCGAGCGGATCCGTGCGCTCGATCCATCCTTCGACGGACAATTTCCCGCGGTGGAATTGTCCGTTGCTGCCGCGCCGTCGCCTCCGCCATTGCCTGGTGTAGCGCCGCTCGTCGACGTCGCGCCGACCCCACTTCCACCGCCGTCCATACAAACAGTGCAGCGTCCGGCATTGCCAATCGTGCGCCCGCCTCCGCTTCCTGCTGCGCGCGCGCTGCAAACCCAGGTCGCCGGCCTGGCCGCGGCCGCGATTGCCGAAAGGAATTTCGTATCCGACATCGGGCAACCTCGCGCCGAACATCTGGAATACGCGACCCAGCTCCAGGAAGTTATTCCACCCGCTTTACAGATCGCAACCCGGGACCCGCTGGGCGCAACCGCGCTCATTTGCGCGTTTCTCCTCGGCGACGACCCCGTCATTCGCGAAAAGCAGCTCGACCAGTTAGCTCGCGCCATGTCCGACGCGGCCGGCCAGGAAACGATCCGGATCTGGCCCGCTATCCAGGGCATTCCCGCGCAAGCCCGGATTCCGTTGATTGACATGGCGCTGCCGGCACTCCGGCGTTTTTCGCTGCCTCAGTTTGAACAATTCCGCAGCGCTGTCCTCGCGCTTATGGAGAGCGACAACGAGATCACCCTCTTCGAATTCATGATCCAGAAAATTGTCATGCGTCATCTCGAGGCGCGGTTCTATCCCGACCGACGTCTCCCGGTTCAGTTCTACGATTTGCGGCCCCTGGCCGAGGATGCAGGCGTTATTTTATCCGCTCTCGCCTACTGTGGCGCGGACGACCAGGCAAAGGCTGCCGCGGCGTTCGCTCGAGGTGCTGAGTCGTTAGGCCGCGCCGCCCGCGCGGAAATACCGTTGTTCCCTTCCGCCCAGTGCGAACTGCCGCGTCTCGGAGAGGCGCTCGACTCCTTTGGTCAGTCTGTTTTCCAGATTAAGAAAAACCTTCTCATGGCCTGCGCTCAAACCGTCGCATTCGACGGCGTGATCCGGCCCCACGAAGCCGAGCTCCTACGTGCTATTGCCGACACGCTCGATTGCCCCGTCCCGCCTTTCCTCCCGAGCCCGTCGAGATCGACGGTCGCGAGTTCTTAAAGCCGCCGGTTCAAACCGCCGCTCCCTGGATTTGCAAGACCGCCGCTGCGTTGGCGGGCGTTATTCTTTTTGATGAATAACGAAACGACCTTAATCACCGGCTCCTCGAGCGGCATCGGAATGTATCTCGCCTATGAATTTGCCGCCCACGGCCATCCCCTTGTTCTGGTCGCGCCGGTCCGCTCCGAGCTCGAAATGGTAGCAACTGACATCAAGACGAAACATGGCGTGCCCGTCGAAGTGATTGCGCGTGATCTCGAGAGCGAGAACGCGGCGCGCGAAATTTATGACGAACTCCACGGACGCGGCACCCGCATAGATATCCTGGTCAACAACGCCGGGCATGGATACCGCGGCAAATCCTGGGAGATTCCAATCGAACACGATATCTCGATGGTCCGTCTGAACATCGAAGCCGTCCTTCGCCTGACGAAGCTTTTCCTTCCGCCCATGGTTCAGCGTCGCAGCGGTCGCATCCTCAACACCGCTTCCGTCGCCGGCTTCGAACCGGGGCCCCTTCTGAACGTCTATCATTCGACCAAGGCTTTCGTCCTTTCCTGGAGCGAAGCGCTCAAGGTTGAGCTCGAAGATACGGGCGTCACCGTGACCGCGCTCTGCCCGGGACCTACCGATACTGACTTCTTCCCGAAAGCCGGCATGATGGAAACTCGCGCATTTCAGCACGCAGCTCCGCCGCAGGACGTCGCCAGGGTTGGCTACGAAGGATTGATGAACGAAGAGCTCTTCGTCGTCCCAGGCGGGATGAACAAGGCCCTCGTCGCGGCTCGCCGGGTCCTCTCGGAGGGAGCGCAGGCAAAAGTAAACCAGAAGTTTTACGAGGAGATCCCCGCGGACGACCAAAAGTACGACCGCGGCGATATGGAAAGACAAGCAGCGCAACGCTGACGCCGCGCTGTTTTTCCTTTCTACTTCCTACTTCAGACTTTCTAATCTGCCCGATGAGCCTCATCGGGCACGTGGACAGCCTTTGGCGTTATCCTGTCAAAAGCATGCGCGGCGAAGAATTGGACGAGCTGTTTGTCGGGTATGCGGGCGTCTACGGGGATCGTCTCTTCGCCTTCCGAAGCTCGTCCGCACCCGCCGGCTTTCCTTATTTCACCGGCCGGGACGAGCGCCAGATGGTTCGTTATCGCGCCTGCTATCGCCATCCGGAAAAAGCAGCGCTACCAATCAATCTCGCGGAAGCGGAGAAGAACGGGGCCGCACCGCTCTCGGCCTCCCGTGAAGAATTAATGATCGATGTCGAAACGCCCGATGGAAAAATCTTCGCGATCGACGATGCGCGCCTGCGCGACGCCTTGCGGGCCGAACAAGGTGTGGGTCTGAGCCTGATTCGCTCCGAGCGTGCCCTGACTGACGCGAAACCACTCTCGCTTTTTTCGGTTCAGACTGCGCAACATATCGGGGTTGAGATCGGCGCCTCGGTCGACAAGAGGCGGTTCCGCGCCAACGTCTACCTCGACCTGCCCGAGGTCCCGCCGTTTGCCGAAGATGAGTTTGTCGGCCGCTCGCTGCGTATTGGCTCAAAGGTCATCGCGTCGATTGTCGGGCGCGATGGACGATGCATGATGATCACGCTCGATCCCGATACGGCGGAGAAAGCTCCGGCGGTCCTGAAAACTGTCGCTCAGGTGCATGAAGGCAAAGCGGGCCTTTACGCGGCTGTGGTCGTGGAGGGAACCGTGCGAAAAGGTGACGCCGTCGAATTGTTGGACTTCCCGTCTGCGTGATTTCCATTGCTCGAGGTATGAAAGACGACAAAGACAATGTTCACCTCAGCGCCGTCGAAGATCACGAAGGCATCCTGACCATTCGCGGCGGTGGGCCGCGCCGGAACTGGAACGGGATCCACTACAAGCAGGGAATGTCAGGCAAAAATGTCGGGACGACGAAGCTATCCGCGAACATCGCGACCATTCCTCCGGGAGGCGTGGCGAAGGCGCACATCCATGTCGGCTTTGAGTTGATCCTCTATATTCTGGAGGGGAAAGTTCGTCACGAATTCGGCCCGGGCCTGAAGCAGGTCCTTGAAAACGAGGCGGGCGATTTCATCTACATCAAACCCGGCGTGCCTCACGAGGTCTTCAACATGAGCGACACCGAACCTGTGGTCGCGTTCGTGGCTCGCTCATCCGCGGCCGAGTGGGATGAGATCATTCCGTACGACCGTAACCAGGCGCAGTGATTAGGGCGAGACTCGCCCCGGTCTAATCCCTCCGAAATGCAACGCTCGAGTCATTACGACACGCTTGGGCTCGAACGCGGCTGCACCCAGCAACAAATCCGCGATGCTTATCGGCGCCTGGTAAAACAGCATCACCCCGACGCCAATCCTGGTTCTGGCGCGGCGGATCCGGAAATCAAAGCGATCAACGCGGCTCACGAAGTTTTGAGTAACCCCGCGCGAAAGCGTGCCTACGATCGCGAGCTCGACGCGGCCAGCAGGGAGGCGGCGACGGGCCGGGAATCGAGATTGTCGAAGAACATCTCGCAGGAAGTCCGGCTGAAAATTGAAGAATTCGTTCGGGGAACCTCCATCACGATCGAGATTAACGATCCGGCAAACCCTGAAGGCCCCGAAAGCTACCGATTGGAAGTGCCGTCCGGGACCGCCCCGGGTTCTCGTTTGCGCATTCCGCGTACCGGCCCTTTCAGAGGCGGATTTGTTGACGTTCGGGTAAAGGCTTTGCCCGGATTTCGTTTCCAGGTCCGCGGCTCCGATATCCGCTGCGAATTACGCATCGATTCCCGCCGCGCCCTGCAGGGCGGTATCGAGACAATGGAAGGCCCGTCCGGCGGCTTTCTGCGGGTCCAGATTCCCGCGCGTGTGAAGCGCGGGGAAATAATTCGCGTGCCGAACCAGGGCATGCCGAAAGCGCGAGGCGGTCGCGGTGACCTGCTGGTGCGCGTGGCTTACCGGCCGGAAGTGCGCGTTTCGCGGACCCGTTAGGTCATCGAGGTTCCGGATCAGGCAAATCGCCTCCGCAAACAATCAGTGCGATAAGCGAAAATCTTTTCGACGTCGCGCCGGACGAGAAGTTCATGGACAAGAAAGTCGAAGCGCACTGCGTATTGGACCCGGTCGCGCACAAGCGTCCCTCCATTGCGCTCTTCGAATTCGTGTTCGTGCCGCCAGAGCCGATAGGGACCGCGAACCTGTTCATCAACAAAACGCTCTGGAGGATCCCAGACAGTAATCTTGCTTCGCCAGCGCATGGGCATGCCGCGAACGCGGAGCTTGTGGTCGATCACCGTGCCGATACCCATCGCGATTGGCGCCGGCGTCACGGTTTGAAACCGCAGCCATGGGGGCGTGATCGCATCGAGGTTTGCGACGTCGGCGAAGAAGGAAAAAACGTCATCGCGCGGCCGCGGAACCCAGAGCTCTCCGTTAAAGATGCGGATCCGCATGACTAGATCTTGCGGGCGTCGTACGCCCAATGGAGAAGCGCTTGCCGCTGCCGCGGCCGGCAACTTGCATCGCCTCGCCCACAATGCTTTTTCAGTTGGGCGACATGGCGGCGGACCGCGCGCCATCTTTTAATTTGCCGCAAATCGTCCGGATGACGCCGGCCCGAATAGTAACGGCAATACCATTGAAACCAGCCGCGCGGGTCGTCGGGATGGATCCATCCTTTGTCCCGCCAAACTTCCAGCGGTTGAGAGGCGCTCACGCCGAAATAGTTGAGGCTGGCGCGCGACCGATCCGGAGAAAGCTTTGCGCGTCGGAACCAGCTCGCGGGAAATTCCTTGCGGCAATCGGTCATGTACTTTCCCCCGAACACGCCGAGCTCGAGCATTTTGCTCGGGGTCAGCTCGGGAGCGAACCCGGGACGGAAATTTTTACCGGCCGGTTTCGTTCGCCAATAGGTATAACTTTTTTGCATTCTGTCGTGGACGACAATGCGCACCGGCTTCACCCGCTGCTCTTAGCGCTACGCACGTTCCGCGCAACTGCGGAAGGTTCACCCGTTGTAATTCATTTCGAATCGCGCCACGTTAACGGCCCAATGCTTTGGCAGGGGCAAAGAGAAAGCGAAAACGTAGAAGATACGCGTGGCTCCGGCGGTGGTCGGCGCATCGCGGTAGGTGGCGGGCTTGGCGGCGTGATCCTGGTCGTAGCTTACCTTCTTCTTGGGGGCGACCCTGCGGCGCTGACCGATTTGCAACAGGAATCGCAGTCGTCGGTCTCGCAAACGCGGACGACCGATCCGAACGCTCCCCGCGACGAAGGCTCCAAGTTCGTCTCCGTTGTCCTGGCCGATACCGAAGACGCGTGGCACGCCGTCTTTCGCCAGATGGGTCGCGAGTACGAGGAGCCGAAGCTGGTTCTCTTCAGTAATCAGACGCGGTCCGGCTGCGGATTCGCCAGCACAGCCAGCGGTCCTTTTTATTGCCCGGAAGATCGGCGCGTTTACATCGACCTCGCGTTTTATCGGACTCTTCGTGATCGACTCGGGGCTGGCGGCGATTTCGCCCAGGCTTACGTCATCGCGCACGAAGTCGGTCATCACGTTCAGAATCTGCTGGGGATTTCAGATCGCGTGCAATCGGCCCGTGGCCGCGTCAGCCAGGCCGAATATAACAAGCTTTCTGTCCGGCTGGAATTGCAAGCGGACTTCCTGGCGGGCGTCTGGGCGCGCTACGCAGATCGCACCAAACACGTCGTTGAGGCAGGAGATATCGATGAAGCGATGCGCGCGGCGAGCGCCGTCGGCGACGATACTTTGCAGCGCCAGGCCCAGGGCCATGTCGTCCCGGATTCGTTTACTCATGGAACCTCGGAACAGCGTGTCCGCTGGTTCCGCAAAGGTTACGAAACGGGAGATATCCGCCAGGGTGACACCTTCGCGGCCCGCGAGCTCTGATCGTTCTACTCCGGCTCTCCTGGGATCTTGGATAACATGAATTCCTACCTGCTGGCTGCAGTTGTGATTGGATTTGTCGCCGGTTTGCGTTCGATGACCGCACCGGCGGCAATCGCTTGGGCCGCTCGCCTCGGCGCGATCGATTTGGCCGGAACCCCGCTTCACTTCATGGCCTCGCCGCTTTTCCTGGCCCTCTTCTCGTTCCTCGCGGTCGGGGAGCTCATTGCCGACAAGCTTCCGTTCATACCCAAACGCACCGCCGCGGCCCCGCTCGTGTTTCGAATTATTTCCGGCGCGCTTTGCGGGGCGTGTTTATCGGCCCATTACTCGTTAAGCGTCGGCGCTGTAGCTGGCGCGCTCGCCGCCATAGCCGGCGCCTTCGCTGGCTATTACACGCGTCGTAATCTCGTCACTCGATTCGGCGTGCGAGATCTTCTCGTTGCTCTCAGCGAAGATGTTCTCGCCATCGGTCTGGCAATTTTATCCGTGCGATTGCTTTGAAAGGGCGCGTCCGAGGCCGCTCCCTCTACTTCGATTCGAACGCTTCCTTGTTCACCACGTACGGCATCTTCGTCGGATCGCCGCCGTGATTCCCTTCCAGAACGTCGATGACCGCCTGGGCGGTGCGGCCTGCCATGCCTTTGTCGGGATCGACCGATAGCCGCGTGATCTGGCCGCCACTCGCGAAATGATGAAATAGCCGGGCGCGATCCGCGATCTCCGGATCGAGTAACGGGGAATCCGCCGGCAGCGGTTCTTTCTCGAAGACATCGAGGGCCGCACCGGCGATCACCTTTTCTTTCAGCGCCCTGGCGAGTGCCTTCTCATCCACCACCGGACCGCGCGAGCTGTTCACGAGATAAGCCGTCGGCTTCATCATTTTGAGCGTCCTGTCATTGATCAGGTGAAAGGTGGGCTTGTCCGTCTCGCCTTCGCGCAAAAGCGGCACGTGGATGCTCACATAATCCGCCCCCCGCAACGCCTCCTCAAGCTCCACATATCGGATCCACGTTTTCTCTTTCTGGATTCCGCGCGCGTACCGTAGGTCCATCAATTCCTGGATCCCGGCGACATAACTCTCGTTGTGATACGCCGGGTCGTAGCAAAGCATGTTCATATCGAATCCCGAGCACTTCTTGATCATCGCCAACCCGATTCTTCCCGTGCCGATAATCGCTATGGTTTTGCCCGTGACCTCATCGCCAAGAAACGGCAGGAACGGATGCCACGACGGCCATGTCTGTTCCCGGACGAGCCGCTCGCTCTGCCACATCTTGCGCGCCAGCATCCCCATCATGAAGAACGCGAATTCAGCTGTCGCTTCGGTCAGGACGTCCGCGGTGTTTGTGAATGGGATCCGGTATTTGTTGGCGTCAGCCCGGTTGATGTTATCGAAGCCGACCGCGATTTGGGCCACGACTTTCAGGGTTCCCTTTCCGGCTTCAAAAATTTGCGCGTCAATCGGATCGCGCAACGTCGTGATCAACCCATCGATTCCGCTTTTCACTTTTCCGACGATAAGCGCTTTCGGCGGCGCCTCCGGTCCCTGGAAAACCTCGAGGTCATAGCCGCGCTCCCGGAGCCGGTTCTCCGCTGGATCCCCAATTCTCGAAGTCGCAAAAACCCGAAATCGTTTCTTATCGGTCATGGCAAAAACATGGAAGCATGTGTTAGCTGCGACGCCAAT
>JBJMXC010000180.1:0-9257 GCA_045809825.1 Chthoniobacterales bacterium | reverse complement strand
GTTACCGAAGAAAATCACGCCCGACGTGTAAGCAACGCCGCCGGCAACGAGCCAGAGGACCGTTTCCAGGGGGACTGCCATGACGAAAGGACGTGCGAAGAAGACGACGAGCCAGCCCATTGCGAGATAAAGAACCAGCGAAAGTTTTTTCCGCCGGACTCCGATTCGGAATTTCAGGATCACGCCGATGATCGCGAAGAGCCAGACGAACACGAAGAGGCTCCAGCCTAGAACGCCTTTGAGCGGACCGAGGGCGAAAGGCGAATAGGTGCCGGCGATGAGAAGAAAAATTGCGGCGTGATCTATGATTTGAAGCGCGCATTTCGAGCGCGTCTGCGGCCAGGCGTGGTAAAGCGTGGAGCACAGATAAAGCAGCCACATCGTCGCGACAAAGATGATCGTGCCGATGAAAAATGCCTGGCTCGGCTGCCGCGCCGCGGCCATGCAAAGAAACGGAGTCGCCGCAATCGCGGCCGCCAGGCCTAGCCCATGGCTAAGACTATTAGCGATTTCTTCGCGACGGGTTTGGTCCCAATTCGGTGCCGCGAATAGCTCGTCGATCGCTTTCATGCGTTTGATCGAGCGGACACCGCCGTCTCATAATACTGTCGCGTCGCAGTGGAAAGCGAAAAACATCTCATCAAGACCATCTTCTTCGATGCGGCCGGCACCCTGATCTATTTGCCGCAGAGCGTCGGTCATCATTACGCATACGTGGCGCAACGAATCGGCCTTCATCTTGATGCCAGCGCGCTCGACGCTGCGTTCGCTCGTTCTTGGAAGGAAATGCGGGCCCGCCCGGCGACGGATGGTCCACGCGACGATGACGACAAAGGATGGTGGCGGGACCTCGTTAACCGCGTCCTCGACCAGGTCGCGCCGAACGTGGGCGAACTGGATCGCGACGCGTACTTCGAAGCGGTTTACGGTCACTTCGCCGAACCCGGGGTTTGGGATTTATATCCCGAGGTTCTCGAAGTTCTGGACGGGCTCCACCGGCGCTTCCAACTCGCCGTTATCTCGAATTTCGATGGCCGCCTTCGCGTCATCCTGGAGCACCTCGGCCTTTCCTATTTTTTCGCCCACGTATTTTTGTCCAGTGAGCTCGGCGCCGATAAACCCGATCCGGAAATTTACCGCCGCGCCCTGGAACTGAGCGGCGCCCTGCCTAACGAGAGCTTGCATGTCGGGGACGATCCCGAACGGGATTGGAAAGGTGCGACCGCGGGCGGCCTGTCGATTTTTCAACTCAAGCGGCCGGGCAATAATCTGCGCGACTTGCCCCAGTTTGCCGCCCGGGCCGGGGAATAAGACCTTGGGCGTATTGGAATCGCCCCGGTAAAACCTTCTAATCGAAACGGTCGCGCGATACCCTTCACCAACATGTCCTTCCGTATTTTCGTTTTGATCCTTGGAATTGCACTCGGGGCCGAGACCGGCCTGGCCGACTCCGGGGTCGACTTTTCCAGGTACGACGTGCCGCTCAACACCCAGATCGTTGATACAATCAAAGCCAGGATCGCTCCGCGGCTTGGCACCGCACCCCTAAAGACCGAGCGCTACTTCATGATTCCGTTCGCCTACCAGGACGACGGAAATCACCCGGAACACTCCCACTCCTTCATCTCTGTCATCCGGGTATTCGCCGATACGAAAGCCCCCAACGAGACCGAGGGCCTGCTCCAGGGAAAATACAGGAACCGCGAATTCGAAGCCTTCACCATCAGCTGGCTGCCCGCAGATTTCCTGACGAACCCGAACTTGTGCGTGTTTGATGGACCCGGCGCGAAGCTCTTCGCGAGTAAGAACAAATGTCCGATCTCGGAGGGCAAAAATTTCAATCTCGCAGACACGATCAAGCTGGCGGTCGACGCGAAGAATGCGGTGGCAATGTGGGGACCGTACGAAATTCGCAAGCCGGGTTTTGACCTGGGAGTTAAGCGCAAGGAGTTACTGGAAAGCGGAACGATCAAATACCGCGCTGACGACCGCATGTATCAAAAAGATCAAGTGGCCATCAGTTGCTTTCACGCCATGGCCGGCCTGGACGAAATCTTTCCAAAGGGAGGGTTTCTGGGCACCGGTCTGAAAATGTGGGGATTCAATGGGACAGCCCGCGTCCTGATCGAATACAGCACGAAGCCGAAATATAAGGGCCTGCTTCTGGAGCCGGTTGATGAAAAAAAGGACCGGACCGTTTTCGTGTATGCGCCTGCCGTTGGTCAGGTACCGTATAATCCGGGCAAAGTCGCCACCGCGTACCACCAGTAGCTGATATTCGCCGCCGTCGGTACTTTTTTACGGCGCGCACTTGCGGGCAGGCAGCCGTCCGCCGAGCCTTGCTCCGCATGCAATCTTCCGCCCACATCATTTTAAAGAGTCTGGCGCTGGCCATCATTCTCCTTGTTGTCTACAGCGGATGCTCGGCTATCCCGCTGTTCACCAAGCATCTCCCCGGCAACCGCGCCTTTATTAAGTCATGGCCCGCAGAGGCGGATGGGAAACGGATGCGCCTCGCGGTTAAGGACAACATCGACATGAAGGGAGTCGTCACGACTGCCGGCTCAAATTTTTTCCTGACCACCCACCAGCCCGCGAAAGCGGATGCCCCGTGCCTTGCGATCGCTCGCCGGCGCAACGTCGTGATTGTTGGTAAAACGAACATGTCCGAATTCGCCGTGGCCCCCTCCGGGTTGAACGAATTTTTCGGGACGCCTCAAAATCCGTTAAGGCATAGCCGGATTCCGGGCGGATCATCGTCGGGGAGCGCGGTCGCAGTGGCGAGCGGGCAGGCGGACGTCGCCTTCGGAACCGACACGGCAGGGTCGATCCGGGTGCCGGCCGCTTGTTGCGGGATCGTCGGGCTCAAAACGACGTTCGGCCTGATTTCAATTAAAGGCGTGTATCCATTGGAGCCCAAACACCTCGATGTGGTCGGACCGATGGCTAAGGATATCGCTCATACCGTGGAAGGAATGGATCTTCTCCAGGAGGGTTTTTCCGGCCGATACGCAGCTGCCCGAGCCGCCAAGCCCTCCGGCCATAACATCCGGGTCGGCCGGTTGAAGCTGCAAGGCACCGATCCCGAGATCGATGCCGCGATTGATGAGGCGCTGGTTAAAGCCGGGTTCCAGGTCGTGCAGCTCGACGATCAATTCCGCCAGAAATGGGACGCGGCGAAGACCGACGGAAACACGGTCGCGGCAGGCGGGACGTGGCTGAGCAATCAGGGTTTTCAATTGGCACCCGGCGTCTCGGCTCGAACGAAGGCGATCATCACGGCGGGCCAGCTCACTTACACGACCACCTATGGCGGTGCGGTTGCCAGGCAGGCCGCGTGGCAGCGAGCAATCAATAGCGTTTTTCAGAAGGTCGATTTAATCGCCCTCCCCACCCTTCAAAAATCGCCCCCGATGCTTCCACCACTCAATTTGGGGCTGGGTCTTCTCGACGCGCACGTCCTTCAAATCCAAAACACCGTCGCGGTAAATTTCGCCGGCAATCCCGCCCTGGCCATGCCGATTCCAACTGGTCACCGATTCGGTGTTCCCATCACCAGTTTGCAACTCGTCGGTCCGCGCCTCGGGGAAGCACAACTCCTGAACGCAGGAAGAATCGTGGAAGAAGCCGTCGGGAATCGCGTGGCATCGGTCCGGGACAACGCGCACGGTCAGGCAAAGGTGCCGTCGCACACGGAGATGCCGCCGCCCAATGTGAAACACGCGCCGGAGTAGAACCGGCGCGTGTTTAAAGCCTCGCAATAATTTGCGAGTAAGAATGACGGTTTTCTAATCGTCGTCGTCGTCATCGAGCTTATCCTTGGCTTTTTCCAAGGCATCTTTTTTGCGCTCGATCTCTTCTTTCATTTCATGTTTGCGCTCTTCTTTCGCCTCTTTGATCGCGTGCTTTTCTTCGTGCGTGAGAGGCCGCGTCGTCGTCGTGGTTGTGGTTGTATGCTGTTCAGTCGTGGCCGGCACGGTGGTGGTGTGCTGTTCAGTCGTAGCTGGCACGGTGGTGGTGGTGTGATGTTCAGTCGTGACTGGCACGGTCGTCGTTACCGGAGCGGTCGTCGTTACCGGAGCGGTGACCGTCGCCGGCCGACGGACCACGATCCGGGATGCGACCATGCGTTCTCCCGAGCCGCTGTAGTCGACCGCGAGCTGGCTCCCCGGTGAGATGCGTTCGATCGTCACCGGCGCACCGGTTTCGTCCACAATCGTTGTTTGCTTCGTCACGGTGTAGCGCAAGGGCGCCGAGTTAGTTTCGGTTCTTACAACAACCGTTTGCGAATTCGGCACATATTCAGTGAATGCGCCATTCGTCGTCGTTACGGTCGTGCTCGTCTGCGCGAACGCGCCGCTCGATGCGAGGCAAAGTCCAATGGCGAGCAAGGCCACGCCAATCTTGTTAGTTTTTATCTTCATACAGGAGGATTCGCGGACGGGCGCATGGCTGGCCCCATTCGAGATCGCATAATAGGTTGAAAACGAATTGAACATTCCGCCGCAATCTTCCGTCTCACACCAAAGGTCCTGACCGCGACGTGAAGACGCGGGATGCGCTCCCTCAATCTTCGCCTATTGTCCCTAGCGGCGTTTTCAAAAATGAAATTCTTATTCCACCGCCTCTTCGCGGTCGCAGCAGCGGCCCTCTTGATCGACGCCGCTTTCGCCGCTGACTCGGCCGATGCGCTGATCGATAAGGCCAAAGTCTTCGAGAAGAAATTTCAGGCTAAAGAAGCGTTGCCACTTTATTTGTCGGCGGAAAAACTGGAACCAAAGAATCCGGAGTTGATGGTCCGGATTGCGCGGCAATATCGCTACCTGATGACGGATGCAACGGACAAGGAGGAGAAGCTGCGCCTCGGTCACCTCGCGCTCGATTATTCGGAGCGGGCCGCGGCATGCGGGCCCAAGGACTGCGATGCGCAGCTCGCGCCTGCCATTACCCTCGGGAAGATGACGCCGTATTTACCTACGAAAGAACAAATCGCTGCTTCTCCTCGGATTAAGGAATCCGCAGACAAAGCGCTCGCGATCGATCCAAAAAACGATACCGCGTGGCATATTCTTGGCCGATGGAATCGTGTCCTGGCCGAGGTGAGCGGGATGAAGCGGTTGATTGGCGGCCTAATCTACGGCCAACTGCCGAAGGGCTCGTACGAGGAGGCCGAACAGGCGATGAAGAAGGCGATCGCCCTCAATCCAAAACGCCTCATGCACTACATTGAGCTCGGGCGAATTTACGCGCAGATGGGCAGGAAAGACGAAGCGCGAGAATTAATAAACAAGGGCCTCGGAATGCCCGATGCCGAAAAAGACGATCCCGAAACGAAAGAGCGCGGGCGGGAAACGCTCGCGAAACTCTAGCTTTTTGCCAGCGCGGCGGACGCAGTTTGACCGCCGGCTTCAAGCGCGGCAGGAGTTGGGACGGCTGACCACTGAGGGAGATCGGCCAGTCCGCCGCCCATGAATTGATGGTGCCACAGCTGCGTCGCAGCGACCGCCATCAAACCCATTTCGACTGACAGCCGCGGCAACGAGCCAACACGCATTTTACGAAAATCTGTTCGCCAGCGAGCGACGGCAACTGGATCGAAATACCCGGTCTTTCGCAACGATTCATCGCTCAGAAGCTGCGCGACAAACGGCGGCTCCGGCTCCATGTGAAAACTGTCGAGCGGCGCGCGGAAAATGACTTTGTGCCGTCGCGCCACGGATTTCGGGACCCATCGTTCCGCCAACAAACGGAGCAGATGTTTGTCCTTAAACCCGCGAAGTCGCCAGCGCGGATGCAGCCTGGCGAGGAAATCAAAGACGTCCTCGTCCAGGAATGGGTAGCGCACTTCCACCGAAGAATGCATCGCGACGCGGTCGCCTTTCGCTTGAAGAAGATGCCCGGCCAACAGCACGCGCGCGGCGATCCAGACTCCGCGGTGAAGCGGCGCCCATCGTTTGGCGCGTTCGATTGGAAAGTTTAATTCGGTCCATGGATTCGTCTGGCCGATCGCTTCGTGCATTGATTCGCTGTAGAAACGCAGCTTGGAGATCGCGAGCATTCCATACGCGTCGATCCACGCATTCGGCCCGCCGACGGCACTTTCCACTTCGCGCCGCCAGGTATGGGGAAAATGCGGCACCTTGTTCAGTCGCAAGTAAGCGTTGCGAGCCGCATGACCCATTCCGAGGCCGGGAATCAGGTCGAGGTAGCCGAGCAATTTCGCCGCTTTGTACCACGGATACCCAACCAGCCATTCGTCTGCGCCCTCACCGGTCAGTACGACTTTTTGCCCATTGCTGTGGACACGTCCCGATAACTGAAGAAGCGCTGCGCAGGCTGTGTCGATCACTGGCGCTTCCGCGGCGCTTATTAATTTTGGGTATGTCGCCAACGCGTCTTCATCGCGAAAATCCTGCACGATCGGCGGCTTGGCGCCGATGTGTCGTGCCGACAAACTCGCCGCATCGAGTTCATCCAGCTCGGGCTCATGAACGCGGACGGTGTAGGTGTTGATCGCCGGGCCTTTCAAATGGCAGGCGAGGGCCACGATCATGCTCGAATCAACGCCACCGGAAAGATAGGCGCCGACAGGAACGTCAGCCCGCAATCGCTCCGAAACCGCCTGGAGCAAAAGATTTTCGAAGTCGTCAACCAACCGCTTCGGATTGTCGCCCCATTCCTCGGCCCCCTGATCCGGGAAATCCATTTCCCAAAAGGCACGATCTTCGACGACGGGCGTTCGACCATTCCCGTTTGCCGGAGAAATGTGCAGAAAATGGCCCGGGGTCAGAAGCTGGACGCCTTCAAAACAGGTCCGCGGACCGGGCACCGCTGAAAAAGTGAAAACATGATCGATCCCCCGCCGGTCCGGTCGCGCCGGCACCATCCCTGATGCGAGGAGGCCTTTGATTTCGGAGGCGAACAGGAGCCAGTCGTCCTGCCGGGTCCAGAAAAGCGGGGCAATGCCGAATCGGTCGCGTCCTATTTGGAGCTGGCGCCGCCGCTCGTCCCATAACGCGATCGCGAACTGTCCGCGCAATTGTTGCCACATTTGCTCGCCGTGATCTTCCCAGAGATGAGGAATGATCTCGGTGTCGCAGTGCGTCACGAACCGGTGTCCCCGCGCCCGCAGTTCGTCCCGGCGCTCGACGTAATCAAAAAGTTCGCCATTAAAAACAACCGCGACGTTGCGGTCTTCGTTGAAAATTGGCTGCTGCCCATCAGCCAGCCCGACGATGCTCAACCGGCGCGAAGCCAAAGCGAGACCAGGCCGAATCAAAAAACCCTCTTCATCCGGACCGCGGTGTAAGAGCGCCCGGGCCATCCGCTGAATATTGCCTTCGGGCGGGTGACGTTGCCCCGCCAGGTCGATCATCCCTGCAATGCCGCACATGAGGTTATTCTTCTAATTCGAAATCCGTCGCTCGCTTAATCTTTTCTCGACTATTTCACTTTCTGGGCCAGATGCGGACCCGGCCTAAAGAGACGTTTTTTTGCGAATAAATAATGCAATTTTGCTGTCTACGGGTTAACTAAATAGACGTCGTGAGGACCGGCTGCCAACGCACCCGACTCCTGCCCATGGCTACAGAACATTCTCGCTCGTTGCCATCGAAATAGGTTATCTATCGTTCCGCTTCCTCAGCCCTGCCATTTATGCATAAGGACCGCATCGCCATCATAGGTATCGGATGCCGCTTTCCCGGCGGCGTCAACGACGCGGAATCTTTTTGGAAGTTGCTGGTCGAACGCAGGGACGCAATCAGCGAAGTGCCGGCCGATCGGTTTAGTGTGGAGCGTTATTACGATCGCGAGCCGGCGATCCCCGGAAAAACTTTCGTTAAACGCGGCGGGTTCCTCGACCAGATCGATAAGTTCGACCCGCAGTTTTTTGGCATCTCCCCGCGCGAAGCTCCTTACGTTGATCCCCAGCATCGCCTCCTCCTCGAAACAGCCTGGGAAGCGATCGAGAACGCCGGCGTTGTCCTCGACTTCGAAAAAGGCACTGACATCGGCGTTTTCGTCGGCATCTCGCACAACGATTACCAGGGCATTCAAAGTACCGCGTTCGACCATTTCGGCATTGCGCCCCACACCGCGACAGGGAGTGCGCACTCGGTTGCGGCGAACCGCATTTCCTATTGCCTGAACCTGCGCGGCCCGAGCATCGCGATGGATACGGCATGTTCGTCGGCTCTCACCGCGATTCATACCGCATGCGAGCATATCTGGGCGGGACGCGGCGATACCGCACTCGCCGGTGGCGTGACCGTGATCATTACCCCTGGCGGGTTCATCGGTTTCTCGCAGGCTTCAATGTTGTCGCCGGACGGCAGGTGCGCCGCGTTCGACGCCTCGGCGAATGGATTCGTGCGTGGCGAAGGCGCCGGGATGGTGCTGCTAAAGCGCCTCTCTCAGGCCATTGCCGATGGGGATCCCATCCAGGGCGTGATCGTCGGCACCGCGGTCAACCAGGACGGACACACAAACGGTATCTCGCTCCCGAGCGCGGAAGCGCAAAGTCGACTGGTCCAGGACGCGTGCAAAGATGCGGGCATTGCGCCGTCGCAAATTGGATTCGTAGAGGCGCACGGGACCGGGACCGCAGTGGGCGATCCCATCGAGGCCCACGCGCTTGCGGAAGCTCTTTGCCAGGAACGTTCGACCCCGCTGGCTATCGGCTCGGTCAAGACAAACGTCGGACATCTTGAAACGGCCGCCGGCGTCGCTGGCCTCGTGAAAGCGATGCTCGTTCTGCAGCATCGCGAGATTCCCGGCAGCTTGCACTTCACCGCACCAAATCCGCACATCGATTTCGACAAACTAAAACTTCGCGTGCCCACCGAGACAGAGCCGTTCCCGGAAACGGATGGTCAGCGACTGGCAGGGGTGAACTCTTTCGGATTCGGTGGTGCAAATGCGCACGTTATTCTGACCGAGCCGCCGCCTGTCCCCCACCCCGCTCACGCAGAAGACTGGCTTGATCGGGCCTGGCCCGTCATGCTTTCCGCGCGGTCAGAAGATGCCCTTCGCGGATACGCGATGAAGCTGGCTTCATGGTTAACCGAGCGCGTTAATCTTAATGGTGATTCACCGGTTTTGCCCGACTTGGCCTATACCCTGGGCGACCGCCGCAATCATCATCAGCATCGTCTAACGCTTGTCGCTCGCTCGATCCCGGAGTTGATCGAGGAGCTCGATGCCTTCGCCATCAAACAGGACAGCGTTAAGGTACGGACTTCATTCACCCCACGGCC
>JBJMXC010000179.1:0-5981 GCA_045809825.1 Chthoniobacterales bacterium | reverse complement strand
TCGCCCGAATATACAGCGCTTACGCGCGCCGCAGAACGAAATTGCGCTCAACCGGCCTTCGCCTGCTCGTCCAGCGCGATGTACTCATGGCGCGGCGGGCTAAACGTGTCGAGGACCCGCGTGTCTTCGAGAGTCTCGACACCATGCGCGACGTTGCTCGCGAGATAGTAGGAATCACCGGGCCCGAGAATGCGTGAATCCGCGCCCACGTTCACTTTCATCCGTCCGGAAAGAATGTGGATGATCTGTTCCTGCGGATGCTGATGCGGCGGCATGACGCTGCCGGCTTTGAGCTCGGCGATCATTTGATACATGGTCGCGCCGTGGGTAACGGTGCGCCTCCGGATGCCCGGGGCCAGCTCAATCCAGGGGTTTTGTTTCGCCTCGTTCACGCTGTTGTTCTAACCGACTCGGGCGACTGGTTCAATAACCGGCTGCTCGGCCCGCGCGGCGTTGGGCGCGACTTCGACCTTGCACATCTCGACCCGCAAATAATTCAGGACGACCGGGGACAGGATCATTCCCGGAACGCCCATCAACTTTTCGCCAATGATCAGGCCGATGAGGGTGAGCCAGATCGGATTGCGGATGCGGGCCCCAATGATTTTACTGTTCAGGAAATACTCGAGCTTGTGGATCACAACGAGAAAGATCAGTGCCGCGATCGCCATTTTGCCGGAGACGAGGAAGGCGACAAAAACGATGACAGTGTTGCTAAGGATATTGCCGACGATCGGGAACAATCCGCAGAGAAAAGTGAGGCCGATGACGACAGGAGCATAGGGGAGTCCAATCGAGAAGACGAAGATCGCGGTCAGTACCGTGTTGATCGCGGAGATCGTCATCTGGGCCCCGATCACCATTGAAAAGCTTTGGTAGAAGTCGCTGAAGCGCGCCGTGATTTCGTCGGAGTAAACGGAATAAAGATTGTTCCGGACCTTGTGCGATTCGCGGGAGAGATCGAGCCGGCCGTTGAAGAACATACTGACCGCGCAAACGATCGCGATAATGATGAAGACGAAGGTGGTCGAGGCGTGCCGGGCGAAATTCGCAAAATCGCCCAGGTATTTCGCCTGGTCTTTTATCGTCGTCATGGCGGTGGCTTTGAGACCTTCGAAATCGGTAAATGGCAGATTGAGGTCATGCTCTTCGGCCCATTCGATGGCGGAAGGAATCGACTTATCCGCAATCGTCGGAAGCGCATTGACGGCCGCGCGAGTGAAATGAGCAGCTGTATAAGTGATTCCGGCAACGACGAGAATGAAGATGGCGAGCGTGGCCCATTTGTTGGGAATGAACCGGCTCAGCCTGGCCAGAACCAGATAGGAAAAGAGAAGCGCGAGGAAAGGGCCGCCGAGCTGGAGCAAACCGACCAGAACCAGCGTGATCGCCAGTACGACATACGACCACCGCGCCTGTTTCGTCATTCGCGGTCAAAGGTGCGCGCGCGGAGTTTATTCGTCCAGTCTCAACTCGGGGGGGCCCAGCCGAAATTCCATAAGCGGCAGCTCACGCCGCGTGCCTTCCACTTCACTTTTCCGTGTCCCCGTTCGCCGCGCACCCATCCGTTGATAAAACTCTTCCGCGTTTGGATCGGCTTCGATCTTGATCGAATCAAAGCCAGACTTCCTGGCTTGGGCCGCGGCGTGCTCGAACAAAGCCCGGCCGATTCCGCGGCCCATCGCTTCCGGCTGTACCCAGAGATGGTCGAGGTGGAGCCCATCCGATTCGGTGGTGAGAACGTAAAAGCCGACCGCGCCGTCCGCTTCGATTGCACAATAGCTGATGTTTCCGACGATGAATTCCGGGTTCATGGTCAGGATATCGCGCCAGGCGGCGATCCAGGTTTCTGGATAGCCCCAGTGGCGCTTCGCCGCGTGCGCGATGTGGGTGAGCGCTTCGGCGTCTTCGGGTTTGGCGCGGACGATTTTCATAAGGCGTCGACTCAAGATTGTAGCGACAGCGCTCTGTCCACCGCAAAGACGCTTGGCTGATTATAACGCGTTTCTTAAGCCGACAGCGCGGCGTCGCTACAACCCCACGCTGACATTTCTTTTACAATCTTCGCATGGGGTTCTGACACATGCTTTTCCGAATCGCTCTAGCCTTGGAGCATGAAAAAACTACTGTTAGTCAGTTTCGCGGCAGCGCTCGCGCAAGCGGCCTCCGCTTCACCGGCGCCCGAGGTAACTCTGCGAGTCACACCCGAGCGCGATTACGTTTACCGGCTCGGGCCGCGCGAAATGATCGTGCAGGTCGAGATCGAGGCGCGGAAGAACGACGAAGCGCGCCATTCGCCAATGAATCTCTGCATCGTCCTCGATCGAAGCGGGTCCATGGAAGGCGCGAAGATTGAAAAAGCCCGACAGGCCGCGGCAATGGCCGTCGATAAACTCGGAGACGATGACATGTTTTCGCTGGTCACCTACGACAACGAAACCGATCTGCTCCTCCCGCCTGAACGAGTTGGAGGGACCGATCATCGTGAGGATCTGAAAGCGCGGATTCACCGCATCCAGCCCGGTGGCAGCACCGCGTTGCATGCCGGCGTTGTCCTTGGCGCCAAACAGGTGCGGCGTTACTTCGAAAAGGAGCGGGTTAATCGCGTTATTCTTCTTTCGGACGGCCTGGCCAATGTCGGACCAAGCACCACGTCAGATCTGGCGCGTCTCGGCCGGGAGTTGCGCGGTGACGGTATCGCCGTCAGCACCGTTGGCCTGGGAGATGATTACAACGAAGACCTCATGACGGCGCTGGCCGAGGCCAGCAACGCCAACTATTACTATGTGAAAGATGCCGAGAAATTGCCCGGCATTTTCGCGCAGGAATTGGGAGCGGCCCGCTCACTGGTTGCCCGGAATATCATCATCCGGATCCAGGCGCCGGACGGTGTGCGCTTGAAAGAAATCATCGGCCAGCCCGAGATTGAGTGCCATGACCGCGTGGCGGAAATCAAGATGCCGGAGTTGTTCGGCTCCGAGAAACGGCGTTACCTCGTTCGTTGCCTCGCCGAAGGCAAAACATCCGATGCGCTCGAAGCCGCGGCGGAATTGAACTACGCGACCGTCACCGGATCGCAGGCGCCCGCGCAACGGCAGGCCGCGAAGATCGCGATCACTGACGACGAAAAGAAGGCCGATGCGAGCGTTCGTGCCGAAGTCGCCCGGGAAAACAGTGTCGTGCAAAACCGGATTGCGAAGGAAACGGCCGTGAAGTTGGCGGACGAAGGCAAGTCGAAGGACGCGGTCGCATTGCTTCGGCAGCAAGCGGCGAAGAATGCCGCCGCTCCCGCGCAAGCCCAGGTGCCCGGAGTTGCCGAAGAGAATCGCCGGCTGGAAGCGGCGGCGGCGGAGATCGATTCGCAGGGCCGACTGGAGAAGTCGCGCCGGAAGTCCATGCAGTTCGAGAATTACGCGGACAAATACCAAAAGAGTCGTTAGGCAGGAGCGAATGGTAGGGACGCCGCGCCGACGGTGTCCGTAACCAGCGGGCTGCGGAGCGCGCGGTCCCTACCAAGCCGCTCGCCAACGTGATAGCCTGCGCCTCACGCCATGAAGCGAAGCACGTGGATTTTCTATCTGGCTGTCCTCCTCCCGAGCATCGGTTTGGGCTGGCTGGCGTTGCGGAGCGCGAATGAGCAGCAAATCATTCTCGAACGCCGCACTGCAGAGCTTTACCAAAGGGAGACAGATGCCGTCGCGGTCGCGGCCCGCGGTTTGATTGAGGAAGAGCGGCGCGCCTTTGTGGAGCGCGTGCGGCAATTGCTCGCGACTTCTTCGCCGGCTGAAGTGGCGCAGGACTTTGCCGCGAAACTTTCTCGCGTATCGCAGCGCCCGGCCATCGGATTTGCCTTAAGCGCCGAAGGCAACCTTATCTCGCCCTCGGCCGAGGAAGCGCTGGGCGATTCGGAGCGTGAGAAGTTCCTCCGCAACAACACCGCGTTTCTCTCGGGCACCACGCCCGCTACGGTGTATTCCGTGCCGGCGGACGAATTGAATCGCGCCGAACAACGGCGCAAGGCGCCCGCCCAATCCGAGGAGAAAGCTGCGGCGCAAAAATCGATTCCGATGAGCAAACAGGCGCCGGGGAATGTTCTGGCACCGCCGGCCCCTGCCGTAAAAGAGAAGGACGAGAGTTCGTCCTCCGCGCAATTGCGAAACGTCGCGCCCCAGCGCGTCCAGAAAGAAAACGCGCCCGCTGTTTCGCAACTGGTCCCCGCCACGGCCGACTTCAAGGCGCTGACTTCCGACAATGCCGAAGGCGTTGTCACGCGCTTCATGCAGGACCGTCTCGAAATTCTTTTCTGGCTCCGGCCGCCGGAAGCGCACGGGATGATTTTCGGTTGCGTGCTCCAAGTCGAAGCATTGGCTGATGTCTGGCGGGACGCGTTGCCGGACAACGCTTCACCCGAGTACGTCCTCGCCCTTTTGAACGACAAGGCGCAACCGATTGCGACCCAGCCGCCGAACGAAACGAAGCGCGAGTGGCGCCGCCCCTTCGTCGCGTCCGAAATCGGGGAAGCGCTCCCGCATTGGGAAGCCGCCCTGTATCTTATGCGGCCGCAGCAATTACAGGAGAGCGCGCGCAGCGTCCGGCGCACTCTTCTGTTATTGATTGCGGCTGCGCTGGCCGCGATTGCGTTCGGCGGCTGGGCGGTGTTCGCGGATGCGCGGCGGCAGCTCGCGCTCGCCCAAAAAAAGACCGACTTCGTTTCCAACGTTTCGCACGAGCTAAAGACGCCGCTCACGTCCATCCGGATGTTTGCCGAAATGATGCACGCCGGAAATGTGACGGAGGAAAAGCGACCGCGTTATCTGCGGATCATCGTTGCCGAAGCCGAGCGCCTGACCCGGCTGATCAATAACGTGCTCGATTTCGCGCGGCTGGAACGGAAGCAGAAACGTTATGATTTTCTTCCGCTCGATCTGCATGACGTCCTGGCTCGAACGTGGGAAGGACATGAACTGCATTTGCGAGAGCAGGGATTTACGACGCGATGGCAGGCGGCGCCGGGGCCCTACCCGGTGCGCGGGGACGAGGACGCGCTGGCTCAGATTATCGTGAACCTGTTGTCAAATGCCGAGAAGTACAGCCCGGAGCGGAAAGAGATCGAGCTTCACAGTTATCTCACCGGCGATTCTGTGAACATCAGCGTGCTCGATCGCGGCACCGGCGTTCCAGCCGGCGAGGAGACCAAAATCTTCGAGGCGTTTTATCGCGCGCACGATTCGCTCGCGAGTGGAATCCAGGGCAGCGGCCTCGGATTGACGTTGGCGCAACGAATGGCGCGCGAGCACGGCGGCGAAATCATTTACCAAGCGCGCGAAGGGGGTGGAAGCAATGTCACCTTGCGGCTTCCGATTACGCGAACCGGGATCGCCGATCCCGGGTCCAACAAAGAGGGGTTGCCGAAATGAAGAAGCGCCTGTTGGTCGTGGAGGACGACGCCCATATCCGTCTCGGGCTTTGCGATGCGCTTCGCGCGGAAGGTTACGACGTGACCGATTGCCGGAATGGCGCGCAGGCGGGGCCGCTGGTCAAACAACTCAAACCGGATCTCGTGATTCTCGATATCATGTTGCCCGGAAAAAGCGGTTTCGATTTGTGTCGCGAAATTCGTGCCGGAAAGAACGGCGTCCCGATCCTGATGCTTTCGGCGAAAGGTCAGGAGATCGACAAGGTAGTCGGGCTCGAGCTCGGTGCCGACGATTACGTGACGAAGCCGTTCAGCTTGCGAGAGCTGCTCGCGCGAGTGCAGGCGCTGTTGCGGCGGACGCAGGTCGGTGGCGGGCCGAGCGACCTGCCGGCGGAGATCGCGTTCGGCAAAGTGCGGATCGATTGCCGGGCGTTGCGCGGGAAACGCGGCAGGGAGGCGATCGAGTTCAGTCCGCGAGAGCTCAAAGTATTGGCCCTACTTTTTCGCGAACGCGGGAATGCGGTTTCGCGCGAGACGCTACTCAACGAAGTGTGGGGCGTCGATT
>JBJMXC010000178.1:0-4375 GCA_045809825.1 Chthoniobacterales bacterium | reverse complement strand
GACAGCGTCCGACCCTTCGAGTCCGCGCACAATCCAGCGCTGGAGGATTTTGCCGGTGGCGGTAGCGGGACAGTCCGTTTGTTCACCGAGTGCGCCGCGGACGGCGAGAAGATCGTGGCAGGTGACTACGACCGGTGCGCCTTCGATCCAGCGTGCCAACATAGCATTGGAATGATCACAGATGTGAACGACGTCCGGGCCTTCCGACAACCGGCGCGCAAGTTGCCGCCGAAAAAGGAAGAACTTGTCGAGGTAAGCGAGCCATTTCGCGACGAACCCACCGGCAAACTGCAACCGCCCGAGAAACGGTCGTGGTTGAATGATTTCAGCCTCGATGCCGGCCGCGGTTAGACCATCGAGCATCATGGTCGCGAACCGCTGCATGCTTTGCTGACGATCAAGCGCGTAATTACCGATCAGCAAAATCATCAGGATGATGCCGAGCCGCCGCGCCATGTAATTGCTCGGCGTAACGGGAACGGCGCGCCATCCGCTTGGGTCCCTCGACTTCCACGGCAGGCGATGCCGGTCGGTCAGACGTATTTGCCGCGGCCAGGCAAAGGCCACTCAGAAAGGCCGCGAAACCGAGATTAGTGGGCTGTCCGAACTGGCCATTGAGAAGGGCGAGAAATCCGGCGCAATAAAGAAAAAGCGGCAGAAGCTCGCCGCGCTTCAGCTGGCGATAACTAAACAGGCCGAGATTCAAGGTGAGCGCCGTTCGCCAGAGAAGATAAGCGAGACCAAGAATCGGGCCGCTCTCGAGAACGACCCGGCCCCATTCGCCCTCGGTCAGGAGAAAGATGGCACGCCCGGTGAGAAACTTCGCTCCGCCATTGGTGCCGATTCCCAGTCCGTATCCGCCGATCGGCGCGCGACCCAGGAGAAGAAAGCCCTCCGTGAATGGGCTTACGGTTCGCGCGACCAGCCCGCGCGCGATCGAGGTCTCCTCGGCCTCGGCCACGTCGCTGAACCGATCCGTCAGGACCTTGACGCCCTCGTTGAAAATCGGGAGACGAACAACAATCAACCCCACCACCACCACGATGAGCAGATTGCGGCCGAACTGGTTCACGGCTCCGGGTCGCGTGACGATCACCAAAAGAAGGGATGCGACAACCACGAGGACGGCAAGCAACACCGAGCGGCTCCCAGAGACACCGATGGTCACGACGAGAGCCAGGCCGGCACTGAAGAGCAGCCAGTTTTTGAAGACGCCGCGAGTCAGCGCCCCATACAGCAGGTAGGCCGCGGAAAGGGCCGCATAAAAAATAACCCCCGAAACGAAGGAAAACGTTCCCGGCGGACGAATCTTGCCGCCACCCGCTGTGATCTGCAGGTTCTCGCCAAGCCCAGCGGTCCGATTAATAAAAGCATCCGGAGCGGAATTGAACTGCACCGCAAGCAGGACGGCCATCGGCAAAAGGCCAATCAGGACCCAGCGGCCGAGCATCTTCACGTCATCGGCATCGAGGACACGGCCGATCACGAAAATGAGCGGCAAATGGAGAAAGTTTGAGCGGAAACCAAACGCGGTCACGAGCACGAGTGGCTTCAAGGTGAGATAAGGCTCCAGGACCAGAAGCGAAACCATCCACGACAAAACGGCGATAATTCCGAGTATCAGTGTGTAGAGGTTGCGAGGAAACATCCGCGCCTTGATGGCGAGGAGATAGATCGCGAGCACGACCGGATCGCGTACAACCAACAGGACATCGGAATATTGGGGCAGAAGCCATTTCCGGAAGACCCCCTCAAAAATGAGGAGGAAAAAATAAAGCCAGATCAGCCGTTTGAGGTTCCTGATAACCCGTTGATTAATCGCCGATTGCATTGAGTATTTTTTTGCCGTACGCGGCCCAGGTTAGCTCAGCAGCTTTCGCGCGCGAAGCCGCTCTCATGGGAGGCATCTGGGCCTGATTTGTCACGAACCATTCGATCTTTTCAGCAATCGCGGCCGGTGCGCCCGCTGGAATGAGAAATCCGGTTTCGCCTTCAACAATCAAGTCCTCTCCACCGGCATTACGCGTCACAATTAACGGCAAACCACACGCCATCGCCTCCTGTTGAACGAGAGCACGACCCTCGACGATCGAAGGCAGGACGAGCAGATCGCAGGAACGCATGAGGCGGAGGACGGCGGAATGGGCGCGCGGCGGTTCATAAACGAAATCAGGGAAGTGTTTTCGATAAAATGCCATTGGCAAAATTGGCGAACCCATCAGGACGAGCTCGACCTTTGCAGAATCCACCATCTTCATCGCGGCGAAAAGGTCGGCTAGTCCTTTTCGCTGGGTCAGCGCGCCGGCGAAGAGGACGCGTAATTTCCCATAGGTCCTATGAGACCCCTGGGAAGTATCCCCCTGCGACGGCGATCCGAACGGTGCGACCACGCATTTCTTTGAATGGCGCGCCGCTTCTGGAAGCGAATCATAAACGAACGAACTGGGGCAAATGACCGTGTCCGCCAATTCGAGCTCGCGTGTTTTCCGCGCGAGTTTTTCATTGGAATCGCGGGTCCCGACGAGGGTGGGTTCCCAATCGGGATAACGCTCCGCTTCTTTCCGCAAAAGTTTCCGGGCGGTCTCCCAATATGCGATCGGCAGATCGTAAATACAGCGAACGCCAAGCTCCTGCGCGGCTTCGAAGGTGCGGACCGCGCAGTCTTCGTACGCATAAACGCCGCGAACACTGAGGCGCTCGTGATTCTCCCGTAAATAATCGGCGGCGACGGCGTCGAGCTTTGACCAGACGCGATCGATACTCGCCCATCCCGTCTCATGTTCGCTCAGCCGGCCGGCGCCAAATTTTGCCGCGAGAAGACGGACGCTTTCACGCGCTGGATGGGTTTTGATTTTGTAATGGGGCAGGTCATATCCCCGGCGCATCATTTCGGTCCGCACACTTTCCGGTAACGCCTGGAGAAATGGGGAGCTCGTCGACCACCCGACTGTGGTCACGAATTTTGCGAGGCGGTCAACCCCGTCCAGGGCGGCGAGAACAGCGCGAACGTTAGCGTTCCCAAAAGGATGAACGACAAGAATCATTTCGAACGCGAGGTCATCGCCTCCAAACATGCTTCCGCCACGCGGCGCGGCGTAAACCGCTCCAAATGCGCACCGGTGTTTTGCCGAAGTCGCGCGCGCGCGCCCGGGTTCGCGAGCAGCTGTGAGATCGCATCGGCCAGCGCCCTGGCGTTGCCGTTCGGAACCGTCACTCCACATGGGCCGATCGCTTCCGGCAGGCCTCCGGCGGCGGAACCGACGACGACGCAACCGCAGGCGATCCCCTCAAGGGCAACGATGCCGAACGGCTCGCTCCATTTCGAGGGCACGACCAGCAGCTCGTGTCGCCGGAAGAGTGCAGCCAATTGTTGGCTCGTTTGCGAACCGACGAAATTAATTTGGCCGCGGAGGCCTAATTCGGCCGCCTGTTTTTCCAGACTCGCGCGTTCCGGTCCATCGCCAGCGATGGTCAACTTCGGCTTCGAATTCAGAAGGGACAGCGCCTCGAGAAGCAAATCCGCGCCTTTATCGGACACGAGACGCCCGACGAAAATCAATTCGTTGTCGCGAGAAACTTGCGGATCCGCGGTGAAAGTTTTGTCGTCGTATGGGTTGCCGATCAGGATCGTTTTTCGGGGAACATGGTCGGCGATCGCACGACTGATCGCGAAAGAGGTCGTGTAGCGGAGCACGAATCGTTTGAGGCGGTGCTCCCATCGCACGCGGCCATCGGCAGCAGTGATCCAGGTTTGGTGAATGACGAAGACCGGGCGGTGGATAAACAGCAGCGGCCAGAGAGTTCGCAGAGAAATATTATTCTGGAGGAAAAGGTCGCACCATTGGATTTCGCGGATCAACCCGAAGGGCCCCGGCTGTCGAACCACGTGGAAAGGAAAAGTGCCGTCACCCGCGGTCTCGGTAACGACGCGAACCTCGTGACCCCGTTCGACGAATTCGCGCCCGAGCAAATTCGTTACCGTTTCAATTCCACCCGTGCTCGGGAAGAAATGGTGCGAGCCCAGAAGTATTTTCACGAAAGATCGGCCGCCTTCATGCGCGCAACCACGATCCAATGAATTCGCGAAACGACGGGCGAGAACGCATTCGTCCGGCGCGCATTTTTAAAAAAACGCCGAGCTTGTGATCAACTTCCAGAAGCCAGAAACGAAACCGGTCCGCATTCTGGCGGGCGAGGCGATGAGCGAAACGCGAAGTGGCTGAAACCTCGAGGTCGTCCAGGACATGTTCGTCGACGGCCAGTGCGGAATTCTTTCCGCCACCGATCCGCACGGGACGATAAGCATCGATCATTCCACCTTCAGCCGGCTCGGCAAGGAGCCCGACGGCAGCGGCGCTCATAGCGTCTATGTCGG
>JBJMXC010000177.1:0-4644 GCA_045809825.1 Chthoniobacterales bacterium | reverse complement strand
GACCTGCCGGAAGCGCGCCACCTTCTCTTCAATGTTTCCAGACCGCAGGCTCGGCCAGAGGCGGCCGAAGGCATGGTCGCATTGAACTTCGTTGTCGAGCGCCAACTCCGTGCCGGGCAGCAGGCAGACCGCGACGTTTGGTTCGCCGCCCGCTTCTCGCCAGCTGATCATCACTTTTTCGGAGAAGTCTTCGAGTGCCGGCCGTCGCGGGGCGAATTGGAAGGTCTCGTAATGACTGTATTCATGAAACATCGCCATCCCTCCGCTCCGCAAAGCGCCGCCGATGTTCGCAATCAGTCTTGCGGGCGAGGAAACGAAAGAGGCGACCCAGCGGCACCACGCGAAATCGAAATTCAACGCGCCAATTTCCTCTTCCACCAAATCGGCTTCGCGAAAATGGACCTGCGATAGCCCGCGGACTGCACAAGCGCGTTTTGCCACTTCGAGAAATCGGGCCGAGCGCTCGACCGCAAACACTTCGCCGGTCGGCCCAACTATTTCGGCCAGGTCAATTGTTGCGTAGCCTGGCCCGGCGCCGACGTCGAGCACACGGGAGCCGATCGTGAGGCCGGCGCGCCGCCAGCAATCCGATGCGACCGGTCGCCAGACGCGATGTTGCAAACCCAACCGGGCGACCTCTTCATCGTGGGTGCCGAGAACGTAGTCGGTTTCGGCTTGATCAGGCATGGTTTAGTCACGCGTCGGCGGCGCATGAAAACAAGCGCGGAATTCAGGCGTCGTCATCTGGTAGGGCGAGACTCCGTCGAGCCGTGCGTGCTGCCACGAGAATCGTTTCCGGCTCGACAGCGTCTCGCCCTACCGATCGAGCTGTCGCAGGCGCGACTACTCAACGTCGCGCGCGTACCAATCCACCTTTCGCGTCACCCACATGACAACGGCGAGAAGAATAAATAGCGCGACCGTTCCCATGAGGAGCGCGTAATCCTGCTGGCGGAGCGTGACGTAGAGGAAAGTGTAAACGCCGATCAGTCCGCCCCCGATGATGAGAGTGCGCGCGCCGCCACCGAGGAAGTAACTGCAGTACCAGGTGATGAGCCCGGTCGCGGCGACCGTGGCGATGAAGTAGGCGAGGGTGAAGCCGACGAACTCGGACGCGGAAAGCAACGCCAGGTAGAATAGGCACAGGGCGGCGCCCACCATCAGATATTGGAGCGGGTGGATTTTCTGGCGGGCGGTGATTTCGAAAAGGAAGAACGTCGTGAAAACGAGAACGAAAAACAGCACGCCGTATTTGATCGAGCGCTCGACGTAACGGTAAGCGTCGAGAACCCGGAGAAATTGCGCGCCGAACAGCGAATTGCTCACCGCCAGCGTGGTGAAGCGCTCGTTTCCGGTGCGGCTTGTCCAATGCTGGGGATAATCACGGCCGTAATACGAGACCTTCCAGTTCGCGTCGAACCCATCGGTCCGGACATTGCGTTCCGTCGGCAGAAATGCGCCGCGGAATGCCGGATCCGGCCAGTTCGCTTTCAAGGTAACGGTGTTTTGAATCCCAAATGGCGCGAAGTAAATTCCGCTGCTCCCGTTGAGATCGAGTGGGATGGAGAATGCCATCGGCTCCGCGATTGGCTGATCAATTGCAAGCGGCGCGGTCACGCCGGTCGTATAACCGGGCAACTGTGAGCCCGGCTGAAGCTGGACCTTCTTCCCGCCCCAATCGAGCATCAGACTTTCGCGCGTGCCGCGGAGATCGCTCACCGCGAGTGTAACCCCGGCGTCTTTCCAGAGAACGTCGGCCGGTGCAATCTTCAAGGCTGCCATGTCGGGGACGGGAAATTTTCCGGAAATCTTGATTTGCCCGCGAAAGACAGCCGCATCGTAGATCCCGCGATGAAGCGTCTGCGTCTGGACGTCGCCCACGATTTCCAGTGTGTCGGGAAGGAAATAAGCGTAGGCGACCGTCGTCTCCGCTACTTCACGCGTTTCAACCCGCCCATCTGGCAGCGTCACCGAGCGCACGACTGTCCCGTGGTAGAGATAAGGAATCACGAGGACCGGCCCGATAATGCTCTGGTCTTTGCCCCATGACGAGGTGATGTCTTCGACGGCTTCGTTGCGCCGCGCGAGCCGGTCAGTGAGGACGCCCTGGATCATGAGCAGTGGAATGAGCATGATCAGGATCAGCGCTCCGACCCCGAGCAGCTTGAACATTGTGCTGCTCCGGCGTTTGAAGAACGGCTGAGATTTCGGGAGCGGTGGCGGCGCGTCGGGCATATGCGTGTCGTTTGTTAGAGCTCGGCTGGGCCGAGCAACAGCAATACGCACGGGGCGAAGCCAATTGCGGAGAGAATTGCACCGGGCGCGAATTCAGATGGGACTGCAAAGGCCAGTTCGTTAGGATTCGCCCTGCGATACGCGAAGATGCGCTGGCCTAGGCATTTGCGGCAGAAGAAATGCTGCAAAAAGGGCCAGTCCGAAGCCTCATCGAGCGGCGAACATTCGTAGCGTGGCACCAAGATTTCTCTTTTTTTTCCTCATCCTGGTTTTCACGTGCCGCACTGAAATGCGGGCGGATGAAGAGACCCGCCAGGTCCAGGAGGAATTGCGGAAGCGTCACCTTTTTTTTCGCGACATTGACGGCCGCCCGAGCCTCGAATATGCGCTCGCTCTCAAACGCTATCAGCAGCGGCAGGGCTTTGCCCAAACCGGAGTTGCCGACGACGTCACGCTTTATTCGTTAGGCGTCGGCGAGCCGACTTCGCCTGGCGAAGGCAAAGCCGACCTGCCGGACGTCCCGGTGTTGAAGAGCGATGCTATGGCGCATGAGCCGCCGCATCCGGACGCGCCGGTTGTCCCGATCCCGGCGCAAAAGGCCACCGCGATCAGCAAAGCCCAAATTCGCAATTTTTTGCGACGGTATTTCGATGCCTGCCAGTCGCCGAGTCCGGATGACGAACTCGCCTTCTACGGCGATCGCGTCCAGTACTTTGACCACGGCGTCGTCGACAAACCCTATATCCGGAACGAGCTCGCGGTTTACGTCCAGCGTTGGCCGAGCCGAAAATATTCTCTCGGTGATTCACCGCGGGTGGAAAGAAAGACGAACAATACGGTCGCCCGCGTCCGCGTCGCCTTCCAGGTGGCGAATCCGGAGCAGCAACGCAAGGCCAGCGGACGGACGGACGATACCTTTAACCTCGCCCGTCGCGGGGATTCGCTCGAGATCGTCGGAATCAAGGAAGCGCGGGTTCGCCGCCCAACACGGCATCGGCGACGTCCGCCGAGTTTCCCAGCGGCGGTCGGCCGCACGATCAACCACGTATTTCGCAGCATCTTTCAGTGAGAAACGGCAGTGCCTTGGCGGCCGAACCCGTTCAGGAATCGCCGCCGGTCAGCGGAATTTGTCCAACAGCTGCTTGATGGTCGACCGACAATTGCCAATTCCGGAAAGTGCGCGAGCGTGAATTCGAATGCGGAGCCGGGAGATTCGATCATTTGTCGTGGTTCTCTCGCTGGCGGCGTGGTTCGCTCTTTCGAACCACTGCGTTCTCGCCGTCGTGACTGCGGCAAAATCCGTTTCGGAAAGGGACGATTGCCCGATGCACTCAGCGCCGGCGAAGAAAATGCCGGCGGCGAAGGCACCATGTTGCAAAGAGGTCCGGGCGATTGTCGCCAAATCGGTCACCGCGACTCCAGGTCTCTTTCGAATGATCGCTTCGCCGGATTATGCGGCCGAGATTTTCGGGGAGGCGATCCGGGTTGCCGCTGTGATCGAAGTACTCGATACCGGACCGCCAGGGTGCGTGAGTTTTGCCGAGTCTGTCTTGCAGGAAAGCATGCTGTCGCACGCTCCTCCTGTTTCCTGAAATCGCTGTAGCCACGCCGCTCAGTCGCCCTGCCCCGAACGCCTCGACAGAGCGAGCCGGCTACAGCTTCTGCCCTACCGCCGGCAACGCTGCCGGCACATCAACTCAATTTTCAGGAAACGGAATGAAGAAATTTTTATTAATGATCGTCGCGGTGATCGCAGCGGTCCCAGCCGTCGCAGAAACCGCTCGGAAATACACCTGCCCGATGCACTCGGAAGTGGTGATGGATGCGCCGGGCGAGTGTCCAAAGTGCGGAATGACGCTCGTGCCGGTGAAAGAAGAGGAACGAAAACGTCCAACGTCGAACGTCCAACGGCCAACGTCGAATGAAGAAAAGAAAAAACGGCACGAGCACGACATTGTCGAACACGAGGCGAACCGGTTGGCAGCGGAGAAGCGGCCAGAGAGCCACGATATGCGGCACGATCACGAGATGACGATGGCGTCCTCGCTCAATCTTGCGGAGCCGATGAGCCGGGAGAGTTCGGGGTCGAGCTGGGTCCCGGACTCTACCCCGATGTATGGGCACATGCTGATGTTTGGCGACGATATGCTGATGCTCCATGGCGCGATTTTCCCGCGCTACGTGAACGCAAATACTCGGCGCGGCGATGATCGGATCGACGCGCCGAACTGGTTCATGGCGATGTATTCGCACCCGTTCAATCAGAGTGCGCAGCTCGGATTCCGATTAATGATGAGCCTTGATCCGCTCACCGAAGGCGGCCGCGGTTATCCGCTTCTTTTCCAAACCGGCGAAACGTGGAACGGCATGCCGCTGCACGATCGGCAACACCCACACGATTTGTTTGAT
>JBJMXC010000176.1:0-2809 GCA_045809825.1 Chthoniobacterales bacterium | reverse complement strand
TGAAAGAGGCCGTCGAAACCGGAGGCAGCAAGACGCCCGAACAGATCGCTAAAGAGCTCGATGCCGACCCGGAAGATGTTTTCCACATTCTTCGCCACCTCACGGCAAACGGGACCCGTTAAGAGCAATTTCTTGAAGCGGGCTGGAACACGGGTTGGGTTGCGCTAGGATTTGACCTCTTCCATGGCTACGTCTTCTCAACCGACCTCAGCCTCTTCGCCGCTCCAGATCTCGATGCCGGAAGTCGTGAAGTTCATCCGGCAACTGGCCCACGATCTTCGCAATCATTTAAACGCGGCCGAACTCCAGTCGGCTTATCTGAGCGAGATCGCGGAGAATTCCGAGCTGCGCGAAGAAATTAAACGGCTCCGCGGAATGATCTCGCAGGTCGGGCTGAGCCTCCAGGAGGTGACCGCCGCCCTGAGCCCGCCCCGCCTGACCGAAATGGAGTACAGCGCGAAGGACCTCGTTGACGACCTGCGGCAAAAACTCTCCAGCGTTCATCCGGAACAAGGCACGCAAATCCAATGGGATATCGCCGAGAGCGACGCGAACCTGAATATCGATCCGCAACTGTTGCTTCCCGCCCTCCTGGAATTGTTCGCGAATGCTTTCCGTCACGAACGCGGTGAAGGCGCGATCTCGGTTTCCGCCGGACCGTCCGACGGCCGCTACGTTTTCACCCTCTCCGAACCGAAAACGAACTTCCAGCGCTCCACCGAGAACTGGGGGCGGGAGCCGCTCCGGGCCCTGGGCCAGGGCCATTACGGGCTCGGTCTTCACCGGAGCCGCGCGATTGTAGAAGCGCATGGCGGAGAGTTCGACGCTCACCACGACAAGGCTGCCTGCGCCCTCATCACGCGGGTGACGCTGCCGACGGCGCCGGTCTCCCCCTAACGGGAGGATGGCGGGCCGTTTTTGGTGAATGAAAACATGAGTTCCTCCGTCGATTGCTCTTTCCGTTTGGGCCTCGCGGCTCAACAATCACCACCCTGCGAACCATGACCGCGGACAACCGACGCATCCTTATTATCGATGATGAGCGGCCGATCCTGCTCACGCTCGAGGCGTTGCTCGGGCGCCACGGTTATCAGCCTGAAACCGCGGCCAATGCTTCCTACGGGCTTCGCCGGCTGAAAGAAGATCCGCCTGCTGTCGTTCTTCTCGATCTTCAGCTTCCCGACGCGGAAGGGCTCGAAACCCTGGCCCAAATCAAGGACGAACATCCCGATACCCAGGTCATCATTTTGACCGCGCACGATTCGCTCAATAACGCGATCGAATCGATCAAGCGCGGTGCCTACCATTTCATCAGTAAACCTTACGCGCCGGAGGAACTCCTCAGCCTGATCGAGAAGGCGCTGGAGAAACAGTCGCTCCTTCGCGAGACGGAACAGCTTCGCAAGAAAACCAAGCAACTCGAGAAACGACTCGAGATCGCGGAGACCAGGCTCGCGCCGGTTTTCAAGAGCAAGGCGATGCAGGAAATCCAGGAATTGGTCGACGCCATGGCGCCGTCGGAGGCGAACGTTCTGATCACGGGCGAGAGCGGGGTTGGCAAGGAAGTGATCGCGAACGTGATCCACGGCCGCAGCCGCCGCGCCGAAAAGCCGATGATCAAGTTGAATTGCGCCGCTTTTCCGCAGGCGATGATTGAGTCGGAGCTGTTTGGTTACGTTCGGGGCGCGTTCACCGGAGCGATGAACGATTTCCCAGGAATGATTGCAGCCGCTGCAGGAAGTACGCTTTTCCTCGATGAGATTTCCGAGATGCCGGCGGAGCTCCAGACTCGTTTTTTGCGGGTCTTACAGGAACGCGAATATCGCCCGCTCGGCAGCACGAAAACCCTGAAGGCCGATTTCCGCGTCATCGCCGCAACCAACCGCAGGATCGCGAGCGCCCTGGCGGAAAATCGGCTCCGCGCGGATCTTTATTACCGGCTCAATACCTTTCAAATCGAGATCCCGCCCCTTCGCGAACGGAAAGAGGACATCCCCCCGCTCGTGGCCAGTTTCCTAAAGCGTTTCGCCGACGAGATGGGCAAGCCCGAACCGGAGATCGCGCCGGAAGCGTTCCAGAAGTTACTCGACTATGGGTGGCCCGGGAACGTCCGTGAACTCCAGAACGCGATGGAATACGCGGTGGTCCTATCGCGCAAAGACAAGATAAGCGTCAAAGAATTACCGGCTGAGGTGCAATTACCCGTGGCTCTCCAGCAGGTGGACAGGAGCTCAAATGGCGGCGTGCAAAACCTCGACGACCTCGAGCGGAACGCGATTATCCAGGCCCTCGCCCAATGCCACGGGAACAAGAAGAAGGCCGCCCAGGTCCTCGGAATTCAGCGCCCGACGCTTTACAACAAGATGAAGCGCTACGCGATCGAGCTCTGAGATTGCAGATTTCAGATTGAAGATTGCAGCTTAGGAAGACGGCTTCAGTCACAGCCGCTCAACAATCGACATTCGGCAATCTGAAATCTACAATCCAAGGTGCCCGCTACCCGCCATCTCGGAAAAGTTCTGGCGCACGCCGAGCGCGAATTGACGGCAGCGGAGTCGCTTCGGCCGACTGAGTCGCTCGCCATTTACAAAAAGTTCCTCAGGATCGAGGAACATCGGCTGCGGCTCCGCCACCAATATGGGGGCGGTGGCCGGGAGATTTGCGGATTGCGGGTCGCGCTGCTCGACGTGCTTCTTGGGCATATCTTTGCGACCGCGACCGCGTTCGCGAACCGGGCTCGGGTCGGCTCCCCTTCGCCGCTGACTGTGTTTGCGATTTTGTTTTTTTGTGGTTGGTTTATGTATAGTTT
>JBJMXC010000175.1:0-16186 GCA_045809825.1 Chthoniobacterales bacterium | reverse complement strand
TTGCCGTGATTGGCCCAGCGGGCAAGCGGTCCGCTTGCCCTACAAAGCGCGACGGGCTGCTGTCAGGTTGTCGCCGGGGTGCGGACGATCGCGTCGACGTCAGTGACGAAGGCAGGGACAAAGGCGGTCTTTTTTGCATCCTGCCACCACGCGACACCGCGCGCTGTGCTGAGAAGCCCGCTTAGGTGTGCTCCAACCGAGAACTCGAACGTTCCTTTTGGAAAAACGCCGCGCTGGGTTCTGTCCCAGATATGAAAAGCCGCCCAGAGTTGTTCGTTTAAAAAGTGGTCCAGCCGGAGTTGATCGGCGGCGTCGAGAGCCTTCTCGCCATGAAGGCCGGCAGTCATAAGCTCGGCGATTTCGCGATTCCCGGCGATCGCCATCCGGATCACGGTCCATTGCGCCATGGTGGAGTTGTGTTCGTTGCGCTGAAGAGCGGCGGTGTTCTGCCGGATTTGCAGGCCGACAAAAACAAGCGAGAAAACCACGCCAACCGCGCCGGCGATCTGCGCGAGATAAGATAATTGTTCGAGCGACATGAATGTTTCCAGTTGGTGAAGGGCCCGAGCTTATCAGCGTCGTCAATCGCCGTGGCGCTCCTTCGGGCGCGGCGGGCGAACATCGGACAAATCCCGTAAATCACGTTCTCCGAGAAACTTATTGACGGGTCTGGGAGTTGTCTCCAGCCTCCGCCAAACCAAAGCACATGCGAAGCAAACGCTTCGCGGCGCGCCCAACGCAAGGGGTCTGAACGGTCAGGCGTTTTGCGGCGCGCCATTAACTCAACACAAAGGACATCCATGAAAGTTATTGCTACTACCCTCCTTGTTACCCTCGGAATCGTTTCAGTCGGCTGGGCGCAAACCCCGTCACCCGCAGCTGCTGCCAGCTCGCCGGCGGCGGCCGCTTCAACAGCGGCGAACACGGACCTCTACCACGTCCACTTCGCGAAATCGGCGACCGGCAAAGCGGCCGAGCACGGCGATCAGTTGAAGACACAGGATCCAAAGGCGGCGATGCCGGGGCATGTTGTTGTCTTCCGTCATCTCAACGGTGACGCGTGGGATTATTGCCGGGTGGAGCATCTGGGAACGAAGGCTACGGTCGAGGCTAGTCGAACCGCGCCGCCCGCCACGCAGATCGCGCTGGGCGATTGGCATAACGACACCTTCGCAACCGGCCCATCGTGGACGGAGTTCGCGAAACAGATGGGATTGGACGACGCGTCCAAAAGCACGACTTCGGGTTACGTCGTCTCGATGTACCGCCCAGTCGCGGGACAACGGGAAGGGTTGCAGAAGTTCTTGACCGAACCACCGGATCGCACGGTCGATACGTCGTCGGGTAACGTCGTTTTGCAGCACCTGGAAGGTGCCGCCTGGACCTTCGTCGCGATCGCGCGCTACAACTCGTGGGCCGATTACGGTAAGAACGAGACCAACAGCGTCGCGCAGATGAACAAGAAAGACGGTGGTTGGTTCAAGTTGCGAAGCCTGGTGTCGTTCCATACCGACACGCTCTGCGATCGGATCGCGCCGTAGCTCGCGAGCCTCTGGTTATCATGCCGTCCCGGTGCTGAGAAGCATCGGGACGGTATATCAGCGTCGGAGAATCGCCGGTCGCAAGCCGCGGCTACAGCTATAGATTTTTGGCGATCTGCAATTGTTCGCGGACTCGCGGGAGCTTGTCGCTGTTTGGAAATCGTCGAATAAACTCTTCACACACCGGGATCGCGCGGTTCGGATCGTGCATGACCTCCATGAACAGGCCTATCTGGTTGAAGAGACTGTTCTCGTGTTGCGGATTTTGCTGTTGCGCGATTTTGTATTGCTCGAGAGCCTTGTCCGCCTGGCCGGAAAAACGGAATGCATTCGCCAGGTCCGTTCGGATGTCCGGGTTGTCGCGACCACTGGCAATCGCTTGCTGATATTCTCTAATCGCCTCCGCCCATTGCTGGTGATCGTAGGCCATGTTCGCCCGCAGCACCGCGGCATCGGGCGGCGAAGCCTGCGAAACGTCCGGGCCAGCCGGCGGGTTCTTGTTTTGCGTCATGCCTGGCGTCACGAATGACGTCGGCCGCTCGACGAAACTCGATCGCTGCGACATGACCAGCCACATCACGCCCGCGCCGACGGCCGCGGAGAGAAGCATCGGCAAAACGTAACTGCCTGTCCCCCGCGATTCTCGCTCAATTCGTCGCTCTCTTGATCGCGCCATCTGTTACTGTTTTCTTAATTCCAGTTGGCGAGTGTGTCGTGCAATATCTCACCATAGCTTTAACGGCGGCGCTATTCGCATCAGGAGTATCCCCTGCCCGATCGAAGAATTCGGTCGATGCCTGCCAGCGATTAGATAGGAAGGTTATCGCTCTGATCGCACAGTATAAGGAATTACGGGAGCGGCGGCGTCACCTGGCTGACGGCGTTTATGAGAAGGATCTGCGCGACCACGGCGGGAAGCTGCATACCGTTCTCTCTTCTCTCGGCGACGAGCTGGGACATCCGCCTTTCACGAAGAAAATGATCGTGGAATGTCTCGGACAGCCTGACGCCATCAAACGCGGTCATGAGATGGCGCCGTTTCTTGGTATCTACGAGCGCGAATTGAAGAAGACCGGACCGAAGCTAGATCCAAACAAAGACCGAGAATACCTGATCTACCACTGGCGCGGAGGACACGATTTCATGTTCTTCATCAATGAAGGTGGACTGATAGTTGATCATGGATGGTGGTTCGCCTATGAATAAGGCCTTACACACGAAATGTTTCGGTGATCGTGACGAAGTTAAAAACAGAAAGACAAAATGAAAACAAACAGACATTGGTTCGGTTTAGTGATTGCAGTCGCTCTTCTCGGAGCAATCGGAACCGTCGACGCTTCCCCGGGGCAGCTCGAGACAAAGACGACAACCAAAACAACCCGGACAACGAAGACGAAAGTAATGACGGTGCCTGCGGTGACGAAGACGGGTTGGTGGATCCGCGTCAATACTCAGAAGACGGTCGCATCGGTAATCCGGTTCCAGATCGGCATGACCCGGGCGGATCGTCACGAGTGGCGCACCTGGACGGCGGGCGAGCCCGAGGAATTCGATGTGCCGATTGAGCTGCGTGGACTCAACCATCTTTATCTCCGCGGGATAACTGAGCCGAAAAGTAAGGATGCGGTGTTTTGCGTCTTTTTCGGGGACCACGGAGTCCAGCATTTCAAATTCGACGGCGACAAGGATGAAAACATGAAGCCGCACGACTCCGACCACGATTGCAAGCCGTAAGAAGCGACTTCGGTCACTGAAATAACGCTTTTGTAGGTCATCGCGTCGCTTGCCGATTTCGATTCGGCAAGCGGTGCGCTGGCGCGCCCGTCGCTCCAAGGATCTCAGCTCGCCTGCCTGGACAAAGCTCGCAATCGGGCCTGCGGGATGGTCTTCTTCCTGGATGAAGTCCTCGATCCTCGCGGTTGTTCTTTCGGTAATTCTGCTTGCGATTTCCGGTTGCAATCGGCGCACGCTAACCGAGCCAGGAGAAGCGATGGAGCCGACGATCCGAACGGGTGAAACCGTGGGGTTCGATGGAGGGGCGTATTCGAATCATGCTCCGGAGCGATGGGATGTGGTCGCGTTTCACCCCCTGATCGCGACCGACGATAACATGATGACGTGGGCGCTGCGCGTTGTTGGACTGCCCGGGGAACAGATTTCATTTTCAACCGATGGAAATGTTCTCGTGGGTGGCAGCGCTATCCAGCCGCCGCCGCGGATCGCGTCTATCCGGTTTGTTGCTGGGCGCGATAATGCCGTCGTCACCGTGCCTCAGGATGCTTACTACCTGGTGGGCGACAATCCGAGGCACGCTTGGGATAGCCGTTGGTGGGGATGTCTGCCGCGAGCCAGGATAATCGGCAAGGTCACCGGCAAATAGGGCAGACCGCTTGGCGAAATCCCCGCCCCACTTGCGTGGAAAAACGACACCTGTATTTTTCCGTGCATGACGAAAAATAGCATTAAATCGATTTTGCTTTCGGCCGGCTTGTTCGCGGTCGCTTCGGTCAGTCTCGGAACTGGAGTCTCAGACATCAACGTGACGATTTCAGATGCGGCCGGACGACTTACCTATCGCGGTAAAACCGATGCAAACGGCGTCTTTTCCAGTGGGCCAGTCGCGCCCGGGAATTATGTCGTTCAGTTTCACGGGAAAAATGCAACGGCGAGTCGAAACGATTACGCCATTTTCGCGGCGGCGGGACATCAAAGGGTGGTGGCTGACGCGGTTCCGGGCGCGAAGTTTGCCAGCAACGGGGTCGCGGTGCGGCTCAAGCCTACGGTTGAGACGCCGATCGTTGGGCAGATCGCGCTGGGCGGGCTGAACGCGCTTGGGACGAAGATCATCAATGGCGTGCGCTATGTGTTGCTTCCACCCGAGACTGGTGACGCCGGACCGCGCTGGGTCCAGGAGGGCACGACATCGGGCCGCAACGTGACACGAATCCGAATAGATGACCCAGGCATGATCAAACCGCCTGGCGGTTTTAACGCAGCGCGTTAAACGCCGCGAAAGAGCCGAAAGTCCCAGCGCTGACAGCGCAGAGCTATTTTCATCGGAGCTCGAAAAGGCCCGATTTCGTGCAGCAGCGTGTCCTGGACCCGTTTGTAAATGACGGAACCAACAGGACACACGATGAAGAAAAATACCATATTTACCTTTGCTGCAGCGCTAGTGTTGACAACCCGGCTTGGGACCGCGGAAAGCGTCCGGGAAAACTCCAATGAAGCGGTCCCTAATCGCGGATTTCAGGTTCGTGTTCATGGTTCGAAGGGAAAGCTGGACGGAGGTGCCGGCGATCCTCAAGCGCTCGCGCGTGAGACGGCGGACTCCATTGAGGGACGGCTCGCGGAGCCGGTCATGGCGCCGACGCGGAGCACGTTCCTGGCGAAGTGGCAGAGAGAAAGTGGCGCGACCGGTTACCGTCTGGATGTTTCCTGCTCACCGTCGTTTGATACTTACGTTGGTAATTATCGGGATCTCGATATTGGCAATGTCACCAGTCAGGTCGTCAGCGGCCTCCAGCAAGGGACCGATTATTACTATCGAGTTCGGGCTTATAGTTCGTCCGGCAAAGGTAGTAACTCGGAAACGGTACACGCGGCAACAGCAAGTACTACTTCCGGGTTGGTAATTGTTCCCACCTTCGACAGCACAATCACTTCGGACCCGAGATCCAATGCGATCCAGGCGACAATCATCTCTGCGATTCAACGGTACCAGACGCTCTTCAGCGACCCGATTACCGTTTCGATTCGCTTCCGCTACTCCGGGGTCCGTCCGGACGGAAGTGCGATGGAAGATGATTGCGGGGCTAGTAATTCGGGGATCTATCAACTTCCCTGGAATACCTACATTGACGCGCTCAAAGCTGACGGTAAGACCGCGAACGATACGAGCGCGAATTCAAACCTCCCGACGAGCGCGCTATCAACGGTAATCCTGACGAATAGTGCCCTTGGCCGGGCAGTTGGGCTGAACACACTCCCGGTTATGTTTGCGGATAACACTCTCGGCGTCGGCGGCCAATATGACGGGATTATAACGCTCAACTCGCTCAAGCCGGAACAGTTCACGCGGCCCGTTTCGGCCGAAAATGTCGATGCCCAAATGTTTATCGAGCACGAGATTGATGAGGTGTTAGGGATGTCATCTCACCTTGGAGGCCCGGCCCCGGCGGAGCTAGCTCCAATGGATTTATTTAGCTGGGCAAGCCTCAACGATCGCAATACCAGCGCGAGCGGCCGGCGTTTTTTTTCGATCGACCGCGGACTGCATTTGCTCTCTCAATTCAATCAAAATGCGGCCTATGATTTTGGAGACTGGGACTTTGACGATTTCTGTCCGGCGACCCGCTTGTATGTGCAGAACGCGGTTAACTGCTATGGCCCGGGCACGGATATTTCCGCAACGTCGCCGGAAGGCATAGCCCTGGACGTTATCGGATATGATCTGGCTACGAACAACGGTTCTGCCAGCGGTGTCCTGGCAAATATTTCAACGCGCCTCCCGGTAGGCACTGGTAATAACGTTCTGATCGCGGGATTCCAGATAACCGGCAACGCGACGAAGCAGGTAGTCGTGCGCGCGCTTGGACCGACGCTAACGCAATTCGGCCTGAACAATGTGATCCAGGATACCGTGTTGGAATTGCACAATTCCAGCGGCGCCGAGATCGCTACCAATGATGACTGGAAAGACGACCCGAATTCCCAGTCTATTCCTGCAGTTCTGCGACCGACGAATGACCTTGAATCTGCAATTCCAGCCACTCTTAATCCGGGCGCCTACACGGCCGTTTTACGCGGGTACAACGGGAGCACTGGCCTTGCCCTCGTCGAAGTCTACGACGTTTCGGGGGGTACGGCCCAGCTTGCGAACATGTCTACGCGCGGCCTGGTCCAGACGGGGAACGATGTGATGATTGCGGGGATTGTTGTGCAAAACCACGACAAGCGAGTCATCATTCGCGCCCTCGGGCCTTCGCTCACAGGCTTTGGAATTGCCAATGCGTTGGCCGATCCGACGCTCGATCTCTTTGATGGGAACGGAGCGTTAATCGCGACTAACGATGATTGGAAAGATACGCAGCCAAATACCATCACCGGCACAGGGCTGGCACCGTCCAATGAGCTGGAATCGGCGATCGCAGTGGTATTGGCGCCGGGGAATTTTACGGCGGTTGTGCGAGGGTTTGGAAACTCGACTGGCAACGCGCTGATAGAAGTATATGGGTTGAACTAAGGGAAGCTGGCACTGGCCCGCGTGTCGCGTCAATTAACGCGGCGACGGCCCCGCGGCTACAGGGAGTCGTAGAACTCGATCTGTTTGAGGGAGGCTGCTACCGTCGCCGCCGTGTTCCAAGAAAGTCAGGGCGGTGAACTGACCGACATGCGCGGAGTGCTCGCGGTCGCGGATGCGCTTCTGCCCGAATTCCAGGCGGCGATCAAACCGATCCGGGTCCACGAGAGCGGCATTTTGTTGAGCGAGATGTTCCCACGAAGGCTTCCAGCACCTTACTCGGTCCTGTTGATCAAGCTCCTCGCGCGCGCAATGCGACCGTTCGCGATAAAATCAGAGCGATCCAGCGTCGCTGAGCGGGGTTGGGCTAACATCGCCGCGCTCAATCTCACACACGATCCGGAATCCAAGATCGTTGCACGAATAATTCGGGGCGTTCGTGGCCCGGGCCGTGGCCCGCAGATTTGTAAAACGCGATTTCCAACTGCCGCCGCGATAAACGCGCTTCAGGCCGGAAGCGGGGCCGCGCGGGTTCTGTTTCGGGCAACCGGCCAGGTCGTGATAAAAGTCGAGGCACCATTCCCAAACATTTCCGGCCATGTCCTCCAAGCCGAAGAAACTCGCACCACTCGGGAAGGCGCCGACCGGTGAAGTTTCCGGATACCCGTCATTGACCTGGGGGTCGCGCCACGGAAACGGGGTGCTGGCGTCGGCAAAATTAGCGAGCATCCCGCCGGACTCGTTTCCCCAGGGATATTTTCTGCCATCGATGCCGCGAGCGGCGTATTCCCATTCGGCCTCCGTTGGCAGCCGGTAGTTGCAACGGTCCTGCGCGGAAAGCCATTCACAGAACTTCACCGCTTCCAAGCTGGAGACATAAACAACCGGATGGTTGGGCCCGGCGCCGTCCATTCGCTTTTGGATATGGCGCGAGTCGAACTGCTCGTATTGCGCGTTGGTGATGAGATGCTGCGAAATGTAAAAAGGGCTAAGCGTAACGGGTGTAACCGGCTGCTCGTTAGGTTGAGCGTCCGGCGCGTCACTGCCCATCAGGAATTCGCCGGCCGGGATCAACAGCGCGGTGGCACCGACCGGCGTTACAAAGCTGGACGGAAAACGGTTATCCGCCGGATGAATCTTCGGAATGAAAGCAGCGATTTGTTGTGCGTAATCTTCCTGCGAAGGCGCGGCCGGACCTGCTTTGCGTGGCAGAGTGATGACTGGCGTCGCGTTGCCGGGTTTCGCAAGGGTGAGCTCCTGGTCCTCGAGGAACTTATCCAGCAACTCTTCTCCGCGGGCCGGCGCAATTCCCAGATTTTCGGCGACCTGGGCGAGCATCGCGCGGACGGTATAACTCGCGCTCGCCATGTTGAGAGCGCCGAGACAGAGGATCCGAACATATTCCTTTTCCGCAATGGCACGCGGAGAAAGGACCGACTCGGGAGGCGCAGCTGGCACAGCGGCGGGAGGCGCTACAGCGGGTAGGGTTGAGCGGCGGGCGCCCCGCCGTTTCAGTTCCTCTTCGATACAGGACTTGATCTGCTCCTGAGCTAAGCCGGTTTCCCCACCGAACTCGAGCAGGTTCGCTTCAGCCTCCGCCGGCAACACGCCGTTCTTAATCGAGAAGCCGATGAATTTAATGAAGTCGTGAAAAGCATGCTGCCTTGCGCGTTCGGCAAGCTCTTCGTCCCATTGCCGACGACGATCGGGATCGAGCAGATCCATTCGCGCCTGAACGAGATAGCGCGATGCTTCGTCGAGGCCGCGCCCAAGAAGCTGCGCGATCGGATTGTTGGGCTGGTTCTTGAGCGGAAGCTTGTTCTGCCACCACTGGAGGAGCATCGTGCAGTGCAATTGAATTTCCTCGTCGGTTGGATTTCTCCGCTGGTCGAGGCAAAGGCGCTCGTAGGGACTGTCCGCCTGGTAATTATTCCAGCCGTCCCATTTGCGAGGATCGTCGGGGAAAATGGCAGGAGCGGCGGTGGCGGCAAGCATCGGAGATAAACGGAGGTGTGGAGACCGGAAGTGGGCGCCGATTTTAATGCAAATTTCGTGCCTTTGCGGGGCCCCGCTCGGGCCTCGCACCCCGCCTTGCAGGGCGGCCGCTCCGATTAACACGCCGAACCTCCGGCAAGCGGGCGCTTGCGCTACAAACTGATGCCCTACAGAAACTTAAATGACCTGAGAATGTCGGCGGTGTCACCTTTGACGCCAAGGTCGTCCGGTCTCTTCACGTCGCGGCCGAGCGAGGTGCCGAGAATAAGGATCGTGGCACCATTCTTTTTCCCCGGCGGATGAACAACGATGGTCTTGCCATAGATCATTGTCTTGGCGGCGTCATTGAAGTCGGCCTGGAACAACGCGGCCCGGCTCCGAATGCCATCAACCGTTTCGGGAATGCGTTTGAGCTCCCTGTAGTTATGAAACCCGCCAGAAAGCTGTTTGCCTAACTGATCTAGAAGCTCGTCGTACAACTTATCGCTGTCCGCAGTCGGCGGATTGAACCAGGCATAGCCGACGGCAAAGTTCTCCGCCGTATTCCCCTTCCCTGCCGCGGCATACTTCTCGATTTTGACGAAGTTAACATCGGACTGCGGCTGCAGGTTAAAGCTCTTCGGGTAGTTGAAACTGAAGGCGACGAAATTCGGCTGGAGACCAGTGGGCAAGTTCTCCTTCACGTTAACATAAGTGCTGTCGCCTGGTTTCTTAAAGTCCGACCTGAAATCCGCGACCTTCTGTTTGGCGCGATACATCGCGATTCCAATCCCGATCGCGATGAGCAAAAGCAAAGTAAGGCAACCGCATCCGCCAAGGATCCAAGGCAAAGAGCTTTTCTTCGGCGGCTGACCCGGAGGCGGAGTGTAAATCGGTGCTCGCGGCGGAACCGCCGATGGTGGCGTTTCGGAATAAACCGCTGGCGGCGGCTGAGCCGGCGGGACCGAGGGCGGAGCAGGTGGCGGCGTAAATGGAGGCGGGGGCGGCGGAGGGGGCGTGGAATCGGACCGCGGCGGCGGGGGCCGTGATTCGGGCGAATTCGGTGGCTCGTTCATAAGCAACTGCGCGTCAACTGCGGCGCGATTTTAGCCAACAGATCGAGGCAGCGTCAAGCTGTGGCCCGGGAACGCGACAGGCGACCGCTCGCGCTTGCAATTTCGAAACATAAAGGAACACTCGACCCCTGCCCTGCGCTGCCCCTTGGCCTTACCACTGATGAGACGATATACTTTCTCTTTAGCCGCCTTCGTTGCGTTGAGCCTTGCCGCTACTGTCATCACCGCTAGCGCGCGGTCAATGGCTGACATTCCCGGTGTGCCGGTAGCCGGATTGAAAAGTTACATGCCCGGCGAGGCTTACCAGAAATTGATCAGCGCACCGGTGAAGGCGTACGTTCTGGTCCGGGGGCAGGTAATCGGCAGCAACGTGTCGGGAGCACGGGTTGTGCACTCCGAGAGTGGCGCCGTTTACGACAAAATCGCGGTCCAAATGGCCAACACCATGCGTGTTTATACGGACACGATTGGGAGTCGCGTCCCGCCTACGGTGCTGATTCACGTCCTAATCTATGGGCTGCCTGACAACAGTGAAGACGCGTTCGCTTTTGCGCAGAATGACAAGCTTGACGCCAACCTGATTTATTCCCGCTCCATCATGATGCGGCATCTCGGGCTGGCAAACCAGCAACCGGCCGCGAAGAAGCGGAAGTAAGTCTTAACTATCGAGCCGGCGCGAGCGGCGGTGCAGGCTTGGGGCTCGCGCGCTTTAGGAGACTAAAGAGTTCGCTGTCCGTCGATAAGACAATCGTTGATTCCTTTGTCAGGACCTTGCGATAGGTCTCCATACTTTTGAGGAAACCATAGAACTCTGAGGCCTGCGGGTTCTGGGTGTAGGCGCGCGCATAAATCTCGGTCGCCTTGGCATCGGCTTCGCCGCGAATTTCCTGGACCCGCCGATAAGCCGTGGACTGGATCTCGTTCAGGTCGCGGTCGCGCTGACCGGCAATGCGAGCAGCTTCACCTTCACCTTCGGAACGGAACCGTTGCGCGATCTGGCGCCGCTCACTTATCATCCGCTGATAAATCCGATCCAGAACGTCCGGGTTATAGTTCACGCGTCGTAAGCGCAAGTCGAGAAGCTCTACCCCGAACTCGGCCAGCTTGACGGCTGCGGCCTTCCTGATTTCGTCCTCGATCTTCAATCGTCCAAAAGCGATTGGCGGAAGCACGCCGATTGTTCCCATCCCAACTGGACCGACCTTCAAGGTTTCGTCGTGCACAGGTTTCCGGTCCTTGTCGGTCCGCACAATTTCAATCAGGTCGTGCTTGGCAATCGCGTTCCTGGTTTCGCTCCCGAGGATATCCTCAAGCCGCGACTGGGCGCTGCGCTCATCATGCAAACGAACGAAGTAAGTCTTTGGATCCGCGATGCGCCACCGCCCATAGGTATCGACGTGAATGTAGGTCTTATCGCGGGTAGGTATGGCTACCGGCAGACCGTCCCATTCCAGGAAACGCTTATCTATTCGGTTGACCTCCTGGATAAGCGGCAACTTCAAATGCAATCCGGGCTCGGTCGTTGGTTCGCCGATTGGCTTGCCGAACTGGGTTATAATAATCTGCTCGGTCTGATGGACGGTGTAGAAACAGCCGAGCAAAACGCGAAACAGGAAAATGACCGCGAAAATGGCTACGAGCCAGAGACAGCCGCGCTTGTTCATTTGGTCTCCGGCTTAAGGGTAAGCGGCAGGATCGGAAGAAGCTGTTTCATCGAATCGTCGATGATGATCTTCGGTCCCATCGCGGGCAGGACGTCGCCCATCGTTTCGAGGTAAAGACGGGTGCGAGTGATTTCCGGCGCCTTGATGTATTGCTCGAGCATCGCGTTAAAGGAAGCGACGTCACCTTCGGCCTCGTTGACCCGCTTGAAGCGATAACCTTCCGCGCCGCGGATTGTTTGATCGGCCTGCCCGCGAGCGCGCGGCACCGCTTCGTTATAATCGCCGTTCGCGATGTTGATGGCGTTCTCGCGGTCCTGCTGCGCTTTGTTAACCTCGTTAAAAGACGCCTGCACTTCGCGCGGCGGATTGACGTTCTTCAACTGCACCTGGTCCACCCGGACGCCGAGCTTGTAGCGTTTCGCCAGCTCCTGCATCCGGGTCAGCGCCGAAATCTCGATATCCTGTCGGCCAATCGTGATGACCTCGTCGACCGTGCGGTCGCCGATTACTTCCCGCATCGCGGCTTCCGAAAGGTCGCGCAAGGTCTGGCCGGGATTGCGGACGTCGAAAAGGTATTCCTTGGGATCATCGATCCGGTATTGCACGACCCACTCGACCAGGGCAGCGTTCAGGTCGCCGGTCACCATCGATTTCTCCTCGACCTGTTGCTGGGCAGGCTGATCGGGATTGGTGTAGCCGTAAGTATAGAATCCAAACTCGAGCTTTAGCTGCCGCCGGGTCGGCAGAATGCTGACTTCATCTACACCGAGGGGGACCTTGAAATGCAGACCGGGCTCGACCGTTTTCAGGAACTTACCAAAACGAAGGACGACGCCTTCGGATTCGGCCGGCACCGTGTAATACGACGTCCAGAGAAGAACCAAGATAATGAAGACCAGCGCGCCGACGCCGATCAGCCGAAGCGGCGGCTTCGGCAGATTCAGGTTGATGACAGCGGGTGGCTGGTTGTTCATTGGCGCGGGGTGGCAACGTTGAGCAAAACAACCGACGAAAAGAAGCTCAAAATTGATGAGGGACCGATCAGCCCGGTTGTAATCAGGCGAGCGCAGGCCGGCGATGCGGCACGGGTGGCGGAGCTAAACGTAACCCTTGGTTATGCGGCTGATCACGAAATGATGGCAACCCGGCTTGCCAGGATCCTGAGCCTGGAAACACATGCGATCTTCGTCGCCCGCATTACTGACGAGATTGTTGGATGGATCGAGGCCGAGGAACGGGAAGTTCTTGCTCTGGGCAAGTTCGGCGAGATTTGCGGTCTCGTCGTTGCCGAGGGGAGACGAGGGCTGGGAGTGGGTCGCCGGCTTGTCGCCGCTGCGGAGGAATGGCTCCAAGCGCGCGGGCATCGCGGGATTTCAGTCCGCAGCAATATTGTTCGTCCAGAATCACACGCCTTTTACGAGCGAATCGGATACACCCGCTACAAGACGCAGCACGCTTATCGCAAGTCGCTGTAGTCGCGGCCGCCAGCGTGCCGCGTTTCTGCCTTGCCGCAACCAGGTGCGCGCGATATTTTTCGGTGACCATGAAAAGGACACCCGAACAAGTTGCGAAAGCCATCGACGATTTCGCCAGTGGGGGCCAGAACCAGTGGGAGTGGGACGGATTTATCTCGATTCGGATCGACGATCCGGAATTGGAAAAAATCCGACAACGCTGCATCGCCATCCGCGATGAATATCCGCCGGAGAAAGTAACCGATTACTGCAGCCCGGCCGGGATGGAAGAGATGCGGAAGCTGGCGGAAAGCCTGCGCGCCCGAGCTGCCTGACGAACGCAAGAAGCGGCGGTTCGAAACCGTCAACGAACAAGAACGGCGATTTCAAATCGCCGCTCCTTGAAGCTTGCGTGCAACTCGAGACCGCAATGAATGGGAAACGCCTTCGAATGCCACGGTATCGGCTGATCTGATGGAATACCTAAACGAAGAAAAAGTTCGGCGTTTTCTAAACTTGGATGCGCTGATCGGCGCGATGCGGCAGGTCCTGGGTGAATTTTCAGCGGGGAAATGGCAACAACCTTTGCGCGGTGTTCTCGCGCAGCATAGCGGGTTTTTCGGAGTTATGCCGGCTTCAGGAGAAACGATGGGGATCAAGATGGTCACGTTTTATCCGGGCAACGCCGGCTCGACCTTACCGACCCACATGGCGGTGATCGCGTTGTTCGATCCCAAAACAGGCGAACCCCTCACTCTCATGGACGGTCGGTACATCACCGAGATGCGAACCGCCGCCGTTTCCGCGGTGGCGACCGACGCCCTCGCGCCGCGCGAAGCGAAAGTCCTGGCGTTGCTCGGCGCGGGTGTCCAGGCGCAGGCGCACCTGAAAATGCTCCGGCGGGTTAGATCTTTCGAAGAAGTTCGCGTTTGGAATCATCATCCGGACAAAGCGCAGCGGTTTGCGGATGAGCACGGCTGCAAGGCCATGGATGCCGAAGCGGCGGTGCGCGGCGCCGATGTTGTCGTGACCGTGACGAGCTCGCGCGAACCGATCTTGAAAGGTGCGTGGCTGATGCCCGGTGCGCACGTGAATGCCGTCGGCGCTTCGCGACCCGATTGGCGCGAGCTCGACGACGAGGCGATGCGGAATGTTGTGATCGTCGATTCGTATGAAGGGGCACGGAAGGAAGCGGGCGACGTCATTCTTTCGGGAGCGACGCCGTTAGCGGAACTCGGCGAAATCTTGAACGGAACAAAGCGGGTAGAAGCCGGCGCGACGACAATTTTTAAGTCATTGGGAATGGCGGTCGAAGACGTGGCGGGGGCAAGGCTGGTTTATGAGGCAAGCCTCAAGGAACGGCGGTTTGAAACCGCCAAAGACGGCGATGCACACATCGCTGCTCCTTGAAGTCGATCGCGGCTCTGGCATAAGGTGCTGAAATGCCTGCCACTATCGACGCAGTTCGTCGCATTGAGCTTTCCGAAATCGAGGCAGCCAGAAAACGGATTGCCGGCACGGCCGTTCGCACGCCGCTCGTTAAGCTTGAGCTCGGCCCCGATTTTCCGGACATCCGTCTGAAGTTGGAAAATCTCCAGCCGATCAACGCCTACAAACTACGGGGGGCAGCCAACGCGGTCGCCATGTTGTCGGAGGCCGAACGGAAACGCGGCGTGTGGACGATTAGCGCGGGAAATGCCGGACAGGGCGTAGCCTACGCCGCGAGAAAGGCGGGCGTGCCGAGCACTGTCGTAGCGATCGAGACGGCTCCAACAGCAAAACTGGAACGGATGCGAGCGCTCGGTGCAAAGCTAATCACGGTGCCGTACGAAGTCGCGTGGCGCGCCCTTGATGACCGCGCCTATCCCGGCGCCGAAGGAACGTTCGTTCATCCATTCGACGACGATAACTTCATTGCCGGCCATGCGACGATGGGGCTCGAAATTTTGGAGGATGAACCGGAGACGGCAGCGGTGATTGGCGCGATCGGCGGGGGCGGCCTCATCACGGGCGCAGGCAGCGCGATTAAAGCGGTGAAGCCGGAGGTAAAACTCTTTGGCGCGGAACCGGAAACAGCGGCGCCGGCTGCGCTTTCGTTTGAGAAAGGTTCACCGCAGGTCTTCGCAAACTGGGAGGCGTCCTTCGTGGACGGAGCCGGCGGCCAAAGCATGTTCCCGCGGATGTGGGAACGGATGCGGCCCCTGGTCGACGGTTATATCGTGGTGAGCCTCGAAGAGACCAAACGGGCAATGCGCTTGATGGCGGAAAAGGCGCGGGTCATTGCCGAAGGCGCCGGCGCGTTGCCGCTGGCCGCGGCACTCACGGGTAAGGCCGGCCGGGGGCCAATCGTCGCGATTGTCTCCGGGGGTAACATTGACCTCAAGAAATTTTGCGAGCTGATAGCCTCGGTGGAATGAAAGCGATCGCCTTATTAACTGGCGCCATAATGATAATACCGGACCCTAACCCCACGATCATTATCAACGAGCCATGAAAGACATGACCCAAGGCCCGGTCACGAAGCACCTGCTCCACATGGCTTCGTTCATGGCCGTGAGCATGGTGGTCCAGACTTTGTATTTGCTCGCCGATCTTTATTGGGTCGGGAGCCTGGGCAAGGAAGCCATCGCCGCCGTCGGTCTGTCTGGAAATCTCATGATGTTCGTGGTGGCGCTGACCCAGATGCTCGGAGTTGGCACAACCACGGTGATCGCGCAGGCCGCGGGCCGGAAAGACCAGCCGCACGCGGAGCTTGGCTTTAATCAATCGATTATCCTGTCGCTCATCGTAGCGCTGGTCTTCGGCGTGTGCTCGTTTCCCTTGCGGACGCGCTACAGCGTGAGCTTAAGTGCGGATGCAGAGACGGCGAGACTCGCCACGAGTTATCTCGGCTGGTTCATCCCGGCGTTGATGCTCCAGTTTCCGTTGGTGTCGTTAGGCTCGGCATTGCGAGCGACCGGAATCATCAAACCCGCGGTCGGCCTTCAGGTCCTGAGTGTCATCCTGAACATGATCTTTGCGCCGCTTCTGATATTTGGCGTCGGTCCTTTGCCGAAGATGGGGGTGAGCGGGGCGGCGCTGGCCACGTTCCTTTCCATCCTGATCGCCAACATCCTGACGATCCTCTACTTCGAGCGAAGCTATCGCTATTTGCGAGTGAAGATTTCGCAGCTGCGGCCGCAATTCAAGATTTGGTGGTCGATGCTGCGGATCGGAATCCCGGCGGGCGCGGAGT
>JBJMXC010000174.1:0-5841 GCA_045809825.1 Chthoniobacterales bacterium | reverse complement strand
GCGGCGATCATCAAGCGGCTCGAACCGGGCGCTTACACCGCCATCGTCCGCAATGCCGACGATTCCGACGGGATTGGCTTGATCGAGTTATACGACCTGAGTGCGAGTGATCCCTCAGAGATGGGGAACCTTTCCGTTCGCGCCCAGGTCGGCACTGGCGACAACGTTCTGATTGATGGGTTGATCCTGCAGGGAAGCGATCCGAAACGGGTGTTGTTCCGCGCGCTGGGACCATCGGTCAAGGCGAACGGGGTAACAGTCCCGGGGGCATTAATGGATCCAACTCTCGAGGTGCATGATGCTAACGGCCTTACCTTGCTCACAAACGATAACTGGAACGACGCGCCCAATAAGTCGGAAATTGAGGCGAGCGGCCTGGCGCCAGGTGACCAGCACGAGAGCGCCATCCTATTGACGCTCGGCGCCGGTAACTACACGTCGATTGTTCGCGGGGTCAACGGGACAACCGGAATCGCGTTGTCAGAAGCATACAAGCTCACGAACTAGCAAACTTTTCTTCCGGACACGGTCCCGAATTACCTGACCGCCGCCTCAAGCCAGCCCATGCAAAAACGATCCAGCTCTGAATTTGGCTTCCTGAATCCACGAATTTTGCTCGCTTGCCTTTGTTGTTTTGGCGCGGCAATCCTCGGAGCATTTGGTGTTTCCGCGGTCGACCGCGCGCCGGCGGCTCCAGCCGTATCGGCTCCCGCTTCGTGCAGCGTCCCTGGCACATTGGTTGTGGCCGATCCCGCCGGCGATCAAACCGGAGCCCCGGCCAACAGCCAGTTCGATATCCAGTCTGTCTCGATCGCGGAACCCTGTCTTGGCGACGGCTCCAACAAGCTCGTCTTTACCATGAAGGTCGCGAACCTGAGCTCGATCCCCGGCAACGGTCATTGGAAGACGCAATTTTCCCCTCCGACTCTTCCTTCTGGAGTGACGGCATATTTTGTCGAGATGACGAGCGACCAGAGTGGGAATGTTAGCTACGGGTATGGCATCGTCGGCACGACTACGACAACGCAAGGCACGGCTGATGAAGGGACATTCAACGCTGACGGAACAATCACAGTCACGGTTGCCAATAGCAAAGTGGGCGACCCTGCTCCAGGTAACATGCTAACTAAAGTGCAAGGACGCACTCAATTATTGGTCGGCGCAGCTGGGACCGGCTTGTTGTCCACGCTCGATACCACAACACAGACTGGGAACGATCCGACTTATACCCTGGTCGGACATGCAGGCTGCACCTGTCCAAGCGCGACGCCCACCCCGACCCCCGGACCCACGCCGCCGGGCGGTGCCGCGGGCACTCCCCGGTTCCAGAATTATGTTCCGCCGCCGACCAATTCTTTTAATGGTGGCGAACCTTCGCTTGGGACCGACTGGCTTACCGGAAACGCGATGTATTTGGCGTCGTTCAGCGCTATACGGGTAGGCTTCGATGACTGTTCGTCGCCGGCCCGCGATACGTGGACAAACACGAACGTACCCGCCGCCGTTTCCCTTGATCCAATCCTCTTCACGGATCATATGCGCCCCGCTGGGAGCATGGTGCCGAACAGGACATTTGTCTCGCAACTGACCGGCCAGGATAGCATCACTTTTTTCACCGATAACGATGGTGGATCGTATTTACCAAGTCAGGGCGGCGGTATTCCCTCAGGAGTCGACCATCAAACAATCGGGGCAGGGCCTTATCACGCGCCCCTCATCGCGACGCCAGCTTATCCGAACGCCGTTTATTATTGTTCGCAGGACATCGCAGCTTCCTTCTGCGCGCGGAGCGATGATGGTGGCGTCACCTTCGGGGCCGGTGTCCCGATGTACAATGTTTCCCAGTGCGTCGGCATTCACGGCCACGTCAAGGTGGCGCCCGATGGAACGGTTTATGTGCCGAACCGGAACTGCGGCGGCAAGGCGAGCGCCGTTGTTTCAACAGACAACGGACTTACCTGGACGGTAAGACCTATCCCAAGCAGTAGCACCACGGGTTTTCTCGTGGATCCGTCGGTCGGCGTCGGGACAAACACTGTCGGCAAAGCAACCGGGCAGGGGAGTAACACGGTTTACCTTGGTTATCAGGCCGGGGATAGCCACGCTCACATCGCTATCTCTCACGACCAGGGCGCTACCTGGACCAACGACCAGGACATTAGCGGCCCGTTGGGAGTAGTGAACACCACTTTCCCCGAAGTCGTCGCCGGCGATGATAACCGCGCCGCCTACGCTTTCCTCGGGACTAAGGTCGCGGGTAACTATACGTCTCAGGCCAGCTTCCCACAGGATGCTCCATGGCATCTTTATATCGCGACTACTTTCGACGGCGGGGTGACCTGGACTACGGTGGATGCGACGCCGAACGACCCTGTCCAGCGCGGGTCCATTTGCAACCTCGGAACAACGAGCTGCATGAATAAGCCCGACGACCGAAACCTGCTGGACTTCATGGATGCGACGGTGGACGCGCAAGGGCGCACGATGATCGGCTATCCAGACGGCTGCGTCGGGCCTTGTGTAAATAGTCCAACGGGACCTATGCCGAATTCTTACACGGCGCTCGCCTCGATCGCGCGGCAGTCGGGCGGGCTCCGCCTCTTTTCTGCCTTCGACCCGAATCCAGCCGAGCCGCATGTTCCAGCGCCGCCCCGTGTTGACGGGGTTGTCCAGGATGGAACCGGGATTGTTCATATCCAGTGGTCCGAACCTGACAACGGCGGATCGCCCGTTACTAGCTACAACGTTTATCGACGGACCGATCCGGGCAGTTACGGCGCGCCATTGGCGACTTTACCGGCCGGAACTACGACTTACGACGACGCGACGGCGGTAGCAGGTACCGCATACTTCTACAAGGTAACCGCGGTGAACAGTATTGGAGAAGGGCCTAACTGTAATGAGTTCGCGATCACGGCGCCGCCGCCCGTCGATCCTTGCTCCGCAACCGGATATCTTGTCGATACCGACCCGACCGGCGATCAGGTTCTTTCGCCCGACAATAGCGACCTCGATGTGCAGGCGGTTCTTGTTGGAGAACCTTACCAGGCAGACGGCAAGAACCGCCTCGTCTTTACAATGAAGGTCGCGAACCTGGGCACTATTCAGCCGAACAGGCAATGGAGGATCATTTGGACACCGCCAACGCCTCCTGCTGTTCCCGGGACTGACCGCTATTACATTGGTATGAACTCGAACGGCGGCGGAGCTGGGGCGGTTACCTTCGAATACGGCGTCGTCACTTCGAATGGAAATGCGCCAATCATGCAAGGAACTGCCGATGCCGGCACGTTTAACCCCAATGGTGTCATTCAAATTGCGATCGCAAACGATAAGGTCGGTAATCCCGCGCCCGGCGATACCCTCGGCCTTCTGAGCGGACGGAACTTCGCGGGCTCGGGCAATGCAACCATTACCAAATCCTCCGCGATCGACTCGACAGCCGATGGCGCCTACAAGCTCGTAGGCAATCTCGCGTGCCGTGGGAACGCAGCGCCCGTGGCAGCTCTTAGCGCGACTCCTGCCTCAGGCGACGCGCCTTTGACCGTTAATTTCAGTGGCGCGGGGTCGACCGACCCTGACACGGCGCCCCCCGCGGATACGATTGTCTCTTACACCTTTGATTTCGGAGACGGCTCGGCTCCGGTTACGCAGTCAGGGCCAACAATTTCGCACACCTACAATGCGAATGGTGACTATGCAGCCAAGCTGACCGTGACGGATTCCCGGGGCAAGGCCAGTAACAACGTCGCGCAGGTGGTAATTTCGGTTGGCCTTAACACACCTCCGACCGCGGACCTGCGGGCGAATCCCACAAGCGGCGCGCCGCCGCTAACCGTGCACTTCGACGGAACTCATTCAAGCGATCCCGATTTCAGTGACACAATTAATAACTACAGCTTCCACTTTGGCGATGGCACTCCTGATGTCTCGGGAGGGAACCCGGTCGTGGACCACATCTACAATGCGAGTGGGACTTTCACCGCTCGCCTCGTGGTGACTGATTCCCGTGGCGCCGAGAGCCAGAACACGGCGGAGCAGGTAATCACGGTTAGCGCGGCGGGTTCTCCCACTCCGACAGCTACCCCGGCTGCCACAGCCACGCCGTCCCCAACACCAAGTATAACACCCACGCCAACCTCGACCCCAACGGCGTCACCTACGCCAAGCGCGACACCGAGCACGTCTCCTTCCAACGTCCAGCTTGTTAACATCGCCGGCCGAGTCTTCACCCAGGGTGGCGACAAAGTGGGTATCGGCGGATTCATCGTCTCCGGTTCGAGCAGCAAACGAATTATGGCGCGGGCGATCGGACCCTCCCTGAAAGCGAATGACGGCTCGCCATTGCCGGGTCGATTGCTGGATCCAACCCTCGAGCTCCACGATAGCAATGGCAGCGCAACTTTGTTTAACGACAATTGGCGCAGCTCACAGGAAACTGAGATCATGCAGTCCGGCCTCGCCCCCACGGACGAAAAGGAAGCTGCGATCGTTAAGCGACTCGATCCAGGAAACTACACCGCGATCATTCGGGGCGCCGGCGGAACCACTGGCATAGGTCTTATCGAGCTCTACGATTTGAGCGCAGAAGATCCATCCGAGCTCGGAAACCTCTCGGTTCGGGCCGACGCCCAAACGGGCGATAACGTCCTGTTCAACGGATTAATTTTGCGAGGAAGCACTCCGAAACGAGTGGTTTTCCGTGCCCTCGGGCCCTCGATCCAGGGCAGCGGCGGACCCTTACCGGGCTCCCTTCAGGATCCGACCCTCGAAGTGCACGACGGAAATGGAATGCTGCTCCAGACTAACGATGACTGGCAGACATCCTCGAATGCGGCCGAGATTCAGTCTGCCGGCCTGGCCCCAACAAACGATCATGAAAGCGCCATTCTTCTTACCCTGCCGGCAGGCAATTACACTTCGATTGTCCGCGGGGCGAACGGCACGACCGGGATTGCCCTGGCCGAGGCTTATAAGCTAAACAACTAGACCTTTAGCCAAGTCACGGACCAAACAAAAGGAGGCATCCGACCGGATGCCTCCTTTGTTTAGTACTGCGATAGCTTGAACTACGGACAACCCGTCGAAGATACCGAGGCGCCGGGCTTGCCGGCCACCTGGTCACGGAAGGTGATGTTATCTAACGTGTATTTGCCTTGATCGTCTACAATAAGGACCACGCTTTGTAAGACGGCTCCCGCCGGAACGGCCGGAAACGCCTGGGTCTGCAGATTCATGCGAAACCGAGTCCAATTAACAGGGTCCTGGCATGATGGAGCCGGGGTTGCGTTGGATGAGCCACCGACAAAGGAGAACCCTGATACACCGTTGAGTATCCATGAGACGTTGAAACGAGGCGATCCCGCTTGGCGGGGGCTGGTGTTGGTCATGTCGTAGCCCATCGTGTCGCCAACTGCGACGACCGTACCTTTGAGGCCGTTAAGCACTGCTCCCGCGGAAACGACGACGTCGGTCGGGACGTTCTTCTCCAGCTGAAGTCCAAAGTTTGTATTGCCGCTGCCGTCGGGAAGACCAATGCCTTTGCTCCAGCTGGCGACGGCGCCTCCGACTTTGTCTGGGTCGAACTCGAAAGTGCGGGAAGCGCTAAAGCTCGCGCTCTGCGCAAGAGCTGATGCCGCAACCGCAAAGGCCGCGGTGGCGATCAGCGAACTGATTTTTAGTTTTTTCATGGATGTATTTTCTAGTGCTGCGGTTAGCGATTGGCCCGATTCGGCCCATCGAATCACGTCCTGCCAAGAGCTAACGCTGTGTTTATGAGGGCGGGCCGAATCTTGAGATTAGCCCGCGGTTCTCGTGTGGGCGGTTGTTCTCAGAACCCTC
>JBJMXC010000173.1:0-5126 GCA_045809825.1 Chthoniobacterales bacterium | reverse complement strand
TCACTTGTGATAGCGTGACGCCATCCCGCATTCCCCAACAATGCTTCCGGCGCTTCCAGAGTCCGCTCCATGTGAAGATTGATCGGGAAAAGGAGAAGGCGCCCGTAATCGCCGAGGGCGCGAAACATCAGGACAAACCGGACAGGCCAGGGAGTGCCAGCGGCAGCCTCGCCTTGGACTTGCACACTCGGGAGATGGCGAAGTCCGGCATAGATTGCGACCAATCCGAGCGTGGCTACGAAGCTGAGCATTCTCGCGCGAACCGTCAGGGTCCGCTCGAGCGTCACCAGGTAGACGAGAAAAATTGCCACCCAGAGACAGGCGCTTTCCCTTGATCCCAAGGCGAGCAAACACAACCCGGTCGCAACAACCAACAGCGATACGCGGTGCCATGTTTTCCCGCTCTTTCGAGCCATCAGAAAAAGGAGCCATGCCCCGCAAGCAAAGCACGCCGCGAGGCTGTCGGCCCTTCCTGAGATGTAATCGACCGCGGCGCTGTGGACAGGGTGAACCAGCCAGAGCAGCGCTACGCAGAATGCTATGCCGGAAGCGATCGCACCTTGGGAGGGCGACTCAAGCCCGCCGGTCTGCCATCGATGTTCGACATCTCCGAATACGCAGCGCAGGAGCCGATAAAGGAGGAGCCCGGCGCAAACATGCCAGAAGACGTTCGAGATGTGAAAGCCGTAGGCCTCGCCTCTCCAGACTAAATAGTCGAAGCAATAGGAGACATTCTGGACGGGCCGGTAATGCGGAGAAAAAGCGTCAGGGAAAAGATAATGTCGAAAGGTTTCGAGGATGAGGAGCGGACTCTTAATGAAAGGGTTCGATCGGACGAGATATTCGTCGTCCCAGATGAGCTGGCCGCCGAGCGCGGGAAAGCGCGCAACGACGCCGCAGACGACGAGGGCCAGGAGGCGGAGCCATTCCCGCCCGAAATACCACCGCAGGTTATCGCGGAGTTTGGCGCGCGGGCTTGGGCTTGAAGCTGGTTTGTTTGGAGAAGCGGTCATTTGCGGGGCTGAGTCGCAGCGACACGTGGGTTGAAAGCGCAAGAGCGCCCTTCCGGTAGACGAAAGGACGCTCTCGCATAAGGAATCAGTGATCTAGTTAAACGGAGACCAGAAGGTGGCGTCGGTCACGTCAGAGAGCGCGGTCTTCGCGCTCGCCGGAACGTGCGGCAGGGAATCCACGGTTTGAGCACCGTAATCGTTGCCGAACAGATCTCTTCCGCTGGCGTAAAGAACCGTGTCCTTCTTCAGGTAATTGGTCCAATCCGTCACGTCGACCGGGTCGCCGCTTTTCTTGGTGGTCTCGATCGCGTATTGATCAACGGCAGCGTCGATCAATCGCAAATCGTTGATGATTTTCGACGCCTGCGACCGTTTACGGGCCCGGAGGAATCCGGGAACCGCGATGGCGGCCAACAGGGCGATGATCGCTACTACGATCATGATTTCTACGAGGGTAAAACCCCCGCGTTTGGTATTGATTTTCTTGAACATACTAGGAGTGCGTCTTTCTATTTTATTTTCTGCGCGAGGAGTGAGAGACCGCGTGGAGTCTTTTTTTTCTCACAACTCATTCCCTGCCACCGGCCACGCCGATGACAGGAGAATGAATCGTCAGATTCTTAGTTGTACGGCGACCAGAACGTTGTGTCGGTCACGTCGGAAAGGGCGGTTTTGGATGAACCTGGCACTTTCGGGAGCGAGTCAACCGTCTGAGCACCATAGGTGTTGCCCAGAATGTCGAGGCCCGTCGAATAGAGGTTCGTGCCTTTCTTCAAGTAGTTCGTCCAGTCAGGAATCAGAACTGGGTCCCCACTCTTCTTGTTGGTTTCGATCGCGTACTGGTCGACAGCAGAGTCGATCAAACGCAGATCGTTAATAATGCGGCTGGCTTGCGAACGTTTACGGGCACGGAGGAATCCGGGCACCGCAATCGCCGCGAGCAGGGCGATAATCGCCACCACGATCATGATTTCCACGAGGGTAAAACCCCCGCGACGCTTGTTGAATTTGTTTAACATTGTTTGCTTTCTTTTTATGTCTTGTTTGTTTGACTGCGATCCACGATATCGACCGCGGACTGGTGCGTTTTAAGCAGCGTTGATTCCAAGAAGTATGGTTTTTAAACTTCCGCCGCCGGCCCGCAGCCCTGCTTCGCCTACCGCGCTCCAAGCGGACAAGAACGACGTAAGTCCTTCTGCGTGAGGCAATCCCGAACTATACCGCCCGATCCTGGGAGGGTCGTCCCCATCGCACTGGGGCTACTGTTTGTTGCGGCGACCACTTGGACCTCCTACGCACACTGGGCGAACTTCGAATACCGGACATTCGATCTTGCCTATTACGTTCAGGCCCTGTGGCAGCTCTTGCATGGCCGCCTTGACGTCTCGGTCGCGGGAGTTCCGCTCCTCGGCAATCATGTCGAACCGATTGTCCTAATCGTCCTGCCCGTCTTTGCGCTTCTCCGGCACCCGATCACGCTCGTTGTCCTTCAGAACGCGGCTCTCGGCGCGATGGCACCGCTCGGGTTCGCGATTGGCCGTCGGCTCAGGTTAAGCCCGGTCGGCGCGGCGTGTCTCGCCGCCGCTGTCCTCTTAACGCCGGCGACCGGATACGTGGCGCTCCACGAGTTTCATCCGGAAGCTTTCACCGCGCCGCTCGTCCTAGTGGTCGTCTACGCACGGCTCCGAGATTCCCTCTCTCTTCACTGGCTCGGCGTGGTCGGTTTGCTGTCATGCAAGGAAAACATGGCCCTTCTCATTGCGGCGTACTGCGCTGTTCACCTGGTCCTAGAACGCCAGCGAGCAGGATCGGAGCTCAGGCGGTGGTACATCTGGCCCGGTGCGATAGCGATCGGCTGGCTCCTTCTCTGCGCCAAAGTGATTACGCCGGGCCTGAATTCCGGCGCGATCGATTATCTCGCGCTCTACGACCGTCTCGGCCACTCCACTGGCGAGATTCTGACGAATGCCCTTATGCAGCCACAGCGTCTCATCACGGCCCTTGGCCACTCCATCGCCGGCGGTAATCTGCTCTATGGCCTTTTGCTTCCATTCCTCGGCCTAACATTGTTGCGCCCGCGCTGGCTCTTGATTGCGCTTCCAATCCTCCTCCAACATCTCCTCTCCTGGCGATCGTCCGAATGGCAGATTTACTTCCATTACGCGGCGCCGTTGATCCCGATTTTTTGGATCGCAACCGTGGAAAGTGTAGTTCGATTTAACGGCGCAAAGTATCTCAGCAGGATTAGTTTTGCCCTGCCCTGCCTCATCCTCGCCGCCTGTTTGGTTTCCCAATATCTCCTTGGTCCGGCGGACGCGATGATCGCCAGCGTCGCGAATTGGAGCGCGGGACAGTCGGAGCGGACCCGTAAAGAAACCTTCACCGCGCAGATTCCTGCAGCTGCAGCCGTAATGGCGCCGCTGCCCTACCTTTCTCATCTCGCCCTGCGCGAAAAGCTGTATTCGCTCCACTACGTTTTGAAAGGCTTGAAAACCCTGAGCCGCTCGGAATACCAACCGCCGCCGCCGCCGGATTTCGTCCTGATCGACTACAACGATTCCGCCACCTTCGATCCAGTTGCAGGGTACTATCATCCGGCAATGAAGACCGTGGACGCCCGCGTGATTCCCTCCAGCGATCGGTTGCTCCACAATTTTCTCAGCGGCACTGAGTGGATTGTCGAGGCGAGGAGCGAGCTAACCCTTTTTCGCAAAGGCACGCTTCTACCATCCCAGACGCCACCGGAAACCTCGGCCATCCCGGTCGAAGGGTCCCTTCAAATCGACGCGCGAACGTCGGTTAACGCGATCGCCAAGTCCAGCGAGCTCCTCTCGCCCAACGGAATCGAGATCACAATGACATGGAGTTTCCAGGAGCCGCGCGAAATTTTTCCGTGGATGTTTCTGGCCCTCAGACGGTCAGCCGCGGAGAATCCTGTCGTCATCCACCGCGGCCTTTGCGCGCCGGAACGCGGCGCCGGCGTCTACCGAGAAACATGGCGGTTTACGGCGCCCGCGGGAACTGCACCGGGAGAATACGCCGCCGAAGCAGTTTTCGTCGACTACCCCAGATTATTGTGGGCGCGATCGCCAGGGAACCGCGTCAATTCCGCCTCTGAAATTTTCGGCCGGATTTCGCTCGGGCGAATGAAAGTCCCCGCCGCAGAATAAGATGGCGCGAACCCTGCCCATTCCCGCCCAGTTGAAAGCTTTGTTTCGGGGCTCGCTGGGATACAGCCATTACATCTTTGCCGCGACGCTCCTCGTTCGGCTGATTTCACTCTCGCGGCTGAATTCGTCGCCGTTTTTGCTGCCGAGCGGCAGCGACATGCAGTTCTATGATGATTGGGCCCGGCAAATTTTGCATGGTCATTGGAGCGATCATCGGGCCTTCTACGGGCTTCCACTTTACCCGTTCGCCCTCGCGGTGTTGTACGGGTTGTTTGGTTTCAGCCATTTTGTTCCCGCGCTCATCCAAGCCTGCCTTGAGGCTGGAACAGCGGTCCTCATTTTCAAGATGTCGGTTCGGACCTTCGAGGTCACGACGTCGTCCCTGTCGCGCGACGACCGCAAATCGAAGGCCGGGCGGCTGGACACAGCGAAGATTGCCGGCATCGCCGCAGCCGCCGGATGGATCTTCTTTGTGCCGGCACAGGCTTATTCAATCATCGTAATGCCGACAGCGGCGTCGGTTTTCATTTTTTGGTACCTGGTCTGGGAAATTCTAGGGCCAAGTTCAAATCCCTCGCCACGACGCAGCCTCGGGCTCGGGCTCCTCATTGGATTTGCGGCAATGGCGGTTGCAACCAGTCTGGTCGCGATCCCTCTTGCGCTCGTTGCTCAGTTCGCGCGATGGCGAGCAGGGCAAAGTCGCCGACTGATGGCCCCCTCAATGCTGCTCGCAGGCGTCATCGTGGGAAGTTCGCCGTGCTGGATCCACAATTTGGCGGTGGCTCGGGATCCCGTTTTCCTGTCTGCCCACGGCGGCATCAATTTTTGGCTCGGTAACAACCCGGATGCGACCGGGTATCCGCGCTTTCCGGGATTGCACGCCGGTCAGTCTCAGCTGCTCCGGGATTCGATCGGACAGGCGGAAGCTGCAACCGGGAGGGAG
>JBJMXC010000172.1:0-11378 GCA_045809825.1 Chthoniobacterales bacterium | reverse complement strand
CTTTTCGCGGCTCTCTTCGGCGCCGGAAAAAACCTCGACGCCTTCCTGATGGCATTCCGCGTTCCAAACATGTTACGCGACCTTTTCGCCGAAGGCGCCCTTTCGACCGCTTTCATCACGACGTTTTCAAAAAAAATCGCGACCGAGAGCGATGAATCCGCTTGGAGACTTGCGAACAAGGTCGCGACCCTGACCACCGTTTTCATGAGCGCTGTGACGTTGCTCGGAATCCTCTTCGCCCCGCAGCTTGTCGAGGTCATGACGTGGTGGAGTTGGTCGCCGGAAAAGACTGAGCTCACGATCCTCCTCACCCGAATTATGTGGCCCTTCATCCTGCTCGTTTCGCTGGCCGCGCTCGCGATGGGGATGCTGAATGCGAAAGATGTTTTTGGGATGCCCGCGATGGCTTCCAGTTTTTTCAACCTCGGTTCGATCATCAGCGGCGTCGCTTTGGGATGGTGGTTCGATCCGCATTTCGGCTCGCGCGCTCTCATCGGCCTCGCGATTGGGACGCTCATCGGCGGCCTCTGGCAGCTAACCGCTCAGTTTCCTTCGCTTCGGCGCGTTGGTTACCGGTTTAAGACGGATTTTTCGTGGCGCGACGAAGGCGTGAGGACGGTCCTTGTCCTGATGGGGCCGGCTGTTATCGCGGCGAGCGCTGTCCAGGTGAATGTCCTCATCAACAGCGGCTTCGCTGCGCGGCTCGGAGATGGGCCGGTGAGCTGGCTCAATATTGCTTTCAGGTTAATGCAATTGCCGCTCGGAATTTTTGGCGTGGCCATTGCCACGGTCACGCTTCCGCTCATCTCGCGAAGTGCTGCCCTCGGTAACAAAGCCGAGTTTCGCGGAGCGCTCGCCCATGCCATTCGCCTTGTCCTCTTGCTGACAATTCCCTCGGCTATCGGTCTGATGATTCTGGCAGAACCAATCATCGCCCTGATCTATCAGCACGGCCGCTTCACCAGCGTTTCCACTTTTCAAACCGCGGAAGCGTTGCGTTTTTACGCGATCGGGCTCGTCGGTTATTCGGCCGTCAAGGTCCTGGCACCGGCATTCTACGCCTTGGATAAACGAAATCTGCCGATGCTCGTCAGCCTGTTTTCGATTGCAATAAATATCGGGTTGAACTGGTTCTTCACTTTCCGGATGGAACTTGGCCACCGCGGACTCGCGCTGTCCACGAGTCTGGTGGCGATCACGAACTTCCTCATTCTCTACGCAATGATGCGAAGATACGCAGGCCGGCTCGAGACCGGCCTGATGCTCAAAACGATCGGGAAATTGCTAGTTGCGGGGGCATTGCTCGGTGCCATCTGCTTGCTCGCGCAACGATTCCTTTTCGCTGCTCACGTCGACTCCGTCTGGCGCAACGCGGCTGGGTTGATAGTCACCATCGCGATTGGCGCTACGGCTTTCTTTGGCGCTGCGTATTTGCTCCGCGTGGATGAAGTGCGCGATGTGGTCGAACTCATCCGCCGCAAGCTCACCAGGGCGCGCGTCGCATAGGTCGCATAAGACCTGTAGGACTTATCGCAGCTACTCCAACGCCCGGGCCAGGTCCTCGATCAGATCGTCAGGATGCTCGAGGCCGATCGATAACCGGAGCAATCCCTGGGGAGTCCGCGGATCTTCGCCTTTTATTGATGCGCGATGTTCAATCAGGCTTTCGACCCCACCGAGACTGGTTGCCTGGATAAAAAGTTTCGTTCTGCCTGCGGCCCTGAGCGCTGCCTGGCGTCCACCTGACACTTCAAAGGAGAGCATGCCGCTAAATGCGCTCATCTGCTTCGCAGCGATCTCGTGTCCCGGGTGCGAAGCCAATCCCGGGTAATGCACCTTCTCGACCCGCGGATGATCGCAGAGCCGCGTCGCCAGCTTCAATCCATTCTCGCAGTGGCCGCGCATCCGCCACGGCAGGGAGCGCATTCCACGAAGAATCAACCAGGAGTCGAAAGGCGAGGGGACTCCGCCGCAGGTCGTCTGGACTTCGCGCACCCGCTCGAAAAATTCCGATCCGGTCTTCGCCACGACGGCGCCACCCGTGACGTCCGAGTGGCCTCCAAGATATTTCGTCGTCGAATGCATCACCAAATCGCATCCGAGGTCGAGCGGCCGCTGCACAATCGGCGCCCAGGTATTGTCGCACACACACAAGGCACCGGCCCTGCGCGCGATTTCTGCCACGGCTGAAATGTCTGTGATTTTCAGGAGCGGGTTCGAAGGCGTCTCAACCCAGATCAATTTCGTGGTTGGACGAACCGCGGCTTTTACTGCGTCGAGATCGGTCATGTCGACGAAAGTCACTTCGAGCCCCCACCGGATGTAGATCTCGCGCAACAGCTTGGTCATCCCATGGTAAACATCTTGTGGCGCGATCACGTGATCGCCGGCCGCGAGTGCCTGCAGAATTCCGCTCGACGCCGCCAGGCCCGAGGCAAATGCCGCTGCTTCTTCCCCCCCTTCAAGAGCAGCCAGCGCCTTCTCCAGCGAGTGCCGGGTCGGGTTCCCGCTCCGGCCGTAGATGTAGCCGTGCGCATAATTGCCTTCCGCATCGCGTTCGAAGGTCGTCGAGAGATGGATCGGAGTGGCTACCGCGCCCGTCGCGGAATCCACCTCATGCCCCGCGTGGACAGCCACCGTCTCAATCCGCATCTTGGGGTCCGTCTCCACGCGATCGTTCTACCGCAGCGCGGGAATCGCGTCGATTCGATTTGACGACCCGACCCCTCCAGCGCAAATAGCACCTGAATTTCTGGCCGGGGCATTCTACCTTCGGCTCCGGCTTTATGAGCATTTACAACGACGAAGTGTTTCAAATGGCGTGCGACCAGTTCCAGGTCATCGCCGATTACCTCCAGATCGATAAGAACGATCGCGATCGCCTGATGCTCCCGAAGCGCGCCATGGCGGTCACCCTGCCGGTGCACATGGATGACGGCAGCACCCAGACCTTCCAGGGATATCGCGTCCAGCATCACCTGACCCTCGGGCCAACTAAAGGCGGGACCCGGTTCTCGCCGGATCTTTCCATGGGCGAAACGGCGGCGCTCGCCATGTGGATGAGCTGGAAATGCGCGCTCGCCAATTTGCCTTACGGCGGTGCGAAAGGCGGCGTGGCCTGCGACGTCAGCAAGCTTTCTCGACAGGAATTGGAAGCGGTCTCCCGCCGTTACATGCAGGAAATGATCCCGTTCGTCGGCCCGCATACCGACATCATGGGGCCCGACATGGGCACGAATGAGCAGGTCATGGCCTGGTTCATGGACACGTATTCCGTTTACCAGGGATATTGCGTAAACGAAATCGTCACCGGCAAACCGGTCTCGATTGGCGGGACCGAGGGCCGGCGGGAAGCAACCGGGCGCGGCGTCGTTTATCTGATCGAGCGCGCCATGGACATGCTGAAGCTCGACCCGGAGAAGAGCACCGCGATTATCCAGGGCTTCGGCAACGTCGGCTCCGTGGCCGCGTTGTCCCTCGCGCTGAAGACCGGCGTGAAAGTGGTCGGGATCAGCGACGCAACGGTCGCGCTCTACAATCCCGATGGGATCGATGTCGCGAAGGCGGAGCAACACGTCATCAAGAAGGGCAACCTGCGCGCTTTCGATGAAGCAGATCGAGTTGACCCGAACGAGCTCCTCATCATGCCATGCGACGTCCTGGTGCCATCAGCGGTGGATCGCGTGATTCACGCTAAGAACGCCGGGAAATTGAAGTGCCGAATTCTCGCCGAGGGCGCGAACGGACCGACCACGCCCGAAGCAGATCTCATCCTGAACGAGCGCTGGGATGATGTCTTCGTTATTCCGGACATCCTCTGCAATGCCGGCGGTGTGATTGTTTCCTACTTCGAATGGGTCCAGGGCCTCCAAGCCTTCATGTGGTCGGAGACGGAAGTGACTGATAAACTTTTCCGCATTCTCGAACATTCGTTTACGCAGGTAATCAAGCGCGCGAAGGCGCACAAGATTTCGCATCGCACCGCGGCCATGGCCATTGGCGTAGAGCGGGTGATGAAGGCGAAGCACAGCCGCGGTTTGTTCCCGTAATTTCTTCTGTAGGGGCGGTCTATGACCGTCGTCTTTAAGCAATGAAGTTTTCGCGGCGCGAAGAACAACGGGGCGATCGGCTGCTCGATGTTCTGACCGACGAGGAAAACGGAACCCGTCTAATCGTTTCGCGTCTCGGCGCGGAACTCATCAGCGTGGCGCGCCGCAACTCCGCCGGCGAATGGATCGGTTTCCTCAAGGATGACAACGACCTGACGCCGCCCGCAAAAGGCTGGGCGAACCACGCCACGGTGATGGGTTATTACCTGCATCGGATTAAGGACGAGCGAACAATCTACCGCGGCCAGGAGATGCGCGGAGGGACCCATAGTTTTCTTCGGGGAAAGATTTGGCATCGGGTTGAATCAGTCGATGACGATGAGCTCGCCTACCGAATCACGCCGCAGGATTTTTCGAAGACGGAATATCCGCTCAAAGTCTCGCTGGATCTGACTTATCGGATTGAAGCGCGACGTATCGTGGTGACATTCCGATTCAGGAATGAGGAACCGGAACTGACTGCGCACGTTGGCTTCGGTCTGCATCCCGGCTTTTCTGCGACTTCCTTCGAATCGTTTCAGTTCGAGATGCCGCCAGGACTTTATCGCCGTCATTTCTCACCCGGCAATTATCTCACCGGCGAGACCGAAGACATCCAGTTCGCCGGCGGCGAAATGCCGTTTGAGCGGGCAAAGCTGCCGGGTTCCTACATTCTTGAACTGGTCGACGTTCCCGACCGGCCCTTTCGCTTCTCCGATCCGCCGAGCGGTCGAAGCGTCGCCATCGATCTGACCGGCGTGCCGTATCTCACTCTCTGGTCCGATGGCGGCCCGTTCCTTTGCGTCGAGCCGTGCTGGGGCCTGACCGATCATCATGAGCAACGCGCCTTCGAAGACAAGGAAGGCATCCAGAAAATCCCTGCCGGTGACGACCTGGTTGCCAGTTTCAGCTTCGAGCCGCGTATAGCGTAACGGCGTTCCCGAGAATCAAATTCCGGCGAACGCCTGGTCCAACACTTCCAACAGAAAATCCGCGTCGGCTTTGGTGATGTTCATCGGTGGCGAGAAGCGGATGGTCTGGCCCTGCAGGCCGCCTTTACCCAACAAAAGGCCCATATCCTTGCAACGCTCCAGCACTTCAGCGCATTCGGCCTTGGCCGGCTCTTTCGTCGTCCGATCTTTTACGAGCTCGATCCCCAGCAGCAATCCTTTCCCGCGAACATCGCCAATCAGGTTGTGCTTCTCCTTCAAACGATTCAAGCCGCCTAACAAGTGGTTCCCAAGCGTCAGCGAGTTCTCCTGCAGTCTGTCGCGGTCGATCACCTCCAAAACCGCCATCCCCTGGGCGCAGACCACCGGGTTGCCGCCGAACGTGTTAAAATGGATTCGTTGCGAAAGCGCCTGCGCAACCTTCGGCGTAGTTACGACCGCGCCGAGCGGCGCGCCGTTCCCGATCCCTTTCGCCATGCAGACAATGTCGGGCATCACACCTTGCGTCTCGAAGCCCCAGTAATGCGACCCGCAGCGGCCGAAGCCCGCCTGGACTTCATCCGCGATGCAGACGCCGCCTGCCGCGCGGACGTGTTCGTAAGCGTGTTTCAGATATCCATCCGGAAAAACAACGCAGCCCCCGACGCCCTGGATTGATTCCGCGATGAAGCCGGCCACTTGCCCCGGCGTTGCGTAATCGATCAGGCTCTTCACGTCCGCGGCATATTTCCGGCCCGCGTCCGCGTCATCTCGGCCCCAATAGCCGCGGAATGGATCCGGGGTCATCGCATGATGAACGCCGAAGCTATGGGGCGTGTTGAACTTCCAGGTGTGATGCGCGGTCAGGCCCATGCCTGATGCGTTCCCGCCGTGATACGCGTTGCGCAAGGCGATCATGTCGTAGTTGCCGGTGTAAGCGCGGGCCAGGAGCAGCGCGAGGTCGTTCGCTTCCGAGCCTGAATTCACGAAGTAGCAAACCTTCAGGTCGCCCGGCATCTTTGCGGCCAGCTTCTCCGCGTACTGCGCGATGTTCGGATGCAGGTAGATCGTAGTCGAATGCTGAAGCGTGTGGTTCTGGCGGTCCGCTGCCGCTACCACATCGGGATGACAATGCCCTACGCTGATCGTGACGATCCCGCCAAGCGCGTCGAGATAGCGTCGGCCAGCTTCGTCCCAGACGTATTGCATCTTCCCTTCCACGATCATGATCGGCTTCTTGTAGTAGAGAAAAATTCCGGGATTCAGGAATTCACGCCGCAAGCGCAGGACTTCGTCAACGGATGGACCGCTGTATTTGGCTGGCTGATGATCGGACGGCGGAAGCTGCGGCATGTTCATAGGTTTCTAAATCCAACCCGACGCAACGCGATGTAGAGGACGAACGCAATCGCGAATCCGACAAACCACGCGTAGCTGTAAACCGTCACGAAAAAGGTCGGAACGCTGTCGGCGCTGACAACCTTCACGGTAACGAGGAACCCCGGGATATTCGGCAGGATTGCAGCCAACAGCGAGACCAGAGCGACAATGCTGAACCCGCGCGTATAGCCGTGTTCGGCGTCGTGCTGATAAAGTGCGTTAACGTTCAGGTGCCGTCGCCGGATCACATAATAATCCGCGATCATGATCCCACCGATCGGCCCCAGGAGCGCGCTGTATCCGACCAGCCACGTGAAAATGTAACCGGATGGATCGGCCACGAGTTTCCACGGCATCATCAGCACGCCGATGATGCCGGTGATGAGCCCGCCCAGTCGGAATGAGATTTTATGGGGAGCGAGGTGCGCGAAATCATTCGCGGGGCTGACGACATTGGCGGCGATGTTCGTGGCGAGGGTTGCAAGGCACAGCGCGAACATCGCGATGACCAGCACGACGGGGTTGGTGAATTTCGTTAGCACATCAACCGGATCCCAAATCGTCGTTCCGTAGATAATCGTGGTGGCCGAAGTGACGGCGACCCCGATGAACGAATAGAGCGCCATGGTGAGGGGGAGCCCAAGCGCCTGGCCCATCACCTGGTCGCGCTGGCTCCGGGCGTAGCGCGAAAAATCCGGAATGTTGAGCGAAAGAGTCGCCCAGAAACCGATCATGCCGGTGAGTCCCGGGACGAAAAACGACCAGAACTGTCCGGCCTTCGGTTGTCCGGGCGCGAAAGCCGAGGGCTGTGCGAGAATCGGTCCGAAGCCTCCGGCGTTTCGATACGCCCACCACAGAAGCAACAGCCCAAGGGCGATCAGGAGCGGCGCTTTGATGTTGAGGAGAAACCGTATCGACTCGATCCCCTTGTAGACGACAAACATGTTGATCGCCCAAAAGAAGAGGAAGCAGACGAACTCGGCCAGGGTGATTCCGAGAAATGCCGGCGCGCCGGCACTCGTTAGGCCCGGGAAAACGACCCCAAGAATTTTGTAGATCGCTTCGCCGCCGATCCAGGTCTGGATCCCGAACCATCCGCAGGCGACGAAGGCGCGCATAAGGGCGGGGACGTTGGCGCCGCGGGTCCCAAACGACGCGCGGCAAAAAACAGGAAAGGGTATGCCGTAACGGGTGCCGGCATGCGCGTTCAGGATCATCGGGATGACAACGATAAGGTTGCCGAGAAAAATGGTGAGAATCGCCTGCGACCAATTCATGCCACCGCCGATCAATGACGAAGCGAGCATGTAGGTTGGGATGCAGGCCGACATCGAAATCCAAAGCGCCGCGAAGCTGCCGACGCGCCACGTTCGCTTCGCGCGCGCAACCGGCGCGAGGTCCTTGTTGTAGAGGGTCGAGTGCTCGATTTCGATCGAGACTTCGACATCCGGCGCGTCTCCCATCGTGCTTCTATTCATGCTTCTGATCCGGATACGGCACGCTGCGGAAAATTCGGAGCATGATCATGAGGATAAGCAGGATTAATTGGCGATAAGGCGTTACCCGCGCCCACCCAAAAACCAGCGGAACGATTCCTTCACCAAATCCGCCGGCATGAAATGGCCGCCCGAGAATTCTTTGAACTCGACCTGGTAGCCCGAACTCTGCAATCCGCGGACCACCCGTTCGGTGGAATTCACTGAAAGGACGGGATCGCGCGCTCCATGGGTGATGAAAATGGGCGGCTTCCCATACCGCGTTGGCGCGTTAAGGAACTCCGGGGAGTAGGCAATTACGTGAGAGAAAAGATCGCCATTACTCAAACCAACCGAGAGCGAATAGGATGCGCCGTCCGAAAATCCGGCGATTGCAAGACGGCGCTGATCCACGGCGAGGCGATCGAAAACGGATGCGAGAACCCGGTCCAGAAATTCGATGTCCGGGCCAAATACACCCCGGACGCCATCCCAGGTCAGGCCGCGAGATTCGGGAACGGCGACCGCGATTGACTCCTTGGCCGCTGATTCGCAGAACTTGGTGAAGTTTGCGCTTTGCATATGCGATCCGTGCAGCATCAGGATCAGGGGTATCTGTCTTTCCGGACGATAGCTTTCGGGCACTGACAAAAATCCATCGCGCGAACCGCCCAACCCAAAAGCGTGTCGTCCAGGCGTCGTGCGTTGCTTCGGCTTCCCTGGCCGGGCGCGCAATCGTGGCCCTGGCGACGCCTGGCCGAGGCGAGCCGCCAAGTGCGCGAAAATCAGGCCGACGATCGCGCGCAGCCCAACAACGATGAAATGTCGCCGGCTAAAGCGGGGCCGCATGGCTAAAAATGAGTCGGCTCGCGTTTCAGCATCCGTCCACGGCCGATAGTGCCGACGAATTTGCTGTCGCGCACCGCGACTTCACCGCGGACCGTCACCACGTCCGGTCGGCCTTCGATCTCCCAATCCTCGAACGCGCTGTAATCGACGTTCATCTGCTGGCTCTTCGCCGAGATCTTGCCGCGATACTCCGGGTCGTAAACGACGAGGTCCGCGTCCGCGCCGATTTGGATCGCGCCTTTGCGCGGGAACAATCCGAACGTCTTTGCAGCATTGGTGCTCGCGACATTCACGAAGGTGTGCAGATCAAGCTTCCCCGTCTTGACGCCATGAGTGTAGAGAAGGTTCACCCGGTCCTCGAGAGAAGGAATGCCGTTGGGGATCTTCGTGAAATCGTCGCGGCCCATTGGCTTTTGCGACTTGAAATCGAAAGGCGCGTGATCGGTCGCGACGATTTGGATTTCGCCGCTGCTCAATCCATTCCAAAGGACGGGTTGATTGCTTTTGTCGCGCAGGGGAGGCGACATCACATACTTCGCGCCTTCGAATTCCGGCCGGGCTGCGTCGTTCTTATCGAGCACCAAATATTGAATCAATGTCTCAATCGACACGTTGACGCCGCGATGCCGCGCCCGGAGCGCTTCCCGTAACGCTTCGTCGCAACTCAGGTGGACGATGTAAACGTGGGCGCCCGTCAGCTCGGCGAACGTCATCAAATGGTGGACGCCTTCCGCTTCGACGATCGGCGGGCGGCTCTCGTGATGTTGCTCTGGTCCCGTCAGGCCCGCGGCCAGCAATTCTTTTTGCCGCTCGGCGACGAGGGTCTCGTTTTCGCAATGTGCAGTTACAATAACGCCCAGCTCTTTCGCCAGCTTCAGCGTCTGGTAGAGCTCGGCGTCATCGATCCCAAACGCGCCTTTGTAGGCCAGGAAAATCTTAAACGAGGAAATGCCAGCCGCGACGATCTCGCGCAATTGTCTCGCGTTCTCGTCATCGAACCGCGTTACCCCCATGTGGTAGGTGTAATCACAGGCCGACTTTCCCGCCGCCCGTTCCTGCCAAAGCCGAAAACCTTCCGCCGCACTCATCTCGCGCGAGGGACAAACCATCTCGATCATCGTCGTCGTCCCGCCGACCAGCGCCGCTTTGCTCGCCGTCTCGTAGGTATCTTTCGAGAACGTTCCCATGAACGGCAGGTAGATGTGGACGTGCGGATCGATGAACCCCGGGAAAACATATTTCCCGCTCGCGTCGATCACCTCCGCGCCAGCTGGCGCCTCAATCCTCCGATCGATATGCGTGATCCGATCGTGTTCGCAGAAAATATCCGCGATGTAGTGCTCCGTGCCGGTGACGATTTCGCCCTGCCTTATGAGCAGGCTCATCGGGCAGAAATCCCAAGCTCCAAATCCCAAATCCCAAAGAAGCTCCAAGTTCCAAGCTCCAAAGGCTGATGGCGCGGCCAGGTCTTCCTTGGGATTTGGTGCTTGGGATTTCTTTGGAACTTGGGATTTAGGATTTGGGATTTCATCGGCGGCGCGATCATTTCTTCCAGACGTCTCCGACTCCATCCCCAAACCACCGCGTGGTCACCACCTTCTGCTGCGTGTAAAACTGCACGCCTTCTTTTCCCTGGATGTGGAGATCGCCGTAGAACGATTCATCCCAGCCGGTGAAGGGGAACATCGCCATGGTCGCGGGGACGCCGACGTTGATCCCGACCATGCCGGCTTTGACGCGGTGTTTGAATTCGCGCGCGGCTTTTCCGGATTGGGTGAAGATCGCTGCGCCGTTGCCGTAGGCGGATCGGTTTGCGATTTCGATCGCGTGATCGAGATCTTCCATCCGCATGACGTTGAGGACTGGGCCGAAAACTTCTTCGCGCGCGATCGTCATCTCATCGCGGACCTGGTCCACGATCGTCGCGCCCATGTAGAAACCGTTCGGCGCGTTTTCAATCCGGGCGCCGCGACCGTCACAAATCACCCGGGCGCCTTCTTTCTCACCAGTAGCGACAAGACTCGCCACCCGATCGCGATGCTGCGCAGTGATGACCGGGCCCATGTCAGGTTGCGCCTCGACATCAGTCGGCCCGACCCGGATCGAGCGTGCAGCCTCGACGAGGGACGGCAGAACGCGATCGGCGGCTGCGCCCACCGCAATGGCGGTTGAACCAGCCATGCAACGTTCGCCGGCGCATCCGAACGCCGCGGTGGAAAGAGCGTCGACCGTGTTGGACACGTCGGCGTCGGGCATGACGACGATGTAGTTCTTCGCGCCGCCGTTCGCCTGGACCCGTTTTCCGTTTCGCGTGCCCGTTTCGAAAATGTATTTCGCGACCGGCGACGATCCCACGAAGGAGATTGCTTTTACTTTCGGATGAGTCAGTAACGCATCCACGCATTCGCGTCCTCCGTGGACCAGATTGAGCACACCTTTCGGCAAGCCCGCTTTTTCGAGCAGCTCGATGATCATCACAACCGTGAGCGGAACTTTCTCGCTCGGTTTCAGGACGAAGGTGTTGCCGCAGGCGATCGCGAGCGGGAACATCCACATCGGCACCATCGCCGGGAAATTGTAAGGCGTGATCCCGACGCACACGCCAACCGGATGGCGAACGGTTTGCGCATCAACCTCCGGCGCGATGTTCGGCAGCG